>CANQHX010000005.1 GCA_947623905.1 uncultured Lachnospiraceae bacterium
CTGCCGTCCTCCAGGTGATAAACAGCGCCCAGCACCTGAAGACCGTGTTCCTCTTCTCCGCGGATATCCAGGCTTTTCTCGATGACAGAGACACTGTGCTGCACATTCAGGCAGCAGGCCCTGAGATCATCTGTCTCACGGCCGATGGCGAGACGGATCTCATCGGTGATATATTTTATGTAGCCTTCCGGGGCGTGGTTGATGGCAGCGTCCACCGCGCCGCAGTGGTCATGGCCCAGCACTACCACAAGACGGCAGTGCAGGTGTCCGGCGGCATATTCGATGCTGCCCAGCTGATGGGCGTCAATGACGTTTCCCGCCACACGAATCACAAACAGGTCGCCGATGCCGGCATTGAATATACTCTCCGGGATCACCCGGGAATCGGAGCAGGTCACAATGATGGCGTATGGCCGCTGGCCCTCTCTGCAGGTGCGCAGGCGTATCTCCGGGGAGATATCACCGCCGCCCGTCCGAGCTGTCATGTATGCAAGATTTCCTTTTTCAAGTTTTTGCCGCGCTTCCTCCGCGGAGGGCACAAGATCCTCCCCCGCAGTGTACTGTTGTTTCATCGTTTCATCCATCTGTCACGCCGCCTTTCGTAATTGTAGATTGATCTTATTATATAGCATAGACAATTCCGATTCAAGAAAAGAATTAAATAGTATCTTATTAATAAAATAAAAATAATAATTTATGTGATAATGTACAAAAACTATTTAATAAAATAGAGGCAGATGATATAATAAGATCGTCACTGCCCCTATACTGGTGACAGGAAGGGGGTGTACGATCATGGACGGTTTAAAGTCAATGTTTCTCTCAATAATGGCAAGTGTGATCGCGTATTACATATGCAAATGGTTCGATGAGGGCGAATAGACGTAGAGAGCCTCGGTCCGGTCAGCCGTAAATGACAAGAAACCCCAGAGAGTAGCCGCTCTCTGGGGTTTCGTTTTGCATTTTGGACGGTTTAATTTCAATGCTGTTATCACTATACCACCTAGCGTCTGATTTTTCAAGCGGAATTTTTTCTTTTATGAACGGCAGGTGGGATCGTCTGCTTGAACAGAGCAGACTTTCGTTGTATAATGTGTATGTTTTCCGCAGAGGGACAAACAGCGGCATGTTTTGTTTTTGAACAGAAATCATTGATTTTGGGAGGATCCGACTAAATACGATGAATATTATGATAAGAAAATTTTCCCCAAAAGACATCACAGGGGCAAATCTCATATGGAACCAGGTGGTGGAGGACGGCGTCGCTTTTCCTCAGACAGAGCTGCTGGATGAAACATCGGGAACGGCGTTTTTTGAGGAGCAGTCCTACACGGGAGTCGCCGTGGACGAGGACACCGGCGAGATTGTGGGTTTGTACATACTGCATCCCAACAATGTGGGGCGGTGCGGCCACATCTGCAACGCCAGCTATGGGGTGAGACGGGACATGAGAGGACAGCAGATCGGCGAGCGCCTGGTGCGGCACTGCCTGGCCCAGGCAAAGGAGATGGGCTTTCGAATCATGCAGTTCAACGCCGTGGTGAAGTCCAATACCCGGGCGCTGGCCCTGTATGAAAAGCTGGGTTTTGTGCAGCTGGGCATCATACCCGGCGGGTTCCGCATGAAGGACGGCACTTATGAGGATATCATCCCACATTATTATGTGTTGTGAGGGGCTGGCCGTGACAGCGCAGAGGTGACTTTCCTATTTCATCCTCTGCGAGCAGCTCGTCAACTGTGATGGACAGTACCAGAGCGATCTTTTTCAATTCTATATCCGTGACAAATCTTTTTCCCGCTTCAATGCGCTGTACCGCGTTTTTATCGATATCCAGACCGGCAATCTGGAGGCGGTCGGCCAGTTTTCTCTGGGAGATCCCCATTTTTGTGCGCAGAGCGGCAATCTTTTCGCCGCAGATATTATTTCTTCCGGTAGGCGTTTTGTTGATAAACATAACAATCTCCTTTAAAAAATGACATTTAGTGCTTGTCATTACTGTTATGATGTGCTATTATTAATGCATAAATGACATTCAGTGAATGTCAAAACAAAAACGGAGGTTCAAAATGAGAAAAAAGAATAAGTTGAGCGGATTGATCGTTGCAATGATTTTGTGCATGACAAGTGTTGTCAGTCAGTGTATGCCGGTATTGGGAAGCGGGACGCCCAGGGTTATCGGGGGCACTGTGGAAGGAAAAGCGGGGGAGACGGTTACGGTAGACGTATCCCTTCAGAATAATCCGGGTATTACATCCATTACATTGGATTTCGACTATGATCCGGATATGATGACGCTGGTAAAAGTAGACAATATGGGCCTTCTGCCCGGCGCAGCTTTTGTGACGAGCCCTACTGTGGAAACAAGGCCTTACCGGACCATATGGAATATCGGCATTTCTGATACAGATGTAAACGGAACATTAGCGCAATTAACGTTCCAGATCAATGATGGGGCGAAAGCGGGAAATTATCCTGTCACAATAAGCTATGCACCGGATGATATTTACAATACGGAATTGACGAACATTACTTTTGAAGTGACAAATATCAATGTAACTATAAAAGAAAAAGAAGTACCTCCCACCGAGACACCTGCGCCCCAGCCGCCTAAGGACAGCGAGACGCCTGCGCCTCAGCCGCCTAAGGACAGCGAGACGCCTGCGCCTCAGCCGCCTAAGGACAGCGAGACACCTGCGCCTCAGTCGCCCAAGGACAGCGAGACACCTGCGCCTCAGTCGCCCAAGGACAGCGAGACGCCTGCGCCTCAGTCGCCCAAGGACAGCGAGACGCCTGCGCCTCAGTCACCTAAGAACAGTGATGCGCCGGTATCTTCTGGAGGAAACAGTAAAACACCGGCATCCAGTAATAAGACGAGCAGTACTGCCGCTTCAGGATCTTCCAATGGGCAGACAAGTGATAAAGGCACCACAAGCGCTGCAAAGACAAGTGATAACGCCGCATTGGGCAGTCTCTTTGTTTTGATGGCAGCATCAGGTACAGTGATCGTTCTTGCAAGGAAAAAGAGAGTAAACAGTTGATCGGACTTTTATAGTATATTGAAAAAGCTGGACATTTCCACACAATTTAGGACTGTGAAATGTTCAGCTTTTTTAAACAGTTTGATGGAGGTGAGATGATTTGAAACAGAAAAAACGGGGCATAAGATGCTTTGTGGGAATGGCTGCGATCCTGTTGCTGACAGGGCTTTTTTGTCATATCCGTGCGGAGGCCGCTCAGACACTGGCCGCAGGTTCCAGCGTCTACTTTGGAAATTATGTGCAGGATCGGGTCACGGACGAGGATGAAATAGAGATATTAAAACAATATGACAGCGAAGGAGCTTTTACAGAAGATACTCTTGTGCTTGAAGGTGTTCACTATGTAAAAGACAGATATGGATATTATTTTAAGGATTATCCCATCGAGTGGCAGGTGCTTGCGGACGAAGGTGACAGTTATCTTTTGTTGTCCAAAAATGTATTGGCGTGGGGACCCATTCGTTCCGCGAATACGTTTGACGCGTACAAGTGGGACACCAGCTGGGATATTTCTGAGGTCAGAGCATGGCTGAATGAAGATTTTTATCGGAGAGCTTTTTCGGCGGAGGAACAGGCTCAGATCCAGGTGTCCCACCTTGTTACCGGTCATATCCCGGAAGACAAGTGGGGCGGGATCGGAGATCAAAAAGAGATCTTTACAGACGATAAGGTTTTTTTGTTATCCTATGACGATGTGGTAAATGGGACATATGGTTTTTCTTCTTCCGGTGCAGCCGACACCATGAGAGTGGCCCATGCAACGCCGTATGTAATGAACAGCTTCTATAATTTCAGTGGAGAGTTTTCAGACAGCGCGTGCAGGTGGTGGCTGCGCAGTGAATCAAAACGGGTGTATGGTTTCCTGCGGCATGACTATGTGAATGCCAATGGTTCTGCGGGAGATTATTTCGGTACATATGATTATGGGATCAGGCCGGCGATCAGGATACGAAAAGACGGCAGTCTGCCTGTGGAACAACCTGCTGCGCAGGGTGTTAATACCCAGTATAAGGATTCATCCATCGATCTGACGGCAAAGGTGGCAAAGACGTTCCAGCATTCTCTGTTGGGGGAGTTTCTTTTGAAAGGTCCCCTGGTAAAGCTGGGGAGCATGGAATTTAACGTATTCAGTCTGGAATGCGAAGTGGAGTCCCCGCTGGATTTCGGGTTTGGAGATCTGAGCGTGAAATATGATGAGAAAGAAAGAACGGTGGAGGTTCTGGCAGGGTACAAGGATAAGACAAAATCGAAACTGGACAAGTCTGACCGGGATTCTAGGGAGTGGAAGGATAGCTGGAATGATGTAAAATCCCTGGTTCAGGCGTATGGCAGCAACGGTTCTGAGGCGGAAGGCGGCGTCCAAAACGGATTTGCGTCTGTGAACAATGATCTGAAAAAGAAGACAAAAAGGCTCATGTTTGAAACAGAGAGCAAGACGGCAGGATATTTCAAATTTGAAGTAGACGATGCCGGCAATCTTACGAAGCTGCTGGAAGGCGGCGCAATAGTAGAGGGTTCGGTAGGTCTGAAGAAAAAACAGTTTGTCTATACCGTGATCTATGTTCAGGTAGGCGTAAAAGGCGGCCTGGAGTTTAAATGCCAGATTGATTATTCAGACGGAAGAACAGTGCCAAAATCAGAGATAGAGGGGAAATTGACGCCCAGCGTTGCTGTCGGGGCGGATCTAGCTGTGGTAGATGTGCAGGGAGGTCTGTCGGGGACCTTGAGCGGAAAGCTGTCATTTCCATGGGAAAGTGCGAAAAAATCAGCGGAAGCAAAAATAAAGGGTAAAATTTTTCTCAAAATGTCTACGTTTATAGGACTTGACGCAAAGTATGAAAAAAAGTTTCCATATTATCTGGAATTGTGGCCGGACTTTGGCATTCAGGAAGAGGAGACGAAACTGTCTTACACTCCCGGGGAGCCGCTGACATTGCAGGAAATGAACGCGCTGGCTTCCATGGATGTGGGGCGGATCGACGACTCTGTGCTGGAATCTCTGGTGAGCGATCATGGAAAACCGCAGATGCTTCAATTGGATAACGATGATTTGCTGCTCACATATGTTTCAGATGGACAGGCGGAGGCAAATGGGCAGAGTACGCTTATGTATCGCGTGTACAGAAACGGTGCGTGGTCAAAGGAAGAAGCCGTATGGCAGACCGGCCGCATGGATACCGCCGCAAAGCTATTCCGGCATGACGGGACCGTATATGCCATATATCAGAACAGCGCGCGGCCTTTCACGCCGGAAAGCTCCAATGAAGACATGGCGGCTTCCATGGAACTGTATGTTGCCCGTTTCGACCGGGAAACCGGCAGATTTGATGTTCCGGTAAAGATCAGCGCTGAAAACAGCACATACAAGTATGGTTTCAGCCTGTGTGAGAAAGCGGGAAATCTTACTGCTGTCTGGGCGGAAAATTCTGACAGGGATGTCCTGCTGCAGAGCGGTACGACAAGTATCTGTATGTCGTCCCTTGAGGGAGATGCGTGGTCCCGGCCGTCGGAGTATCAGTCCGTAAAGGGAACGGTAAGTGAAGTGGCCTATGGTGTTTTTGCCGGAAAGGAGAAATTGGCTTATGTGGAAGACGGCATGCTCTTTTTTAACGGCAAAAAATATTCAGGAGATGCCATATCACAGCTGCAGTTTGTCAAGGACAGATTGTATTACATGAATTCCGGCGGCGGATTGAGTTATATCAGCGACATGGATGGAAAAGTTAAGAGAACCGGCTGTGCCGCCGGCAAAAATATAGTGCTGGATAGCGCGGAAGGGGTATATTGGATAGAGAATGACGGCTTTAAGAGCAATGTTTTCTACCAATCATCGGAACCTGAGAGTTATCCGGTGCAGGTCACATATGAGGATGGCTTCATAGATGGATTTGCGGTGTGCAGGTCAGGCGAACGGCCGCTTCTTGTATACACGCTCCAGGCAGTGAACGAAGAAGAAGACGACCCCTATGGCGGCACGATATTGAAGTCTGTGGAGCTGATGGAGCATTGCAGGCTGCGTATCCGCGAAGTCTCATATGATGTATTGGCATATCATTCGGGCGATGACAATACATTTGTCCTGAGCGCGGTAAATGAAGGGACACAGCCTTTGCATAATATCACAGCACATTTTTCCGATATTGCGGGGCAGGAGTTTGCGGTCGTTCCGGTTCAGGATGTGATAAAGCCGGGAGAGGATACGGAAACTATCCTGCATGTAAAAGTGCCTTCCTCTTTTGAGAAAGATTGTGTTGTGGTAACGCTGACAGCGGACGAACCGCTGGAGGAGCAGGCGGTATACGAGTGTCAGGTGCAAAAGGATGATGCGGATATCAGCATTGAGAAGATCAGCGCGTCACAGGTGAAGATAACAAACACCGGCAAAACCCCTGCCAGCCAGGTGGAACTGCGCCTGTACGACGATAATACCAGCGGCAGGCTTCTGGAGACATATGTTGTCGGTACGCTTGGCGCAGGAGAAAGCAGGACCATGGATGTACAGAAAGAATATTACATGGCCGCGGAAGACATCAATACAGGAAAACGTTATCTGTACTGTTCGGTATCCCAGAACGCCGCGGAATATCATCTGGCGGACAATGATGTTATTTTTTCCGAGATGGAAGCGCTGATGATGGGAGACGTTAATAGTGACCGGCTGATCAACACAAAGGACGCTACGTTGATCCTGCAAAAATATGCAGGCCGGGATGTCCGGATCAATGAACAGGCGGCAGATGTAAACGGAGACGGCAAGATCAACACAAAAGACGCAACCTTGGTATTACAAAAATATGCAGGCCGTAATGTAGACTTTTAATAGCATCTGTTTTGCAGATGGTTTTGAGTGAGTCATTTTATGTTTATGATCAAAACACATGCCGGTCCTTTTTGAAAAGGGTTGACATGTGTTTTGTTGCGTGCTAATATACCCTATAGGGGTATAAGGTATATAATTTAAAACGGATTGGAGATTACCATGGAGCAATGTGAGAACTGCCGGTTGAAGCACCGGGAAAAAGCAGAATATACGGATCTGATCGTGCGCCTGAACAAGATAGAGGGACAGGTACGGGGCATCCGGAATATGGTGGAGCAGGAGCGGTACTGCGCGGATATCCTCACCCAGGTGTCCGCCGTTCAGTCGGCTCTCAATTCGTTCAACAAGGTGCTGTTGGCCAATCATGTGCGCACCTGCGTGGCGGACGATATCCGGGACGGACGGGACGAAGCGGTGGATGAGCTGTGCGGCCTTCTGCAGAAGCTGATGAAATAATGGACGCGCGCCCTCTTGAAAGCAGATGAAAGAGAGTGCGGCGTTTGTGACGGACCGTCGGCGCGTTCCGGGCATAGGCGCGCCGCAGCCTGGACAGACTAGGACATATAGACCGAAAACGCTGATAAAATGGAGTGAAGATTCATATGCAGCAATCATTTGACGTGACGGGCATGACCTGTTCTGCCTGCTCCTCCCGCGTGGAGAGCAGCGTGGCAAAGCTGGAGGGAGTGGATCAGGTTTCTGTCAATCTGCTCACCAACAGCATGAAAGTGACATACCGGGAAGATGTGCTGAGCGACGACGACATTATCAATACGGTAGTAAAGGCAGGGTACGGCGCTTCTGTAAAGGGAGCACACAGTACGGCCCCAGGGGAGAAAACCGGGAGAAAGGGACCGAATCCCCAGCAGGAGCAGATCCGGGAGATGAAGATCCGGGTCATAGGGTCCTTTTGCTTTCTGATCCCTCTGATGTACATTTCCATGAACCACATGATGAAGGAATATCTGGGCATACCTGTGCCGCAGTTTATCATGGATATCTTTCATGGAAAAGAAAATGTGATCACCTACGCGTTTGCCCAGTTCTTGCTGCTGCTTCCCATATTGTATCTCAACCGGAAGTATTTTCAGGTAGGATTCAAGACGCTGTTTCACGGCAGTCCCAATATGGATACGCTGATCGCAATGGGTTCCCTGGCAGCTACGGTGTACGGTATCTTCGTGATCTTCCGGGTGAGTTTCGCCATGGGCCACGGCGACTGGACGGTGGTGGAGCATTACAGCATGGACATTTATTTTGAGTCCGCGGGCACCATCCTGACGCTGATCACTCTGGGGAAATTCCTGGAGGCCCGCTCCAAGGGGAAGACAAGCGAAGCCATAGAAAAACTCATCTCCCTGGCGCCGGAAACGGCGGTGGTAGAGCGGGACGGCACGGAAGGCATGTCCGGTATTGACGAATCCGCCATTACCGGGGAGAGTATCCCGGTGGAGAAAAAGCCGGGCGATACGGTCATTGCCGCCACCATCAACAAATCCGGTTTCCTGAAAGCAAGGGCCACCCGGGTGGGGGAGGATACTACCCTGAGCCAGATCATCCGTCTGGTGGAGGAGGCCAGTTCCAGCAAGGCGCCTATCGCCAAGCTGGCAGATAAGATCGCGGGTATTTTTGTGCCCACGGTGATCACTATCGCTGTTATCGCCGCGGTGATCTGGTTGATCTGCGGCGCTGCGTTTGAATTTGCTCTGTCCATCGGCATCGCAGTGCTGGTGATCTCCTGTCCCTGCGCCCTTGGCCTTGCCACTCCGGTAGCCATCATGGTGGGCACGGGAAAAGGGGCGGAAAACGGCGTGCTCATCAAGTCGGGGGAAGCGCTGGAGATCGCTCACAGCATTGATACGGTTGTGCTGGATAAGACGGGCACCATCACCGAAGGAAAGCCTGTCGTGACCGATGTGGTCCCTCTGGCGGAAGATCCGGAAACGCTTCTTTCCGTGGCGTACAGTCTGGAAAAATACAGCGAGCATCCTCTGGCGGAGGCTGTCTGCGCCCGCGGAGCGGAGCAGAAGCTGGAGCCCCGGCCCGTGGAAGAATTTCAGGCGGTTTTCGGCAGAGGCGTTCAGGGCGTGATCGACGGGCGCATGTACTACGGGGGAAATGAAGCGTTTCTTACAGAGCAGGGTATTGACACGAAACCGGCACAAGAAAAGCTTGCAGAGCTGGCAGATCAGGGAAAGACGCCTCTGCTGTTCGGGGATGAAACGCACCTGCTGGGCATAGTGGCCGTGGCGGATGTGGAGAAGCAGAGCAGCGTCCAGGCCGTAAGGCGGTTCGGGGAGATGGGCATTGATGTGGTCATGCTCACAGGAGACAATGAGCGGACGGCGAAAGCCATGCAGAAGCGCATGGGCATCGGCCATGTGATCGCCCAGGTGCGGCCGGAGGAGAAGGAACAGAAGATCGCCGCCCTGCAGCAGGAGGGCCACAAGGTGGCCATGGTAGGCGACGGCATCAACGACGCGCCGGCTCTTGCCCGGGCGGACGTAGGCATTGCCATCGGCGCCGGCACAGATGTGGCCATCGAGAGCGCGGATATTGTGCTGATGAAAAACAATCTGCTGGACGCCGTCACCGCCGTCAATTTAAGCAAGGCAGTGATCCGCAACATCAAGGAAAACCTGTTCTGGGCATTTTTCTATAACAGCATCGGCATCCCTCTGGCCGCCGGGGTGCTGTACAATGCCCTGGGGCTGAAGCTCAACCCCATGTTCGCGGCGGCCGCCATGAGCTTAAGCAGCGTGTGCGTAGTGACAAACGCCCTGCGGCTGAAGCTGTTCAAAACGGAAAGCAGCCGGACGGCAGGACCGTCCGATGCAGGATCTGTCCCGGCAGGGCAGACCGGTAATACAACAAATAACAATCAGGAGGAGAAGAAAATGTTTGGAAAGAAAAAAGAGACAAGCGATGTGACCATGAAGGTAACGGGTATGATGTGCGAGCACTGTGAGGCAGCTGTTACGAAAGCCCTTCTGGCTGTGGACGGCGTGGCCGATGTGAAGGCGGATCACAAGAAGAACTGCGTGGCCGTAAACTTTGCCGAGGGCAGCCAGGCGCCGGACGACGCGCTGAAAGCCGCAGTGGAGGAAGCAGGATATGTAGTAGAAGGAATCACAAGGTAAGACGCGGCAGGGGGACTTCCGCCGTGTAAACGCTTTGATATGAGGAAACAGTATGAAATGCAGCCGTGATTTTTATAATCGGGATGTGCTGACGGTAGCGGAGGAGCTTCTCGGAAAAGTCCTTGTCCATGTAACGCCGGAAGGCGTTACAAAGGGCAGGATCGTGGAGGTGGAGGCCTACGACGGCGCTGTGGACAAAGCGGCCCATTCCTATCCGAATCTCCGCACCGGGCGTACGGAAGTGCAGTTTGGTCAGGGAGGATACGCATATGTGTATCTGATCTACGGGATGTACCATTGCATGAACATTGTGGTGAACACAGAGGGAAAGCCGGAGGTGGTGCTGCTGCGGGCCCTGGAGCCCGTGGAAGGGATCGGGCTGATGAAGCGCCGCCGCGGCACGGACAAGATCCGGCAGCTCTGCAGCGGTCCCGGAAAGCTGACCCAGGCCATGGGCATTACGAGAGAGCATTACGGCCACGATCTGTGCAGCGGGGATTTATACCTGGAGGACGGGCCGGCGGTGCCGGAGGAACAGATCCTCCGCACAAAACGTATCAATATCGACTACGCGGAGGAAGCAAGAGAATTTCTCTGGCGCTTCGCAGAAAAAGACAGTCCCTATGTCTCAAAATAAGGGACTGTCTTTTTTATATGAGGTGTCGGACCGGTCAGACGGACGCTTCCTCGCCGGACGGCGTTATTTTGTTTCCCGGCACAGCCGTGTCCTCTTCATGGAACAGCAGCCCGCCAAAATAAGTGACGGTGTTTTTCCCGTTGATGTAATTCATGCCGGCCTGCTCTGCCAGCTTGTATACGTACAGCCCCATTCCCTCCAGGGCGGGATGCAGCTGGTCGGGAAAACGGCAGGGGGCGTCCGGATAGGTACATGTGCCGCATGTATTGCAGCCTTCATTGCCTAACAGGAAATAGTCGGTGAAATATTGTTTGGCCAATGTATTTATATTGTGGCAGATATGGCCGAACTGTTCCATGCCGTTCAGCATGCCGGGATAGTCGAAGCTGTCGTCCAGGGCGAATACCTGATTAAATACAAGCATGTGGCTGTACGAGAGGCATCTGGCTTCGCATTCTTCCAATGTGCCGATGGCAGGAGGGCAGGCCCAGCTTTTTTTGTATCGCCCGCATACGTTGTCCTCACACATTTTGCGCACATCCGCGGAAAATTCCAGATCTTTCGTGGGGATGATCCCGTGCTGGAAGATACCGGGCGTCTCCAGCTGAGAAAACAGCCGGTTAAAAAATGCATTCCATAAATCGTTGTTTTTCATGTCTGTCCTTTCTCTTTACGTGTGATCTGCTTTTATCCATTATACTTCCGGTTTTTGATTTATACAACAAAAGTCCCGTTTTTTTGCGAAAACATTTGACATTTTTCCGGGAATTGTTCAAACTATATGGAGGAAATAAGGATCTGGAGGAGAAGGGCGCCGCGCCCGTTTTGGAAAAGAGGAGATCATGGATTATAATAAAAGGATGATAAAGCTGTGTGACCAGCTGCTTTCGGATGCGGACAGCGTGTCCCGCCACAATTGGATGTATGAGGACGGGGTGCTGCTGGAGGCGCTTTACAGGGCAGGAGGACTGCATGAGGACGCCCGCATCCTGCCTTATCTGAAAGGGTATGTGGATACGTTTGTCACGGAGGACGGAAGGCTCCCCTGTATCGAGAACCGTCCCTCCAGCGCGGACTGCCTCAACAACGGCAAAGTGATCATGACGGTATATGAGACTCTGGGCGGAGAGCGGTATGAAAAGGTCCTGCGGTACCTGTATGATTATATCGGCAGGCACCCGCGTCTTACGGGCAGCAGGGGATTTGCCCACAAAGTGGTGTATCCCGATCAGATGTGGCTGGACGGCCTGTATATGATGGAGCCTCTGTACGCCCGGCTTATCCGGCTGTTCGGACCGGAAAAGCGGTATGAAGATGTGGGCGAACAGTTTGCTCTGATACTGAAATATGCCTATGACGAAGAAAAACAGCTGTTTTACCACGCCTACGATCACAGCAGGCGCATGTTCTGGAGTGATGATGTGACAGGCTGTTCTCCCTGCTTCTGGGGCCGGGCTATGGGATGGCTTTCCATGGCGGCGGTGGACTGTCTGGACGTGCTGCCGGATCAGCGGCCCGAGCGGAAGATCCTCACGGACCTGCTGAAAAAGCTGGCTGCCGGGCTGGCCCGGTATCAGGACGGGGACGGGTTGTGGCATCAGGTAGTGGACCAGGTCGGCAGAGAGGGAAATTATCAGGAGGCAAGCTGCTCCTGCATGTTTGTGTACAGTTTGAAGAAAAGTGTGAGAAAAGGATACATAGACCCGGTTTATGAACAGGCGGCGGATAAGGGAATGGAAGGCATTTTCCGCCGGCTGGTGACAGAAGACGAAGCGGGGAAGCTCCATATAAAAAATGTGTGTCTTGTGGCAGGCCTCGGACCGGAAAAAAAGCCCTGGCGAAACGGCACTTATGAATACTACATCAGCGAGCCGGTGGTGGAGGACGACAACAAAGCCAGGGGCCCCCTTCTGCTGGCCCTTGGGGAATATGCCGCTGTCCGGAACCGGTAAATGCCGGAAAAACAGGCAAAACAAGCCTTTTTGAGCAAAAAGATTGTAATTAATGATTGCTTTTCACCGGGGAAATTACTATAATAGAATATAAATTTTATTTTCGGACAGTTGGAAAAGGGAGTTGTGATTCATGCGGGAAGAGCAGCTGGAGAGTACGAAACAGAATATGGACACCATCAGCCAGATGCTGGAAAAGGAAATGGGAAACCGGGCTATCATTGATACTGCGGATTTTACAGATCTTGAAGTGCTGAAGCAGAACCTCTATGACCGGATCCGGGCGTATCACCCTTCTGAAGATATACACCTGATAAAAAGAGCATACAAACTGGCAAAGCGGGCCCATGAGGGCCAGTTCAGAAAATCCGGGGAGCCTTACATCATCCACCCTTTGAGTGTGGCGCTGATCCTGTCGGATCTGGAGATGGATAAGGAGACCATCGTGGCCGGGCTGCTTCACGATGTTGTGGAGGACACCGATGTGACCCTCCAGCAGCTTTCCCAGGAATTCAGCTCGGAGGTGGCGCTGCTTGTAGACGGCGTTACCAAGCTGAGACAGCGGATGAAATATAAAAATGATAAGGTGGAGATGCAGGCGGAGAACCTGCGGAAGATGTTCCTCGCCATGGCGAAGGACATCCGGGTCGTGATCATCAAGCTGGCGGACCGGCTCCACAATATGCGGACGCTGAAATACCAGCCCCCCGAAAAGCAGAAGGATATTTCCCGCGAGACAATGGACATATACGCGCCCATTGCCCAGCGCCTTGGTATCGCCAGGGTGAAGACGGAGCTGGACGATCTCTCCCTGCGGTATCTTCAGCCGGAGGTGTATTTTGACCTGGTGTCCCAGATCCGGCAGCGGCAGGACTGGCGGGACCGGTATGTGAAGGATATTGCGGACCAGGTGGCTCAGCACATTGAAGCGGCGGGCATCAAGGCAAAGGTGAAGAGCCGCGTAAAGCACCTGTTCAGCATTTACAAAAAGATGGTCAACCAGGATAAGACACTGGACCAGATATATGATCTGTTCGCGGTGCGGGTCATCGTGGAATCCGTGAAGGACTGTTATGCTGCCCTGGGTGTGATCCATGAGGTGTACACCCCTATCCCCGGGCGGTTCAAGGACTATATCGCCATGCCGAAGCCCAACATGTACCAGTCTCTCCACACCACCCTCATCGGTCCCAGCGGACAGCCTTTTGAAGTGCAGATCCGCACCTTTGAGATGGATAAGACGGCAGAATACGGTATTGCCGCTCACTGGAAATATAAGGAGGCCTCCAACGGCAGGAAGGTGGACGCCAGGGAGGAGGAGAAGCTCAGCTGGCTGCGCCAGATACTGGAGTGGCAGCAGGACCTGTCCGACAACCATGAGTTCCTGGATATGCTGAAGAGCGATCTGGATCTGTTTTCCGACCAGGTATACTGCTTTACCCCTACAGGCGACGTGAAGACCCTTCCCGTGGGCTCTACGCCGATTGATTTTGCCTACGCCATCCATTCCGCCGTGGGCAATAAGATGATCGGCGCCAGGGTGAACAACCGGCTGGTGCCCATCGAGTATGTGATCCAGAACGGCGACCGCATTGAGATCCTTACCTCGCAGAATTCCAACGGCCCCAGCCGCGACTGGCTGGCGCTGGTGAAGAGCACACAGGCCAAGAGCAAGATCAACCAGTGGTTCAAATCCCAGTTCAAGGAAGAAAATATCGTCAAGGGCAAGGATATGCTTGTCCAGTACTGTAAGGTGAAGTCCATCGATCTGGGTAAGATCAACAAGTCGGAATACCAGAAAAAAGTCATGCAGAAGTACGGCTTTAAGGACTGGGATTCTGTCATGGCCGCTCTGGGACATGGCGGCCTGAAGGAAGGACAGATTGTCAATAAGCTCCAGGAAGAGTACAACAAGGCCAATCCTAAGGTGCTCACCGATGCCGATGTGCTGGAAAATGCAGGCAGCTCTTCGAGAAAGACTGTCAGCAGCCGGGGCGGCATTATCGTGCGGGGCGTGCACGACGTGTCCGTCCATTACCCCAAGTGCTGCAACCCGGTGCCGGGGGATGAGATCATCGGCTTTGTGACAAGGGGGCGCGGCGTGTCCATTCACCGCACCGACTGTATCAATATCCTCTCTCTGCCTGACCCGGAACGGGAGCGGCTCATAGAGGCTGAATGGGCGGAGCCGGACAAAAATGATGAAAAGGCTCTGTACAGTACGGAGATCATCATATACTGCGACAACCGCAGCGGCCTGCTGGCGGATATCTCCAAGATACTGACCGAGCGGAACATTGACATTACATCCGTCAATACCCGCACGAGCAAACAGGGCAAGGCCACCATCGGCATGTGCTTTGACATCAGTTCCAAGGCGGAACTGGATTCCATCATCACAAGGCTCATGAAGGTGGACAGTGTGATAGATATAGAGAGAGCGTAGAGAAGAATGACGGCGCAGAGCCAGAGGACGGTTCTGCCGGGGAGCGGGAATGAAGAACAGTATGCTGTGCAGGATCAGACATATGGTGCTGGGAGACGTCCAGACCAACTGCTATATCGTTTACTGTCAGGAGACCGGACAGGGCGTGGTCATAGACCCGGCCGATGAAGCGGGGCGGATCATGGAGGCCTGCGGCGAGCTTCACGTGGAGCCGGCGGCCATTCTGCTGACTCACGGCCACTTTGACCATTTCATGGCGGCAGGCGCGCTGCGGGAAAAGTACGGGATCTCTGTGTATGTCCATGAAAAGGATATGGAACTGGCGGCGGATCCTTCTCTCAACGCTTCCGGGGCCTTTGGCTGGAATGAGGCCCTGCGGGCCGATAAGACAGTAGCGGACGGGCAGGTGCTCCGGCTGGCAGGGCTGGAGTTTAAAGTGCTGGCCACGCCGGGCCATACCGCCGGAGGCGTGTGCTATTATATAGAAAATCAGGGCATTTTATTCAGCGGGGATACATTGTTTGCCCAGTCTGTGGGCAGGACGGATCTTCCCACCGGAAGCTACGGCACGCTGACGCGGTCCATCCGGGAAAAGCTGGCGGTGCTGCCGGACGATACGAAGGTTTTTCCCGGCCATGGCCCTTCTACAACTATCGGATATGAAAAACGGTACAATCCGTTTCTTACATTATGAAGCTATTTATGACAGACCCGGATTTTGAGCAGGATCTGCGGGCATTATTTATGGCCTTTTATCCTCTGGAGCCTATCCGGGTGATCACGGAAAAAATCACATATATGACGCGAACACCGGAGGGGGGTCTGCCGGCTATGCCGGATACAGAACCGGAAACGGTGTTTTGTTATGAACCGGGGCATATGGCGCTGTTCCGCCCCGGAAGGGAGACGCTGGAGGCCGTCTATGAGGAGCCCTTTGTGCCGGAAAAAGGAGGGCCTCAATGGGAAAAAACATCCCCGCAGCGGCTGGAGCGGAAAAATGAGGTAAAGCGTCAGTGCTACGCCCTGTGCGCGGAGGATACGGGAAAACAGCTTCCCTGGGGGACGCTTACGGGCATCCGGCCGGTGAAGCTGGCCATGGCGGGGCTTCTGGCCGGGGAGACCAGGCAGGAGACCTGTGACCGGCTGTCCGGCGCATACCGGATCTCCCATGAAAAGCTGAAGCTTGCCCTGGATATCGCCAGACGGGAGCGGGAACTTACCGACGCCATGGATTGCGGCCGCGGATGGAGCCTGTACGCGGGCATTCCCTTTTGCCCTACCACATGCGCCTACTGTTCCTTTACGTCCTTTCCTCTGGAAAAATGGAAGGAACAGGTGGACCGGTACCTGGACTGCGTGATAAAGGAACTGGAATTTCTCGGAAGGCAGATCCACGGGAGGCGGCTGAATACGATCTATATTGGAGGCGGCACGCCCACTACTCTGGAGCCCGGTCAGATGGAACGTCTGCTGGACGCCATCGTCCGCTGCCTGCCGACAGAGGATGTGAGAGAGTGGACCGTAGAAGCCGGCAGGCCGGACAGCATCACCCGGGAAAAACTCCAGGTGCTGAAACGGTACCCTGTCACCCGCATTTCCATCAATCCCCAGACTATGAAGGAGGAGACGCTGCGCCTCATCGGACGGCGTCATACGGTGGAACAGACACGGGAGGCCTTTGCCCTGGCAAGGGATATGGGGTTTGACAACATCAACATGGATCTGATCATGGGCCTGCCCGGCGAGACGGCAGAGGATGTGGCCCGGACCATGGAAGAGATCGAAACGCTGGGTCCCGACAGTCTTACCGTCCATTCCCTGGCGGTCAAGCGGGCGGCAAGGCTCAACACCCACCGGGAGGAGTTTGCCGGGCGCGGTGTTTTTGATACGGAGGCCATGATAGAGCTGGCGGCGGCAGGGGCGGCCCGGATGGACATGCGTCCCTACTATCTGTACCGTCAGAAAAACATGGCGGGTAATTTTGAAAATGTGGGCTACGCCAAGGAAGGCAAGTACGGCCTTTACAATATACTGATCATGGAGGAGCTGCAGCCTATCATCGCGGTGGGAGCAGGCGGCGCCACCAAGGCAAAGCTGCCCGACGGCAATATGGGCCGTGTGGAGAACGTAAAAAATGTGGCCCAGTATATGGACCGCATCGACGAGATGATAGAGAGAAAAGCAGGGCTGATGGAACAGATCTTCAGTCAGAAGGAAGGAGCGCAGTAAATGGCATTGAAGAAAAAGCCGGTCACCGGCATGAAAGATATCCTGCCGGAGGAGATGGCCGTGCGGGACTATGTGATCCGCATGATACAGGACACCTACGGGGCGTTTGGTTTTTATTCCATGGAAACTCCCTGTGTGGAGCACATCGAGAACCTGTCCAGCAAGCAGGGCGGAGAAAATGAAAAGCTTATATTCAAGATCTTAAAAAGGGGAGAGAAGTTAAAGATCGACAGCGCGCAGACGGAAAACGACCTGGTGGACGGCGGCCTGCGCTACGATCTCACCGTTCCCCTGTGCCGGTACTATTCCAACCACGCCAACGAGCTGCCCAGCCCCTTCAAGGCTTTGCAGATGGGCAACGTGTGGCGGGCGGACCGTCCCCAGCGGGGCCGTTACCGCCAGTTCAAGCAGTGCGATATCGACATACTGGGGGAGCCCTCCAACCTGGCGGAGATCGAGCTGATCCTGGCCACCACCACGCTGTTGGGCAAGCTGGATTTCAGCAAGTTTACCATCCGCATCAACGACCGCCATATCCTGAAGGCCATGGCGGCTTACAGCGGTTTTGCGCAGGAAGATTATGACAGCGTGTTCATTACCTTGGACAAGATGGACAAGATCGGCATGGATGGAGTGGCCCGGGAGCTGTATGACGCCGGGTATCCGAAGGAAAACGTGGACAAGTACCTTGCCCTGTTCGGCCGGGTGACGCCGGATACAGGGGGCGTGGCGTTTCTGAAGGAGACTCTTGCCGGGTATCTGGATGAAGCGGACGCCGACAATCTGATGACCATCATGGAGAGCGTAGACGCGGTGAAGGAGGCGGATTTTCAACTGGCCTTCGATCCCACCCTTGTGCGGGGCATGTCCTACTATACCGGCCCTATTTTTGAGATCTCCATGGATGAGTTCGGCGGATCCGTAGGCGGCGGCGGCCGCTACGATGAGATGATCGGGCGGTTTACCGGCCAGAACGTGTGCGCCTGCGGATTTTCCATCGGCTTTGAGAGGATCGTCATGCTGCTCATGGAGCGGGGCTTTGCCGTGCCGGGCAATGACCGGAAGACGGCGTATCTCATCGAGAAAAATATGCCCCCGGAGGCTATGAAAACGATCATCGCCCGGGCGGCGGAGGCGAGGAAGGCAGGCTGCCAGGTGACTATGGCAGTGATGAAGAAAAACAAAAAATTCCAGAAGGAGCAGCTGGCCCAGCAGGGCTACGGCGAGATCGTGGAATTTTTCCGGGATAAAATGTGACGGGATTTTTGAGCAGGAGGTTGAGAGAACATGGCAGAATCAATGACAGGACTGCACCGTACCCATCGCTGCGGCGAGGTGGTCGGCGCGGCCATTGGAGAAACGGTGACAGTGATGGGCTGGGTACAGAAGCGGAGAAATCTGGGCAGCCTGATCTTTGTAGACCTGCGGGACCGCAGCGGTCTTCTGCAGATCGTATTTGACGTCAACGACATCGGACAGGACGGCTTTGACAAGGCGGGAACCCTCCGCAGCGAATATGTCATCGCCGTTACGGGTACCCTGACAAAAAGAGAGGGCGCTGTCAATAAAGAGCTGGCCACGGGAGAACTGGAAGTGCGGGCAAATGCCCTGCGGGTCCTGTCGGAATCCCTGACGCCGCCCTTCCCCATTGAAGAGGACTCTCAGACGAAGGACGAGCTGCGGCTGAAATACCGGTATCTGGACCTGCGCCGCCCCGACCTGCAGCGCAATCTCATGCTCAGGAGCCGCATCGCCATGAAGGCGCGGGCTTACCTCGCGGAGCAGGGCTTTCTGGAGATCGAGACGCCCATGCTCAACAAGAGCACGCCGGAGGGAGCCAGGGACTATCTGGTGCCAAGCCGCATCCACCCCGGATGCTTTTACGCGCTGCCCCAGTCCCCTCAGCTGTTCAAGCAGCTGCTCATGTGCTCCGGGTACGACCGGTATTTCCAGATCGCCCGCTGCTTCCGTGACGAGGATCTGCGCGCCGACCGCCAGCCGGAATTTACCCAGATCGACATGGAGCTTTCCTTCGTGGACGTGGACGACGTGATCGCCGTCAACGAAGGATTACTGCAGACTATCTTCCGGGAGATCGGCGTGGAAGTGTCCCTGCCCATCCCCCGCATGACATGGCAGGAGGCCATGGACCGGTTCGGCTCCGATAAGCCGGACACCCGTTTCGGCATGGAACTGAAAAATGTGTCCGACGTGGTGAAGGGCTGCGGCTTCGGCGTGTTTACAGGTGCCCTGGAGAGGGGCGGCAGTGTCCGGGGCATCAATGCCCAGGGACAGGGCTCCATGCCCAGAAAGAAGATCGACGCCCTCGTGGAGTTCGCAAAGGGCTACGGCGCAAAGGGCCTTGCCTACATGTGCGTCAATGAGGACGGTTCTGTTAAGTCCTCCTTTGCCAAGTTCCTCACAGAAGAAGAGATCGGCGCCCTTGTGGCGGCCATGGACGGAAAACCCGGCGACCTGCTGCTCTTTGCCGCCGATCAGGATAAGGTGGTGTACGACGTGCTGGGAGCCCTGCGGCTCCACCTTGCCCGGCAGATGGGACTGCTGGACAAGAACCAGTACAATTTCCTCTGGGTGACAGAGTTCCCTCTGCTGGAATGGTCGGAAGAAGAAAACCGGTACGTGGCCATGCACCATCCCTTCACCATGCCTATGGAGGAGGATCTGGACAAGCTGGATACCGACCCCGGCGCGGTGCGTGCCAAGGCCTATGATATCGTGCTGAACGGCACAGAGCTGGGCGGAGGCAGCGTCCGTATCCATCAGGAGGATATTCAGGAAAAGATGTTCGAGGTGCTGGGCTTTACAAAAGAAGCCGCCCATGAGCAGTTCGGCTTCCTGTTAAACGCTTTCAAGTACGGCGTTCCCCCTCACGCAGGGCTGGCCTACGGCCTGGACCGTCTCATCATGCTCATGGCAAAGGAGGACAGCATCCGCGAAGTGATCGCTTTCCCCAAGGTCAAGGACGCCTCCTGCCTGATGACCGACGCGCCCAGCCGGGTAGACGCGAAACAGCTGGAGGAGCTGGAGATCGCCGTTGTGGAGAATAAAGGGTAAGGATACATGATAGAAATTCTGTTAAAAGCGGTGAGCCTGCTTGTGGTCTGCGGCAGTATCGTATATCTGCTGTGGAAAATGCTCGGCAGCGCGGGCGTGCCGTGGAAAAACTGGAAGGAGGCGCCTGTCCGGCCCGCGGAGGACCGGTATGTTCCCGGAAAAAAGGAATGTGCCGCGATATTCGGATGCGCCATGCTGTTCCGCGTGTTTATGGTGACTGCGGGATTCCTGATCTTTTGTGCTTTTGTGGACGGGGGCAGCACATTTCAGTGGGATCAGTTTTTCGGACAGTGGATCAAGTGGGACGCCACCTCCTATGTGCGGATCCCGGACGGGTATGATACTGTCCAGGAAAACGGAAATTATGTGATGCTGGCGTTTTTCCCGCTGTATTCATGGGCGCTGAAGCTGGTTCACTTTATCATCCCCAACATCAATGCGGCGGCGCTGCTGACGTCGGCTTTGTGCTATTCCACGGGCTGTGTATTTTTGTATAAGCTTGTCTGCATGGATTATTCCCGGGAGACTGCCCGCAAGGCCGTTGTGCTGATCAGCATCAGCCCTTTCGCTTTTTTCTACGGCGCCATCATGACGGAGGGGATGTTCCTCATGACGTCGGTGCTGACGCTGTATTTTGTCCGCCGCCACCGGTGGGCGCTGGCAGGAGTGTTCGGCATGCTTGCGGCTCTGTCTCGGTCAGTGGGCGTGTTCCTGATCTTTCCCGCCACCGTGGAATTTCTGGAGACGTACAGGCCCTTTGACCATTTTAATCTGAAGAATACCATCCTGCTTGTGCTGAAAAAATGGAGCTGGCTGCTGCTTCTGCCGGCGGGCACATGCATCTATCTGTATATCAATTACAGGGTCACAGGCAATCCGCTGGACTTCCTCCGTCTTCAGGAAGTAGTCTGGAATGAAGTAACAAGGCCTTTCTTTGAGATGCCGGCCAGCCTGTGGGGATTTATCAACGGGACATACAGCACCAGCACAAAAGTGTGCATGTTCGTTCCCGGCCTGATCTCCCTGCTGGGGGTGTACGCCTTTCTCGTGGCCGGACTGAAAAAAAGCAGGACCATGCTGTCCGTGTGGCTGGTGATCTATGTGATCGTCAATACTTCCATATCCTGGCCATTAAGCCTGTGCAGGTACCTGTCCTGCGCCGTGCCGGCGTTCATCACTCTGGGCGACGGGTGCGCGAAGAACAGAAAGCTCGATCTGGCGGTCACTATCAGCTTTGCCGTACTGATGGGCATATATTTTACCGGTTACCTTACCGGAAAACAGATCATGTAAACGACAACATTGCTTTTTCAGGAAAACCCGATTATAATCAAGAATACATTATGAACGAGGAGGATGATTATGTACAGTTTTGACGAGATCAAAAAGGTTGACCCGGAGATCGCCCAGGCCATTGAGGACGAGCTGCAGAGGCAGAACAGCCACATAGAGCTGATCGCCTCGGAAAACTGGGTGAGCAAGGCAGTGATGGCGGCCATGGGCAGTCCGCTCACCAATAAATACGCCGAAGGATATCCCGGCAAGCGGTACTACGGCGGCTGCGGCGTGGTGGATGTGGTGGAGAACCTGGCCATCGAGCGGGCAAAGAAGCTGTTTGGCTGCGATTATGCTAACGTGCAGCCCCATTCCGGCGCCCAGGCCAACATGGCAGTGTATTTTGCCGTATGTAAGCCCGGCGATACGGTCATGGGCATGAACCTGGACCACGGCGGCCACCTGACCCACGGCAGCCCCGTCAATATGTCCGGCTCTTATTTCCATATCGTGCCTTACGGCGTCAATGACGACGGATATATCGACTACGAGGCCCTGAGAGAGACGGCTCACGCCTGCAAGCCCAGGATGATCATCGCCGGCGCCAGCGCGTACCCCAGAGCGATCGATTTTAAGAAGTTCAGGGAGATCGCGGACGAAGTGGACGCCTGCCTTATGGTGGATATGGCGCATATTGCCGGTCTCGTGGCGGCAGGGCTTCACGAAAGCCCTATCCCTTACGCCGACGTGGTGACTACCACCACTCACAAGACGCTGCGGGGGCCCAGAGGCGGCATGATCCTGGCAAATCAGGCGGCAGTGGACAAATATAATTTCAACAAGGCTATTTTCCCCGGCACCCAGGGCGGTCCTCTGGAGCACATCATCGCCGCGAAGGCAGTGTGCTTCCAGGAAGCTCTGCAGGATGACTTTAAAGTATATCAGCAGAACATCGTGAAAAATGCCCAGGCGCTGGCCAAGGGCCTTACCGACCGCGGCATGAACCTTGTCAGCGGCGGCACGGACAATCATCTGATGCTGGTAGACCTCCGGGGCACCGGCGTTACCGGCAAGGAAGCGGAGAAGGTGCTGGATGCGGCTCACATTACCTGCAACAAGAACACCATCCCCAACGATCCCGAGAAGCCCTTTGTCACAAGCGGTATCCGTCTGGGCACCCCCGCGGTCACAAGCCGCGGCATGAACGAGGCGGATATGGATGTGATCGCCGAGGCCATCGCCATGATGATCAGAGACGCCGAAGGCAATCAGGAGAAGGCCATGGCCATGGTGAAGACACTGACAGACAAGTACCCTCTGATCTGACGGCAAAAGGACGCCGGAGCGCTTTTCCGGCAATATGTTTTGGTGTCAGATCCGGTATATGAGAAAGGAAGTGCGAGCGTGACACCTTTGCAGATCTCTATGGAACAGACCGCGCAGTCTGTGATCAAAAATCTGAAAAAACGGGATATGGAAGGCTATTACTGCGCTACGAAGGAGGACGCTGTGGCCCGGGTGCTGAGCCTGGTGGAGGAGGGAGCCTCCTGTACATGGGGCGGCTCCGTGACGTTTACGGAGAGCGGCGTGTACGACGCGCTGAAGGCAGGCGGTTACAGGCTGCTGGACCGGGCGGAGGCAAAGACTCCCGAGGAGCAGCGGGCTTTTTACGGCCAGGCGGTCATGGCGGACTATTTCTTTATGAGCACCAACGCCATTACCCTGGACGGCCAGATGGTGAACATTGACGGCAACGGCAACCGGGTGGCCTGCCTCATCGCCGGTCCCCAAAATGTCATCGTCCTGGCAGGCATGAACAAGCTGGTGCCGGACGTGGAAGCGGGTATTGCCAGAGTACATACATACGCGGCTCCCCCCAACGGCGTGCGGCTGAACCTTTCCACGCCCTGCGCCAAGACAGGGGTGTGCGCCGACTGCCTGTCTCCGGACTGCATGTGCGCCCAGGTGGTCATCACCCGCAAGAGCCGCAAACCCGGACGGATCAAGGTGATCCTCATCGGGGAGAGCCTGGGGTATTAGACCGGCAGGCTTTGTATATCTTTTGTGAAAAGCATGGACAACCGCCGTCTTTTGTGTTAGGATAGGCACCGTAAGTAAAACAGATGATCGCAGCCGGCAGGCCGAAAGGCGCCGGGTGAGGAAAGTCCGGGCTTTCAGGGACAGGATGCCGGATAACGTCCGGTGGAGGCGACTCCAAGGAAAGTGCAACAGAAATAAACCGCAGGGCGCAGCCCTGTAAGGGTGGAAAGGCAGGGTAAGAGCCTACCGCCCGGCTGGTAACAGCCGGGGCACATGTAAACCCCATCCGAAGCAAGACCGAATAGAAAACCATAGGGGAGTCCCGCCCTGTTTTCAGGTAGGTCGCTGGAGGCTGCCGGCGACGGCAGTCCTAGATAGATGATCATCCGCGACATAACCCGGCTTACCGTTTTGCTTACGATATGATCAGAAGACCGTGCGCGATAAAGGACCATGCGCGTTAAGGAGGAAGCGATGTTTTTACTGGCAAATCTGACAGCACCGGCTGTGACGGGAGACGATGCGAATATTCTCCTGTATGTGATTTTGGGACTGGTGGCCGTTGCGGTAGTGCTGCTGCTGACGTTCAAGGATAAGATCCTGAAGAAAGCAGGTCTGGACCGGAAAGGGCAGAAGGACGCCGATGAACAGTGGGCGGAGTCCGGCGCCGCGAAGGCCGGACCGGACGGCAGCGCGGAGAACGGCACGAAGGACAGCGGGAAAGAAACAAAAGAGCAGCCGGAAGACGGACAGTAACAAACAGGGGCAGTATCCAGAGGGAACTGCCCTTGTCGCAATTCCCGCGGCAAATGAACATCCTGTCGTTTTCCAAAGAAAAGCAGGAGAGAAATAGTTTGTGTTTCCGTG
Source organism: uncultured Lachnospiraceae bacterium (assembly GCA_947623905.1). Lineage (GTDB taxonomy): Bacteria > Bacillota > Clostridia > Lachnospirales > Lachnospiraceae > CANQHX01. The sequence continues at coordinate 24,521 of CANQHX010000005.1, forward strand.
AATACCTTTCCTTTTTTCTGTCAACACTTATGAAAAAAGAAAAAGGAAAGGTGGAAAAGTATGGCGGAAAAAACAGAGCGGGAAAAGCTTCTGGAGGCAATGAAATATGAGATCGCGGCGGAGCTCGGGCTGTCCCGGCGGCTTTCGGAGCAGGGATGGAAAGGGCTTACCGCCAGAGAGACCGGCCGCATCGGGGGTATGATGAACCAGCGGCTGCACAGTGAAAAATATCAGCAGGAGAGCAACGGAAAAGCGGAGTAACATATGAGCGTCAGATCGGAAGTGCTGTCGGTCCTGGAGGCCGGCAGAGGCACATATTTTTCCGGCCAGGAGCTGGCAGAGCAGCTGTCGGTGAGCCGGAGCGCCGTGTGGAAAGCCATCAGGGGGCTGCGGCAGGAGGGGCATATGATCGAGGCCGTGCCCAACCGGGGATACTGCCTTTTAAAGCAGAGCCGCGTGATCACATCACAGGCCATTGCGCGGTACCTGTCTCCCCGGACGGCGGCGCGGCTTACCGTGGAAACGGCGCAGCAGGTGGATTCCACCAACAACGTGCTGAAACGGCGGGGCGAGGAAGGCGCGCCGGAGGGCATGGTGCTGGCGGCCAATGAGCAGACAGCGGGAAAAGGCCGGCACAGCCGTTCTTTTTTTTCTCCTTCCGGCATGGGAGTTTATTTCAGTATTCTGCTGCGACCGGCATTGCCCGTGGAGGACGCCCTGTTCATCACTACCGCCGCCGCCGTGGCGGTGGCCGGCGCGGTGCGGGCAGTTACCGGCCGGGACGCCGGCATCAAGTGGGTCAACGATGTGTTTGTGGACGGCAGGAAGATATGCGGGATCCTCACGGAGGGCTCCATGGATCTGGAGACAGGCGGCCTGCAGTATGCCGTGCTGGGGATCGGCATCAATGTGGAATGTCCCCCCCAGGGGTTCCCGGAATCCATCCGTGACGTGGCCGGCGCGCTTTATCCCTGGGGGGAGGCCGACGGTATCGTGCGGGGCCGCCTGGTGGCGGAGGTGCTCAACCGGTTTCTGGAATATTATGATATGCTGCCTTCCCATGGGTTTATGGAAGCGTACAGAACATACAGCATTATCACGGGCAAGGACATACTGGTGCTGAAGGCCGGCGGCAGCCGGGAAGCGCGGGCGCTCGCCATCGACGACGATGCCCATCTGCTTGTGGAATATGCCGACGGCAGCCGGGAAAGCCTTTCTTCGGGAGAGGTGAGCATCCGCCGGCTTCCGAAATAACAGCAGCCGGAAGGTAACAGGTCTTCGGAATGGAGGAAATATGAAGGTCGATATGCATTGCCATACAAAAGAGGGTTCCCTGGACGGAAAAGTGACCATAGAGGAATACATCCGGCAGCTGATCATCCGGGGGATAGACGGCATGGTAGTGACGGACCACAATTCTTACGACGGCTATCGTGCCTGGCAGCAGCATCTGAAGGACCGGCGTTTTCCGGATTTTACCGTACTCCGGGGCATAGAATATGATACATGCGACGCGGGTCATATGCTTGTGATCATGCCGTCAGGAGTCTGGCTGCCTGTGCTGGAGAAGCGGGGCATGAAGGTAGCCCAGCTGATCTATACGGTGCACCGCTACGGCGGGATCCTGGGACCGGCCCATCCGTGCGGGGAGCCTTATCTGAGCATGGTATCCACCCTGCGCCAGGCGTCCACGGATCAGCTGAAGGCGTTGTTCCAGCGGTTTGATTTTGTGGAGGTATTCAATTCCTGCGAGGATATGGAAAACAACGAAAACGCCCGGCTCTGGGCGGAGGAGTGCGGTCTGCCCCAGACAGCGGGAAGCGACGCTCACAAGGCAGACTGTATCGGACTGGCCTGTACGGAGATGCCGGATGATATCCGCAGCGAGGATGATCTGATCCGCTACGTGCGGGAGGGCGGCAGCTTCTCCTGGAGCGGCGTCTGCTACCGGAAAACGCTGAAGGACCGCCTGGGCAAGTGGAACAACGCTCTTGTGGCGGGATATTATTTTTACAACAAGCTGGCGGGAGTCTCCCGGGTGCTGTCCAGACGGTCAGAGCTCAGGGACCTGGGCATACCGGTGAGAGGCATCCACAAAATGGCCCGCCGTCTGGCGCACAGATAGAAGCGGGAAGAACGATTTTCGGCGCCGCGGCGTGCAGCCGGCGGGAACGATCGCCGAGATTTGTATAAAATTCACATAATGTTCAAAAAAAGAGGGTTGCGCGGCAACCCTTTTTTGTATATAATGACTTCTGTGAAAGTTCGATATCGAACAGTCGGAAAATGAACAGTTCAAGAGTAAACTGTCAGAAAACAACGGGAACAATGGGCAAAGATCAGAAATGGGGATTGATATGGTACCGAGAGAAGAACATGTAGGCCGTGCCGTGCATCATTTATCCAGAAAGATCCGGCGGTATTCCGAGGACTGCGTCAGGACGCTGCAGCTGGATCAGGTGACGGCCATGAACGGCTGGGTGCTGGGGTATCTCTACGATCACCGGGACCGGGAAGTATACCAGAAGGATCTGGAGACCAGATTCTGTATCGCCAGGTCTTCTGTTACTGCTATCATGCAGCACATGGAGCAGTGCGGATACATCCGGCGGGAAGGGGTAGCCAGGGACGCCCGCCTGAAGCGGGTCGTGCTGACACCAAAAGGAGAAGAAACCCATCTGCGGATCATTTCCGTGTTTGACGGCATTGATGAAATGCTGCGGGAAGGGTTCACAGAGGAAGAACTGGACAGCTTCTTCGGGATGCTGCAGAAGCTGGGCGAAAAGATCGACAGAGCGGTAAAGGAAGAATAGGAGGCGGCAGCTTGCATACCATCGGACGAATCTTAAAAAGTGTGAGAGAGTATAAAAAAGACAGTATTCTTACGCCGGTTTTCGTGGCCGGCGAGGTGATCATGGAAGTGGTGATCCCGCTGCTCATGGCGCGGCTCATCGATTACGGCATTGATGTAGGAGATACGGGGTACATATGGAAAATGGGCATGCTGCTCATCGTGTCCGCCGTGATCTCCCTGTTGTTCGGCGCTCTGGCGGGTACCTGCGCTTCCCGGGCGTCGGCGGGCGTGGCGAAAAATCTGCGGAAGGACATGTACAGAAATGTGCAGCGTTTTTCTTTTTCCAACATTGATAAGTTTTCCACATCCAGCATCATCACAAGGCTGACTACCGACGTGACGAATGTGCAGATGGCTTACCAGATGGCCATCCGCATGGCGGTGCGTTCTCCCATGATGCTCCTCTTTTCCCTCTTTATGGCACTGTCCATCAGCCCCCGGCTGAGCCTTGTGTTTCTGGCGGTGATCCCCATACTGGGCGGCGGCCTGATCTTTATCGCCATGAAGGCCCACCCGGTGTTTGAGAAGGTGTTTCGGACATACGACCAGCTGAACAATGTGGTGCAGGAAAACCTGCGGGGCATCCGCGTGGTAAAGGCTTATGTGCGGGAGGATCATGAGGCAGAGAAGTTTCAGGGCATTTCCCAGATGATCTACAAATATTTCGTAAAGGCGGAGCGGACGCTGGCATTTAACAGTCCGCTGATGCAGACGTGCATGTACGGCGTCATGCTGGTGATCTTCTGGTTCGGGGCCCGGCTCATCGTGGCGTCAGGCAACGACCCGGTCGCAGGCTTCACCACGGGCAAGCTGATGAGCCTGATCACATACGCCATGCAGATCCTCATGAGTCTGATGATGCTGTCCATGATCTTCGTGATGATGACCATGGCCCAGGCTTCCGCGGAGCGTATCACTGAGATACTGGAGGAGGAACCGGATATTACCGACGGCGCGAAGAAGATCGCGGAAGTGCCGGACGGTTCCGTGGATTTTGAAAATGTAAATTTCAGTTATTCCAAAAAGAAAAGGAAGCTGTGCCTGATGGATGTGGATCTGCACATCCGTTCCGGCGAGACGGTGGGCATCATCGGCGGCACCGGTACGTCAAAGACGACTCTCGTGCAGCTGATCCCCAGACTCTATGATGTCGCCGACGGTGTGGTGAAGGTAGGCGGCATTGACGTGCGGGACTATGACCTGGAAGCATTGAGAAGCCAGGTGGCCATGGTGCTCCAGAAAAATGTGCTGTTTTCCGGCACCATCAAAGAAAATCTCCGCTGGGGCGACCCTGACGCCTCCGATGAAGAGCTGGTGCGGGTGTGCAAGCTGGCCTGTGCCGATGAATTTATCCAGGGATTTCCCGACGGGTACGACACGTACATCGAGCAGGGCGGCACCAACGTATCCGGCGGACAGAAGCAGCGGCTCTGTATTGCCCGGGCGCTGCTGAAAAAACCGAAGATCCTGATCTTGGACGATTCCACCAGCGCGGTGGATACGAAGACCGATTCCCAGATCCGGAAAGCATTCCGGGAGGAAATCCCCGATACTACGAAATTTATCATTGCCCAGCGTATCTCATCTGTAGAGGACGCCGACAAGATCATCGTCATGGATGAGGGCCGCGTGCAGGCGGTAGGCACCCATGAGCAGCTGCTGGCGGAAAATAAGATCTACCAGGAGGTATACCATTCCCAGCTGAAGGGAACGGCGGAACCTGAGGATATGCACAGTGAGGAAGGAGGCGAGACGGCATGACGGAAAAGAACAGGACAGAAACGAATAAAGCGGATAAAAACAGGACAGACAGCGCAAAACGCCCCGGCATGGAAGGAAAGCCGGAAGGCGGCAGGATGAAACGCCCCGGCATGGGCGCCATTCCGAAGGGCACCGTAAAACGCCTGTTTTCTTATCTGAAGGGCTACAAGCTGCAGCTTGTATTTGTGTTTGTGTGCATCGTCCTGAGCGCTCTTGCCGGTGTGTTCGGCTCTCTCTTTCTCCAGCGCCTTATAGACGATTACATTTCGCCTCTGCTGCTGGAGGCCAACCCGGTGTTTGACGGGCTTGCCAGGGCTATCCTCACTATGGCGGGCATTTATGTCGTGGGTATCCTGGCCACGCTGTTTTACAACCTGATCATGGTCACCGTGGCACAGAGCGTGCTGAAAAAGATCCGGGACGAGATGTTCATCCATATGCAGACTCTTCCCATCCGGTATTTTGACACCCATACCCACGGGGATATCATGAGCCATTATACAAACGATACCGATACCCTGCGGCAGATGATCGCCCAGAGCATGCCCCAGATGATCTCTTCCTTGATCACGGTGGTCAGCGTATTTTTCGCCATGCTCAGCTGCAATCTGTACATGACGCTGTTCGTAGTAGTATTTGTAGCCCTTATGAGCCAGGTGGCGCGAAAGGTCACAGGGATGAGCGGCACATATTTCATCCGCCAGCAGAAATCCCTCGCGGACGTCAACGGCTATATCGAGGAGATGATCGAAGGCCAGAAAGTGGTAAAGGTGTTCTGCCATGAGGCGGCGGCCATAAAAGGATTTGATGAGAAAAACGATCAGCTGTGCGAAAACGCCACAAAGGCCAATACCTTTGCCAATATCCTCATGCCTATCATGGCAAACCTGGCAAACCTCCAGTTCGTGCTGGTGGCCATCATCGGCGGCATCATGGCAGTGAACGGCGTGGGAGCCATGACTCTGGGCACGGTGGCCGCGTTCCTGCAGCTGAGCCGGAACTTTGCCATGCCTATCAACCAGATCTCCCAGCAGGTGAACATGGTGATCATGGCCCTGGCAGGCGCCGGGCGGATCTTTACCCTTATGGATGAGGAGCCGGAGGAGGATCACGGCTACGTGACGCTGGTCCGGGCAAAATGGGACGGCAATGAGCTTGTAGAAGACGCAGGCAAACACGGCATATGGGCATGGAAGCATCCCCATCACGACGGGACTGTCACCTACACGCCCCTTCAGGGCGAAGTGAAATTCTTTGACGTGGATTTCGGCTATGACGAGGAGAAGATCGTCCTCCACAATATCACCCTTTATGCGGAGCCGGGCCAGAAGGTGGCCTTTGTGGGGGCGACCGGCGCCGGCAAGACGACCATCACCAACCTGATCAACCGGTTTTACGATCTGGCGGACGGCAAGATCCGCTACGACGGCATCAACATCAATAAGATCAAAAAGCAGGACCTGCGGCGGTCTCTGGGCATCGTGCTTCAGGACACCAACCTGTTTACCGGCACCATTATGGAAAATATCCGGTACGGACGGCTGGACGCTACGGACAGTGAGGTGAAGGTGGCGGCCCGTCTGGCCAACGCCCACGACTTTATCTCACGTCTGCCTGACGGATACGATACAAAGATCACCGCCAACGGCGGCAGGCTGTCTCAGGGACAGCGGCAGCTCATCGCCATCGCCAGGGCGGCGGTGGCGGACCCTCCTGTGATGATACTGGACGAGGCCACATCTTCCATCGATACCCGTACCGAAGCCATCGTGCAGCGGGGCATGGACCAGCTGATGCTGGGCCGGACCGTGTTTGTCATCGCCCACAGGCTGTCAACGGTACAGAACTCCGACGTGATCATGGTGCTGGACCACGGACGGATCATTGAGAGAGGCACCCACGATATGCTCATCGCAGAGAAAGGGCAGTATTATCAGCTGTACACCGGCGCTTTTGAGCTGTCGTAAAGACACGTTCGGAAAAACGCGGCGCCGTCCGGGAGAAAATCAGTCCCGGCCGGTAAGCGAGGCCTCAAATGCCCCGGCCGGTGAAAGTGGTGGCAGATCCTCCGGCCAGGCCGGATGAAAAAGAGGAAAGAGAGGATGCGAGATATGAATAAGAAATTGCCCGGATATGAAAAGGAAATGTGGAAGCCGGGAAATATGGTGTACCCGGTGCCCGCGGTGATGGTCAGCTGCGGGGAAGCGGGAGAGCAGGCCAATATCATCACCGTGGCCTGGACGGGAACGGTGTGTTCCGAACCGCCGATGGCTTATATTTCCGTGCGGAAGGAACGTTATTCCCATCATCTGCTCATGGAGACGGGAGAGTTTGTCATCAATCTTACCACAAGGGCTCTGGCGGCGGCCACAGATTACTGCGGCGTCCGCTCCGGCAGCAAGGTGAACAAGTGGAAGGAGACAGGACTCACCCAGGCGGTATCCCGCACGGTCTCCGCCCCTTCCATCGCGGAGAGCCCGGTAAACATCGAGTGCAAGGTGCGCCAGGTGCTGGAGCTGGGGTCTCACGATATGTTTCTGGCGGAGGTGACGGGCGTTTCGGCGGCAAAGGAGCTGCTGGATGATACCGGCCGGCTGGACCTCGGAAGAGCGGACCTGATGGCGTATTCCCACGGAGAATATTTTGCCCTGGGTGAGTTGCTGGGCAGCTTCGGCTACACAGTCCGGAAGAAAAAATGACCGGTCCGGGGAACGCAGAGAAATTTCCGGTTCCCGCAGATTATAAAAAAAATACAAAAAATACAAAGATATTATCAGAAAAATTTTGGACGGGGCGGTAAAATATTTTCAATGTACCTGAAAAAGAACGTATCAAGAGAACATATGGGAGGTAAAAGATCACTATGAAAAGAGATATGAAACAGTGGGTGGCCGACATGATCGCGGCGCCCGTAAAGCTGCCTTTTCCCATACTGTCGTTCCCTGCGATCCAGAAGATGGGAATTACAGTGAAGGAGCTGATCAACAGCAGCGACCTGCAGGCGCAGGCTATGAAGACCATTGCAGACAGCCATCCCGCCGCCGCGTCGGTAAGCCTTATGGATCTGTCTCTGGAGGCGGAGTGCTTCGGTTCCACTATCCGTTTTTCCGATGATGAGGTGCCTACGGTCATCGGCGCCATCGTGGAGGATGAGGACGCCGCGGACGCTCTGGAGGTGCCGGAGGTGGGTACCTGCCGCTCCCAGATCTATATCGACGCCATAGAGAAGGCTGTGGATATGATCACGGACCGCCCGGTGTTTGCCGGCATGATCGGTCCCTTCTCCCTGGCAGGCCGTCTCATCGGTGTGTCCGAGGCCATGATCCTGTGCTACGAGGAGCCTGACATGGTGGAGACTGTGCTGGAAAAAGCCACGGAGTTCCTGATCAAGTACGCCCAGGCGTACAAGGCTGTGGGCGCCAACGGCGTGGTAGTGGCAGAGCCCCTGTCCGGCATGCTTTCCCCCGCCCTTGAGGAGGAATTTTCCTGTCCCTATATGAAGAAGCTGGTGGATGCCGTGCAGGACGACAATTTCATCGTGGTGAACCACAACTGCGGAGACAATACGGTGAAGATGATCGATTCCATCCTGTCCAACGGCTGTCCGGTATATCATTTCGGCAACGCCATCGATATGGCAGAGATGATGGAGCACATTCCCGCCAATGTGATCGCCTGCGGCAATGTGGATCCTGCGGGCGTGTTCCGCAACGGCACGCCGGAGCTGGTGAAGACAGAGACAAAGCGGGTCATGGAGGCCTGCACGAAATATCCCAATTTCGTCATCTCCTCCGGCTGCGATATCCCGCCCATGTCAAGCTGGGAGAACATCGACACCTTCTTCGAGGCAGTGGGCGAATTTTACGCGGGAAAGTAAAGCTGCCCGCGTATCCGGCGGTTTTTTTGGCAGGAAAAACCTGTCGTTTTTTATACTGACCGGTAAAAATGGGAATTTACTAATGACCGATGAAATGCTATACTGTACGTGAGAGAAAAGGAGGGAGTTCTCGTGGCGAATAAGATCATACGGAGAGTGATAGCCATTATTCCGGCGCTGGTACTCCAGGTGCTGTGGCTGTTTGTCCTGACCAGGTGGCTGCTGCATTTTGCGACGCTGCTGGAGGTGCTGCTGTCCGTCCTGTCTGTTTTGCTGGTCCTTTATATCATCATCAACCGGCATGAGAGCACCTATAAGATATTGTGGCTGCTGCTCATCCTGAGCTTCCCGATCCTGGGCGCCATCCTATATCTTTGCGTGGGCAATCAGAAGACGGCCAGACCTATCCGGAAGAGGGTAGAGTACGGAAGAAGCCTTCTGCCGGAGTCCCGCGACAAGGATGACACGAGGTATCTGGACGCGCTGGCCAAGAGCCGTCCCCGTCTGGCCCAGACATTCGGGTATATAGAAAAGAAGACCGGTTATTCCACACAGCCCTGTCAGGAGACAGAGTACTATCCTCTGGGCGAGAACATGCACGCCCGCATGCTGGAGGATCTGGAGACGGCGGAGCATTATATTTTCGCGGAATATTTTATCATACAGAATGGGGTCATGTGGGATTCCATGGTGGAGATCATGACCAGAAAGGCCGCCGCGGGCGTGGATGTGCGGGTCATGTTTGATGATCTGGGCAGCATCGCTACTTATTCCAGGGAAAATGTGCGGCAGCTGCGGGAGAAGGGGATCAAATGCGTGCCCTTCAACCCCATGTATATCATCAAGGGCACCCTCAATAACCGGGATCACCGGAAGATGCTCATCATAGACGGCCGGGTGGCCTACAGCGGCGGCGTGAACCTGGCCGACGAATACATCAACGTGAAGAAGCCCTACGGACACTGGAAGGATATCGGCTTCCGCCTTACCGGAGCGCCGGTAAAGAATTATATCAGGATGTTCGCGGAGTTCTGGAACGCCTATTCCAGGGAACCTATTCCCGCCGAGATCCTGGAGGCGTCCCAGGTGTCCGGCGGCGCGGGGCAGTCAGACGGTTATGTGCTGTCTTATTATGATTCGCCGTTTTACCGGGATGCCGTGAGCAACAACCTGTACGAGGAATTGTTGTCCATGGCTTCCGGCTACGCGTGGTTTTACACGCCCTATCTCATGCTGGGAGACAGCCTTATGGACGCTTTTGTGCGGGCGGCCCAGCGCGGCGTGGATGTGCGGATCATCATGCCCGGGATCCCGGACAAAGCCATGATCTACCGCATGTCCCGCAGCTACTATCGTCCCCTTCTGGAGGCGGGTGTGAGGATCTACGAGTATACGCCGGGCTTTGTCCACGCGAAAGGCTGTATCGTGGATGATATCGTGGGCACCGTGGGGACGGTAAATCTGGATTACCGCAGCCTGTTCCTTCATTTTGAAAACAACGCGCTGTTCTGTGAAACGTCTTTGTTAAAGGATCTCAAGGCAGACCATCTCGCCACACAGGAACAGTGCAGGGAACGGACGCTGGATGATATGGGAAAAGGATTCTGGAAATGGACGCTGGACGGCGTGCTGCGCATTTTCGCGCCGCTGTGCTGACGGCAGAGCATCAGGGAGAACAAAAACAGGGGAAAGGAATAAGGCATGGAAAAAATAAAGAGTATGGCTCCCGGTATTGTATTGTGCGTTGTTATCGCCGCGGCGGCTACATTTTTAGCGGGGCTTTCAATAGGCGGTTTTTCTCTGGAGGTAGTGGGCGCGCCTGTGTTTGCCATACTCACAGGCATGCTGATCACTCTGGCGGCCCCTGCGCTGGCGCAGAATGATAAGCTGAAGGACGGCATTAAATTTACTTCCAAAAAGATACTTCAGTGGGCGGTGATCATCCTGGGCTTTTCTCTTGACCTGGGCACTATTGCCAGCGTAGGCAGCAAGAGCCTGCCGGTAATCCTCTCCACTATTTCCATTTCCCTTATCGTGGCGTTTGCCATGATGAAGGTACTGCATATGGATCCCAAGGTATCTACCCTGATCGGCGTGGGCTCTTCCATATGCGGCGGCTCTGCCATTGCGGCCACGGCGCCGGTGATCGACGCGGATGACAGGGAGGTGGCCCAGGCTATTTCCGTTATCTTTTTGTTCAATGTGCTGGCGGCGCTGATCTTTCCCGCTTTCGGCCATGCTGTCGGCTTTGGGTCCGAGGGCTTCGCGGTATTTGCAGGAACGGCCGTGAACGATACTTCATCGGTGACTGCCGCGGCGTCCACCGCGGAGAGCATCTACGGGACAGACGGTATTTTGTCCGCCGCCGTGACGGTAAAGCTTACCCGTACCCTTGCCATTATCCCCATCACCCTTGTACTGGCTTTTTACCGCACGGCAAAAGCCAAAAAAGAGGGCGGCAGCGCGGGAAGCTTTTCCATTAAGCAGATCTTTCCGTTCTTTATCCTGTATTTTATCGCCGCGGCGGTGATCACTACCATTATGGGGCTGCTGCCTGATAGCGGCCTGACTATGCTGTATACGGAGGAATTTGTGCCCGCCATGAAGTGGCTCGCCAAATTTTTCATCGCCATGGCCATGTGCGCCATCGGCCTCAATACAAATCTCATCGAGCTGGTGAAAAAAGGCGGAAAGCCTATCACCATGGGATTCTGCTGCTGGGCGGCCATCACGGCTGTGTCCATCGGCGTGCAGCTGCTGACGGGGATATTTTACACGGATCTGTGAAGCGGGCCTTTGCGCAGCAGGGGACATACGGGTGAATACATACGCAGGAGAACATGCACATGACTGACCTGGAAGAGAAAGTGAAGCAGATCGTTTTGGAAGAGTTTTCAAAACTGATCCAAAACATAGAAGGGGACTTTCAGACAAATTATTTAAAGAAACGGTACAATTTCCTGCTCAGCCAGCTGGACGAGACTATCACCGCAAATATGGTATTCGTAAGCAGCTTTGAATCGAAGAGCGGATTTGCCATCGAGACCTGTGCCAGAATGAAATGCATAACTTTTTTGAGTGTCCCATATGCATGGGAAAGGAACGGCTGAAAGATCCCAAGCATCCCTCGCAAAAGCCGGTAAAGCTGCTGCGGCATTTGATAGAGATCGCAAGCAATGAGGGCGACGTTGTGTTTGACCCTTTTATGGGAGTGGGATCCACAGGGGTGGCCGCCAAAGGATCCGGCCGGCAGTTCATCGGATGCGAGATCGATCCGGTTTTCTTTGAGGCGTCGAAAAAGCGTATGGAGGGGATCAAATCCCCGTCAGAAGAAACCGGTCTGTGAGCATACAAACAGGGGATACGGCCCGGCGGCGCGTATCCCCTGTACAGGTTAGTAGTTGGTGATGATAAGGTGCTGTGCCTTTCTGTTGTTCCGGTTCATGAAGCTGACCATGTATTTTTTGTCAAAGCTGGTTATGCTGAAATCGTCTTTGTACAGGTCGTAAATAAAATCCGTATTTTTTATGATCAGTAAAATCTTTGCAGGCGTCCGTTTTAAACATTCGCACAGGCGCTCCTGTTCATCATGTCCGAATGTATTTTGGGCATAAGTGGAAAAGTCCGTGTCATAGGGCGGATCGAGGAAAATAAAGTCATCCTCGGTCAGATCAAGGGAATCGATAAAAGTCTCAAAATCCTCGCAGCATATCTCAGCCCCCTGTAATTTGTGCCGCACCTCGGCGGAAAGAAGATAATCCACCTTTTTCTGAAAATCTTTTCTGTTATACGAGATCCCTCCGTAAGGAACATTGAATTCTCCCCTGGTGTTATATCGGAACATGGAAGAATAACAATATTCGCGGATAAAGAAAAACACGGCGGCCTGTCTGCCGCGGCTCAGCTCGGACAGATGATTCTGCAGATACCGGATAAACATGTAATACGCGGATTTTAATGCCGCTTCTATGTTATCGATCCTGTCATCCTCGCACAGTGTGCCGTTTTCTTTTTCCAGCCGCTGTGATCGTTTGATCTTGCCGCTGAGATTTTTCCGCAGCTCCTGCAGAAATATGTTGTTGTATCTGTCAGCCAGTCCTGAAAAGATATCCCGGTATTTTTCAATAAAATCCTCCGGAGAGATGCGGGAGTGATATAATTCCAGGATATCCTCATGGTGCTCATCGACAAATTTTCCCAGAAGAGTAAATTCATCCGCTTCCCGCTGCAGATACCGGATAAAATCATCGTCGTGATCTCCGGCGCATTTATAAAAGTTTATTAATTCGCCGGATTTATCGTTGATGCAGCACCGGGGAGCGGACACGTCAAAGAATACCGCGCCGCCGCCGACGAAGGGCTCGACAAAACGCCCCGTATAGTCCGGAATGTATTTTCTGATCACAGGCAGTTCTTTTTCTTTTCCGCCCGGCCATTTAAGCAGAGTTTTCAACTATATCATCCTTTGGCAGTAAAGTCTTATATAGCATAGCACAAATTCTGCGGGGAGGGCAACAATTTTTACAAGTCGATGACATTTTCGCCGGGACGCGGAATGGGAATGGATGGTATAATATCCGCAAAAGAGGGCAGAACATGGCGTCTGGAAAACAGACGCCATGCCTGCGGAACCATAGGAGGGAGAGACATGAAACGGATCTTGATCGTGGAGGATGACCTGGCTATCCGGGAGCTGCTGGAAATGAATCTTACCGTGGCGGGATACGATACTGACAGCGCGGTGGATGGGAAAGAGGCGCTCCATAAGATCGCTTCCCAAAGCTATGACCTGGCGCTTCTTGATATCATGCTTCCAAAGACCGACGGATTTGAACTGATGCCTCATATGAAGCAGGCGGATATCCCTGTGATCTATGTCTCGGCAAAAAGCGGCGAGGCAGACCGTGTCCGGGGCCTGCGGCTGGGGGCGGAGGACTATCTGGTGAAGCCCTTCAGCGTTCTGGAACTTCTGGTGCGGATCGAAAAGGTATTAAAGCGCCGGGATCCCGGAGAAGCTGTCATCGAGCGCTGCGGCGTGCGGGTAGTCAAAAAGGAGCGCAGTGTGTTTGTGGACGGGGAAAGGGTGGAGTTAAAGCCTATGGAATACGCTCTGATGCTGATGTTTCTGGAGCATCCGAATATTGTGTTTTCCCGGGAGCAGCTTCTGCATGAGGTGTGGGGAGACTCTTATTTCGGGGAAACCCGCACGGTGGACAACCATGTGAGTATCCTGCGCAAAAAGCTGCGCTGGGGAAATCGGATCGTGACCATACACCGGGTGGGATACAAACTGGAGGTGGGAGATTGAGACTCTGGCAGAAGATCGCAATTGTTTCCGTGGCGGCGGCCTGGCTGGTGCTGGGGATCGTGGTGGCGGTGACGGTGAGCATACAGACGTCTGACCTGCAAAAAATGGAGGAGGAAAGCCTGATCGGCGCCATGGAGCTTTGCAGGGGATACATGGAGGCCGCTGCGGAGGCCTCTGTTCTTCAGCCGGAACGGGAGTATTCGGAACAGACGCTGAACAGCGTCGTCCATTTTTTCTTTACCGATTATGTGAAGACGGTAGGAGACCAGTCTGCCGCTTACGCCCTCTCGGCGGACGGCAGATATCTGTTCCGGCGAACAAGCTACGATCCCGCCCAGGGGGCGCCGGAGACTTTTGACGCCACGGAACCGGCTGTCTGGAGGGTAAAAACAGATTCCGGGGAAGCGCTGGTGACCGGGGGACTGCTGCCGATTTCCCGGCAGACCTTTGTGATCTACGCAAGCCGCGACCTGTCGCCGCTGCGGGCCCGGATGCTGCGGACCTGGATGACGGGGCTGCTGCTCCTCTGCGCCGGGGCGCTTTTGGCCGGTGGTTTCATTTCTCTCATGGTCCGAAGGGCTATGGAGCCTGTCGCAAAGCTTATCCGGGTCAGCGCCGCCATTGCGGGAGGGGATTATCACCTGCGGACAGCCATCCGCACAAAAGATGAGATCGGGGAGCTCTCCCGGGCTTTTGACGCCATGACAGATTCTGTGGAGGAAAAGATCCGCTCCCAGGAGGAAGAACTGCAAAAACGGCAGCTCCTTCTGGGCGCTCTTTCCCACGAGCTGAAAACGCCCGTCACGGCCATCATGGGCTATGCCGATTCCCTTTTGCGCATGCCGCTGGATGAGGAACAGAAAAGAGAGTGCGTACGGAAGATCGAGGAAGCGGGAAAACGGACGGCTTCCCTTTCTGAGAGCATGACGGAGCTGATGGGGCTTTCTGCGGAGACCCGCCTGCAAAAACGGCAGATCCCGGCAGAAGAGCTGATCCGGTCTCTGCAGGATACCTTTCCTTCCGGCGTACACTTTACCGCAAAGACACAGACTCTTTTCGGCGCGGAATCTCTGCTGTACAGCCTGTGCAGCAATCTGATCCGGAATGCCCTGCGGGCCTGCGGGCAAGAAAAGCCGGTGGAGGTACGTTTTGAGGAAAAGGAAGGGCGTTTGCTGCTCACCGTAGAGGATGAGGGCTGCGGGATCGCCCCGGAGCACCTTCCCCTTGTGACGGAACCCTTCTACCGGGTAGATAAAGCCCGTTCCCGCACCCAGGGCGGAGCGGGGCTCGGTCTTGCCATCTGCGACAGGATCGCCCGGTGGCACGGCGGCACTCTTCTCTTAGAGAGCGAGCCGGGCAGGGGAACGAAAGTGACGGTTTCTCTGCCCCAATTTACAGATTGATGACAGATCGCAGGAAAGATGCGGAGGACTTTTGGACCGCGGCGCGGTATGATCAGAGAAAAGGGAAAACTGCGCGGATCCGGAACTCCGTGCGGGCCTTTCCGCTCTTTCAAAAAGGGGTGAGGCGTCATGAAACGCTTTTTACTTATACTTTTATTGTTCAGCTTTTTGTTTGTCTCCGGCTGCGGCGCCCCGAAGGATACGCCCCACGGCGGTCAGGCGCCGTCCGGCGGGGAAGCGGCACCGGGTTCTCTGAAGGAACAGCTTGGGGCGCCCGCGCACGTGGAGGGGGAATTTTCTTCGGAGTCCGGGATCAGCACCGTGAAGGTAAACGCGGAGGTTTTTGTACCGGAAGCTTCCGGCGCTGACATGATCCGGGTATCTCCCCGGATCTTTACCCAGAAGGAGATCGATACCATGGTAAACCGCTATGAGGGCAGCCTTCCCTGGACATACGCCACAGATTCTCAGGGAGACAAAAAGGCGGGGCAGGCGTATGAGGGAGGCGGGCCGGAGCCGGACAACCGTGACAGTGATAGCGAACAGGTGAAATCTTACGGGCTGTGGATCAACGCCGGGGAATACACAGGTGATCCGGATGTCCCGGAAGAGGAGGAATATCGAAGTCTGTTTGTTGATTATGATCTGAACAGTTCCACCGGGGCGCTTGCCGATAGTCCGGAGATGGGATTCAGTCAGGGATTCTACGGGTTCGGACTCGCAGATACGAATGAGATCGCCCCCCTCACTGACGGCAGGGCGGAGGGGTGCAGTATTTCTCCTGAGGAGGCCATCGCTTTTGCCGAAGAAGAAGTGGAGGCACTCGCGCCGGAGTACCGTTTGTTTGAGTGTGGGCAGCTTCCGGTTTATAAGATGCTGGGAAATCCCCGGTATTATATTCTGCGCTTTACCCGTCAGATAGACGGGATCCCGGTAAACGGAACCTACCATACGCAGGCCGGAAACGCGTACGCGTTTGTCAGCGGTACCAGTGAGATCCATGTGGTCGTCCGGGACAGCGGTGTTTTCGCGCTGAATTATTCCAACCCGGAGGATCCGGGGGAGGTAACAGCAGAAAATGTGAAGCTTCTGCCTTTTTCGGAGATCTGGGATATTTTTTCCCGGGTGGGGCTGCTCTCCATCCAGTCGCTGGAGGCAGAACAGGATGTGCAGGTCAACCGGATCACCATCACCGAAATACGGTTCGGCTATATGAAGGTCTGGCAGCCGGACGGAAGCTATCTCTATACGCCGGTCTGGGATTTTTACGGAACCAGATTTCTGGCCGGGACCGGCGCTTACGCCCACGCCGCGGATACCGGCGAATCCTTTAAAGACAGCCTGCTGACCTTAAACGCCATGGACGGAACGGTCATTGACCGGGATTTGGGGTACTAGGATGTAAACTCACACGGATGTGCGGATTATTTCACAAATGGAGATTGCTATGTTGGCATGTTTGACGGAAATGCGGCGGATCCTGCGGACAAGGGCGTTTTGGGCGGCCGCGCTGCTGACGGTTTTTGTTCTCTGGGCGGAGCTGGGGTCGGAGATCTACTGGCTGCTCCACGGCGCGACTTTAAGCTATGGGACGCTGCTCCAGAAGGCCCTTACCGGGGAGGGGAATCTGCTCGCCCTTCCTCTGCTGGCGGCCCTGCCCGCGGCGGCCGCGGCCCGGCGGGAGCTTAGCGGCGGCGCGGTTCCTGCCATCCTTTTTCGGTGCGGAAGAAAAAAATATCTCGTCAGCCGGTTCTTTTCCGTGGTGCTGGGCGCGCTTCTTTCTCAGACGGCCGGTATCCTGCTTTTTGCGGGCGTTCTGGCTGTGTTCCTTTCGCCGGAGCCTTTCCCGGCTGCGCTGCTTTTCGCGCGGCTTCTTATCGCGGCTGTCTTCGCCCTGACGGGGAGCATCGCGGCCCTTCTGACCAGGGACGCTGTCTGTGCCTGCGTGGTACCGTCGGCCCTGTGCTTTTCCCTTTCCATGCTCCGGGAGCGGTTTTTTACAGAGGCGGCATATCTCGATCCCCTCTGCTGGCTGGACGGAGGATCGTTTTTATTTCCGGCGGCGCTGCTGTTTTTCTTGTCCGTCCTCTTTTTTGTCTCTTTGTCCCGGGAGGTGAGACGATATGTTTAGCGCCCGCAGCGCGCTTTCCTGCGCTCTCTGGAATTTTCGGATGCTGCTGAAAAACGTCCGGTTCTACATGGGGCTTCTTTTGGGATTTCTGATCTGTTTTTTTCTCACGGAAAAGACCATTTCCCTTTCTCATACGTTTGGCACCGATCTGCAGATCTTTGAGCCTTTTGTCTGGAGCTTTGCCGACGGGGACAGCATCCTGTTCGCTTCCCTGGCGCTGCTTTTGCCCCTTTCCCAGATCCCGCGGCTGGACGCCCCGGCATCCTGCCTGATCTTTCGGGCCGGGAGGAAAAACTGGCTTCTGGGGCAGGTGCTCACGGTTTTTGCCGTCAGTCTGTTTTACACGGTCTTTCTGCTGGGCAGCACCTGCCTGCTGGCGGCGGGCAATGTCTTTTTCGCGGACCGCTGGAGCAATACCGCGGTGGTGATGAGCTTCGCGCCGGAGCAGTTTGATGTGGCGCTGGAGGTAGTGCGCCGCACGGTCAAGCAGACGACGCCGGATATCTGTGCGCTTGCCATATTTGTGCTGCTCACCCAGTACGTGCTCCTTCTTTCCCTGCTCAGTCTGTTTTTTTCTCTGTGGCGCGGGAAAACGGCGGGAAGCACCGCGGTGGTCCTGTTCAGCCTGTTGTGCTATCTCCTGACGCCGAACCGTCTGGCGGTCTGGCTGGGACTGGAGGATCTGCAGGAGCTGCGCTACATGGCAAACCGCTTTGCCGCCTGGATCTCACCGCTGCAGCATGCCGCCTACACGATGCACAGCTTCGGGGGCTATGAAAAGCTGCCCACCCTTGGGCAGACCTGCGTACTCTTCGGGGCGGTCAATCTGTTATTGCTGACCCTGTCATTTTTTGCCGCGCAAAAAACTGTTTTTTTGTTCCGAAAAGGAGAGCAGGCGCAAGCCTGATGTCCGTATCACATCGCCGCGTATTTGTTCCGGAAAGGGGAAACGATCATGGATGAGATCCTCCGGGTGGAAAATATCTGGAAGAAATTTGGAAAAGAAACCGTCCTGAAAGGCGTCAGCCTGCAGATGAAGGCGGGAGAGATCTGCGGGATCGTGGGACGGAACGGTTCCGGTAAGACAGTGCTGATGAAGTGCATCCTGGGGTTTTTAAGGCCGGAGCAGGGTTCCGTAATGGTATTCGGGAAACGGATCGGCGCGGAGTGTGATTTTGCCCCGGACACCGGCATGATGATCGAGACGCCGGGCTTTCTGGATGCTGAGAGCGGCGCCGATAACCTGCGCTATCTGCTTCGTGTGGGGAAAAAACAGCCGCATATTCCCGTCGAAACCGTGATGGAAATGGTGGGGCTGGATGCCGGCAGCCGAAAGAGCGTGGGAAAGTATTCTCTGGGTATGCGCCAGCGGCTGGGCATCGCCCAGGCGATCATGGAAAAGCCCAGGCTGCTCGTGCTGGATGAACCCATGAACGGCCTGGACAACCAGGGCGTGGAGGAGATCCGCTCCCTTTTGCTGTCTCTTGGCCGTCAGGGAACGGGGATCCTCCTGGCTTCCCACAATCCCCTGGATATCGCCGCCCTCTGCGGCAGGGTTTATGAGATGGACGCCGGAGTGCTTAAGGAAATCTCTGCAAATTTTAAAAGTGGTTAAGAAAAAAAACGGTAATGCGACTATTCATCCGAAGAGCGCTTCGTATATCACTATTATAAAATTTGGAAAAGGGCTTTGATATGACTGTATTAATCGTGAAAGAAAGTTGCTTTTTTCTAAATAGTTTGGTATACTGCAGGAGATGATAAAATTAAGATAAAATTTTGATAAGGAGTGCTTGGATATGTTGCAGATCAGACCTGTTTCGGATTTAAGGAACAAATTCCCTGACATTGAAAAAATCGTAAATGCAGGAGAACCGGTTTATTTAACGAAAAACGGATATGGAGCAATGGTGGTACTTAGTATAGAAGAATATTCCAAACTGACAGACAGCGTAGAGTTGGCTTTGGATATAGCAGATAAAATGGCGGAGGAAAGTAATGCCCGCATGAGCCATGAGGAAGTTTTTGGAAACTTGCGGAGGAAGCTGAATGCGAAATGAAAAATATAGATTGAGATATCTGCCGCTATTTTATCAGGATCTTGATGAAAAGATAACTTATATTGTGGGAAAATTAAAAAATCCGAAAGCTGCGAGTGATTTATTATGTGGTGATAGATGATGATCCTGATGATCTGATCATGGAGGTAAGAAGGTTTCTCTATGATGGTCAGGATCGGGAGAAGATGATATAGTAAATTTACTCATCTCTTGCGATATATTTTATATCCCCGTTCAAATAAATCTTTACATCAAAGATTTGATTCTCACAATCGTTCCCTGTCCGGAAATAAAGCAATTTCCTCATCACGGCCTGCATCCGGCCTTAAAAACAGGCAGGTTGAAACTCTGAAAGAAATTTCAGTATGAGGCGTCCGGAATCTTTTCGGCATACCGAAGGAATCCGGTTTTCCACCGGTAGGCGAACCGACGATCTTTGCAATGCCGTTGTCCTTTAAGGTGACGGCAAAGGTTCTCGCGCTGCTGAACGTGTGTTGGGAAACTTTACAATAAATTTTCGCAGGAAGATGAAATCTGCCTGTTGGATTTTTCACAATATCTGATCTTCTGGTGATATATTTAGGGATCCCGGATGTGTAATCGATCATCTCATATCTTCTGAATTTGTCGATATCGACATATTTGATAAATTCATCTATTACCGCCGAAGATCCTCCCATATTCCGGCTCAGATCCAAAATAAATGTTTTGATCTTATTTTTTTCGCAAAACTCTGCCAGATCGTTCAGTGTCTTTTTGTAAGCCTCATTATAAATGCAGGCGTCCAGATGTAAGGTAACTGTTTTTTGGTCAATTTCATAAGAAAGAAAATCCTTATCTTCTTTAAATTGCAGGAATCCGTTGTAATTCTGCAGCTTGCAGCGCTTTTTTTGTATTTTTCCATCAACTAAAAAGGCAATCTCACAGTTTTCCCGGTGAAACAGTCGTTTTAAATTTATTTCACTGAAAAGATGATAGTTTTTGTAAGGATAAGCAGCCAGCCTGCTCTTTACCAGATACTTGTTTTCGTGGGGGATCCTTTCCGACATGAGATCAACAATGTTTTCAATGGGTATATTTTCTATGGCTGTGATTTGGCTGCCGGCCGGTATCTCTTCATAATCCCGCAAAAGCAGCAGCCTGTCTCTCTGCCAGTCACATGAAATATGCAGGCACTTGTCCCGTGATGTGTACGGCAATTCGATATTTGTATGTCCGTCATGAAAAAACATAGTCAGCCGTGTCATGGCATCGATAAGTTCTGCCGGTTTCGCTGCCGCATCCTGCCTGACAGATATCGCAGTCTGAAAGCGGGCCAATTCCTGATGATACAGCTGTTCAAACTGCGCCCGCTTTTCCTGCTCCAGAAGCAATAAGGGGTGATCTGATAATTTTGCATACAAAAAAGCCAGATCTTCCGATAAATATTCGTCCATCTTGTTCCTTTCCGCCAGCCTTAAGGAAATTTTCAACACAGCTTCATCTGCTATATTATACCTATCAGGATTCTAATATTCAATACCATTTGGGAAAGGGCTTTGATGTGACCATATTTTAAAATTTAATAACCAGAAACGGTCGTAAAATCAATCGTAAAAAAATACGATTGATTCTATGCGTAATAAAAGGGTGCGGACATTTTCTTGCACTAAATGACCGCACCCCTGGGTAATTTTTCAGACATCCACTTATTTTTCCAGCCTGTACACCTGATCGGCCTGGTTGGCCACCTGGGGAGAGTGGGTCACGATGATCACGCATTTCCCTTCGCCGGTCAGCATGCGGAAGATGCTCATGATCTCCGACTGGGTCTCTCCGTCCAGATTGCCGGTGGGTTCGTCCGCCAGGATGATCTCCGGGCCGTAGGACAGGGCACGGGCGATGGCCACCCGCTGCTGCTGGCCGCCGGAGAGCTTCAGCACCCGCCGGTTGGCTTCTTCCTCTGACAAGCCTACCTTCTGCAGCAGCTCCAGGGCGGTCTCTTTTTTGGGACGGTCAAATTTTTTGCCGGAAATGTTCATGGAAAGCACCACGTTTTCCAAAGCCGTCAGGTGGGGCAGCAGGTTGAAGCTCTGGAACACCACGCCCACATATCGGCTGCGGAATTTGTATTTGTCGATCTTTGCGATATCCTCGTCGTTGAGATAGATGGCGCCTTCCGTGGGCTTTGCCAGGCTGGACAGGATGGACAGCAGAGTGGTCTTTCCCGCGCCGGACTTGCCTACGATGGCGTAGATGCAGCCTTTGTCAAAATCATAACTCAGATCATTCAGTACCTTTTCAGAAGAATGGTCATATTGATAGGAAATATGGTCCAATCTCAGTAAACTCATAGCAATCTCCATTTCCGCCCTATAAGGGCTTTTTTTGACAGGAATAACAGGGACGGGGCGCACAGCCGGCAGGGACGGGGCGCACAGCCGGCAGACATAGGTCATACTGCCGACAGGCACCAGGCGCGCAGCCGGCAGACACCGGCCGAGCAGTGCCTGCAGGGTCTTTCGACAGTCTTACGATCTGCTGGAAAGTATTTTCAGAGGTTCATACCGCAGGATGCTGATCAGCGCCGCAAGGCTGGAAAGAACGGTCAGCAGGATCCCCACGCCCATCAGCTGGGCGATGACGGTCAGGTTGGTAGCGCTGGTGACGGAATCCACATAGCTGGCTGCCGGAGAAGCCTCCCGGTCAAACCGTCCGCCTTTCATACCGGGACCGTTCTGTCCCTGGTCTGCCGGACCTCCCTGCATATCTCCTCTGTCAAAACCGAAGTTTTCGCTGACCGTGTTGCCGGAAGCCTCCCGGCTGCTGATCTGATTGGCCAGCAGAGCGTTTGTCACAGGCACGGAAACGGCGGCTCCTATGCCTGCCCCTAGGAAAATGGCTACGAACGTCACAAGAAAGAGCTCTGTGATAAACTGCGCGGCCACCTTTCCTTTTTTCATGCCGATGGCAGTCAGCACGCCTACTTCATATTTTCGCTCCCGCAGGTTGAAGATGTTGACGGTGACCAGAATGATGCCGCCCACCAGCAGGACGATGAGGAAGAACCACATGGCTGCGGTGCTCAGCGTCTCCAGAGGGGTCAGGCTGTTTTCAAAGGCGGCCAGATCCATGGAAGAGACGGTGTAGTCGTCGCTGAGGCCCAGATCCCGGACCTGTTCCGTGAAGGCGTTGTAGTGGTCGGCGCTGGAGAAGGTATAGGTGAAAGCCAGTGTGATATCCAGAGCGGCGGATACCTCCTCCCCGGCGCTGTCGGTGGTCTTGTTGTCTGCCTCCTCAGAGGCGTCGGCAATGGCCTGGAGGGCGCTGTAATTCATATAGATGTTGTTGGCCGGGTCGTTCATGGCGAACCGGTTGTTTTCCTGAGAAGAGGACGCGGAGTTTGTGTAAATGCCGCTGACGGTGAGGGTATAGGTTTCCTCCTCCGCCTTGGGATTGCACAGGGTAATGGTGTCCCCTGCGGAAATGCCGTTGTACATGGCCAGCTCGTTGCTGATGATGCAGGTCAGGTCCGCTGACGTTTCGTCAAACATTTCCCCTTCCGTGACGGTATAGCTGCCGTCCTCTCCGAACAGGGAAAGCATGGCGTCGTAGGAGGAGTATCCGGTGATGGAAAAGTCCCCTTCGTTGACCTGGAACCGGCGGCCGCCCATGCCGGGACCGGCGCCGCCTCCCATATCGCCTCCCTGGCCGTTCATGCCGCCTATACCGCCTGTCTGGGCTTCCATGCCGTTCATGCCGGGCGCCTGGCCTCTTTCATCTGTCTGTCCGGAAGTCCCATCGGGAGAGGCAGTGGCGGCAGTTTCATCCTCCGACTCCTCTTCCGTGCCGTAGGCCAGCAGGTCGCCGGTGGCGTCCAGGGAGAATGCTCCGGAATAATAATATCCGTCTCCTTCCCGCTGGGCCTGGGTATAGGTCATGTAGTCCTCCAGGGAAAGAGAAGACCCCTGCAGGATGTCAAAATCAAATCTGCCTCTGTCGGGCCGTCCTCCGTTCTGACCGGAAGGTTCCCCTGTAGGAGGAGCCATTTCCTCCATGGCTTTTGTGCGGTCAAAGGAGATCTGGGCGGTGATGGTCATATCCTGCAGGGTATCCTGCCGGGCGGCTTCCGCGGCCTGCCGGATGGACAGGGCCACGCACGCCGACACGGCGATCACAAGGACGATGATGCCCATGAGGATATTGCGCAGCTTGTTGCGGGTGATGCTTTTACATGCGTTTTGTATAATGTACATAGCTTCCTCCATTTCAAAAATGTTCTAAGGTCCAGTATAGATGCCCTTCCTTAATTGAACCTAAATCAAATCTGAACATTTGGTTAAAAAGTCGTTTGTCCCTTGCAAAAAGCGTTTTACATGGGTATGATGGGGTCACGGATCCATATAGCGTAAGACGGATAGGAGGAGACGTATGAGGCTTTTGATCGCGGAGGATGAACGGGATATCGCCATGGCGCTGGAAACCCTTCTCAGGCGCAATAACTATGGCGTGGACACGGTGTACAACGGAAAGGACGCATATGAATATGCAGTTTCGGGCAATTATGACGGCATCATACTGGATATCATGATGCCGGAAATGGACGGCCTGGAGGTGCTGCGCCGTCTGCGGGCCGGGGGAACGACCACTCCCGTGATGCTGCTCACCGCCAAGGGAGAAGTGGAGGACCGGGTGAGTGGTCTGGACGCGGGCGCGGACGACTATCTGCCCAAGCCCTTTGCGGTCAGCGAGCTGATGGCGCGGGTGCGGGCCATGCTCCGGCGCAGGGACCAGTATCAGACGGATCTGCTGGGATATGAAGGTCTTACGTTAAATCCCGATACCATGGAGATGGCATACGCCGGCGGCAGGCTGCAGCTGGCGGGCCGGGAATATCAGGTGTTGGAAATGCTCATGGATTCTCCCGGCACCATCGTGTCGGCGGACAAGATGATGGACCACATCTGGGGCTGGGATACAGACGTGGACGTGAGCGTAGTCTGGGTGTACATTTCCAACCTGCGCAAAAAGCTTGCTCATCTGGACGCGCCCATGGAGATCCGGGGCGTGAGGGGAGTGGGCTACTGCCTGCAGAAGAAACGATAAATAGAAATGCTGCGGAATGAGGATTTATATGATAAAAAAACTTCGGCGAAAATTTATATTGATCGCGGCAGCGGCCCTTTTGGCCGTCATACTGGTGCTGGTGGCCGCCATCAACGGCCTGTTCTTTTATGAAAACAACGAGATGCTGGAGCGGCATTTGTCCCTTCTGCTGCAGCAGCAGGGAAATATAGAGATCAGAAGGGAAAAGCATCCCGGAGTGCAGGACGACATGCAGCCGGCAGAGGGTGCGCAGTCAGAGAACGCGCAGCCCGGCGGGACGCAGCCGGAGGACGTGCCCCCGGCGGACAGAGGGGAAGGAGGTCCCCGGCTCCGGCAGCCAAACCCGGTGCTGACGGACCTGTTTCCGGGCCTTTCTGACAGCGCCCGATTTCTGGTGAGAGGCTGCCTGGTATATCTGGATGAAAGCGATGTTGTCACGGATATCAGAGGGGATCTCACCGATACAAGCAGCCGGGAAGAGCTGGAGGCTCTTGCGAGCCGTATACTGGGTACCGGGAAAGAAAAGGGCTGGTACGAGACGTATAAATATCGTGTACAGCAGGCGGATGACGGCACCGCTCAGACAATGCTCGCCGTGGCGGACGGGTCGTCTGTGCTGTATTCGGTGCTTTCCGTGGCGCTGATCTCCGGGATCATCGCTCTGGTCAGCTTTATAGTAGTGCTTCTTATTATCATTATCGCTTCCAAACGGGCGGTGGAGCCGGTGGCAGAGAGCGAACAGAAGCAGAAGGAGTTTGTCACCGACGCCAGCCACGAACTGAAGACGCCTCTGACGGTCATATCCGCCAACAATGAGATCGCCCGGCTTACCTACGGGGACAGCCAGTGGTTTGACAGCACGGATAAGCAGGTGAAGAAGATGAACGGCCTTGTGCGCAGTCTCATTACCATGGCACGCATGGATGAGGACCGCGGGCCGGACATGGAGGTGTTTTCCCTGAGCGATGCGGTGTACGACACTGCGGAAACATTCCGCCAGGCCACGGAACGGGGCGGCAGGCGTCTTGAGATATCCGTGGAGGATGATATATATACAAAAGGAGAGGAAGGGAAACTGCGGCAGCTGGTCTCCATACTGATGGACAATGCGGTGAAATACTGTGATCCGGACGGCGTTATCCGGATAGATCTTTCCGGCGGCAGGCAGGCGGCGCTGTCTGTGAGCAATACCTATGCCGCGGTGGGACAATGCGATCTGGACCGCCTGTTCGACCGGTTTTACAGAGGAGACGCGTCCCGGGCGGCAGATGGCAGCTACGGCCTTGGATTGTCCATTGCCCGGGCCATCGTAATGCAGCACAAAGGGACCATTGAGGCAAAAGCAGAGGGAAACGACCGGATCTGTTTCCGGGTAATGCTGAAGCGGCAGATGGCAGCGCGGAGCGGCGGGAAAGGAGACGAATGAATGTAAAAAAAATTTTACATTTCCGTGAAGTTTTTGATTGACAGGGTTTTCCAAGCGTGTTAGAATGGAAAATGCGCTATTGTGCAGAACTAGCGCCTTATGCAGGTAAATATTGAAATAACGAGAGGTGGAACGTCGATGGAAAAGAACAGGATCAAGCCCGTGCAGGCAGGAAAAAGTTTCCGGATGAGTTACTCCCGGCAAAAGGAAGTTCTGGAAATGCCCAACCTGATCGAGGTGCAGACAGAGTCGTACCGTTGGTTTCTGACAGAGGGTCTCAAGGAAGTATTTGCCGATATCTCTCCCATTACCGACTTTAACGGCCAGCTGAGCCTGGAGTTTGTGGATTTTTCCCTCTGCAGGGAAGATACCAAGTATACCATTGAAGAATGCAAAGAACGGGACGCCACATACGCAGCGCCCCTGAAGGTGAAGGTCCGCTTATATAATAAGGAAAAAGACGAGATCAAAGAGCATGATATCTTTATCGGTGATCTGCCTCTTATGACGGAAAACGGCACATTTGTCATCAATGGCGCCGAGCGCGTGATCGTCAGTCAGCTGGTGCGCTCTCCCGGCATCTATTACGATATCACCAGGGATAAGCTGGGCAAGCCTCTGTATGCCTGCACGGTGATCCCCAACCGCGGCGCGTGGCTGGAGTACGAGACGGATTCCAACGATGTGTTCTATGTGCGGGTGGACCGTACCCGCAAGGTGCCCATCACCGTGCTGATCCGCGCGCTGGGCATCAGCACCAACGCGGACATCGTGGAGATGTTCGGCGAGGAGCCCAAGCTTATGGCCAGCTTTGCCAAGGATCCTTCCGTGAATTATGAGGAAGGCCTGCTGGAGCTGTACCGCAAGATCCGTCCCGGCGAACCTCTTACCGTGGAGAGCGCCCAGGGCCTGATCGAGAGCATGTTTTTCGATCCCAGGCGGTACGACCTGGCAAAGGTGGGACGTTATAAATTTAATAAGAAGCTTTCCTTCCGCAACCGGATCGCCGGACATGTTCTGGCGGAGGACGTTATGGATCTGTCCACCGGCGAGATCCTGGCAGAGGCAGGCACAAAGCTTACCAGGGAGATGGCGGACGAGATACAGAATGCCGCCGTGCCCTATGTGCTCATCCAGACGGAGGAGCGCAACGTAAAGGTGCTGTCCAACTTCATGGTGGATCTGCGCCATTTCGTGGATGTGGAACCGGCAGAGGTAGGAATCACGGAGCTGGTGTACTATCCCGTGCTGGAGGAGCTGATGGAGGCCAATCCGG
The DNA here is from genome assembly GCA_947623905.1 of uncultured Lachnospiraceae bacterium. Taxonomy (GTDB): domain Bacteria; phylum Bacillota; class Clostridia; order Lachnospirales; family Lachnospiraceae; genus CANQHX01. The sequence continues at coordinate 51,702 of CANQHX010000005.1, forward strand.
ATCCGGAGGATCTGAAAAAAGCCATCTCCAAAAATGTGGCCCGGCTGATCCCCAAGCACATTACAAAAGAAGACATTTTCGCGTCTATCAATTACAACATGCATCTGGAATACGGCATCGGCAACGATGACGACATCGATCATCTGGGCAACCGCCGTATCCGCGCGGTGGGCGAGCTGCTGCAGAACCAGTACCGCATCGGCCTGTCCCGTATGGAGCGTGTGGTGCGGGAGCGGATGACTACCCAGGATATGGAGACCATCACGCCCCAGACGCTGATCAATATCAAGCCCGTGACGGCTGCCGTGAAGGAATTCTTCGGTTCCTCCCAGCTGTCCCAGTTTATGGACCAGAACAACCCTCTGGGCGAGCTGACCCACAAGCGCCGTCTGTCGGCTCTGGGCCCCGGCGGTCTGTCCCGTGAGCGCGCAGGCTTCGAGGTCCGCGACGTGCACTATTCCCACTATGGCAGGATGTGCCCTATCGAGACGCCCGAAGGTCCCAACATCGGCCTGATCAACTCCCTGGCTACCTATGCCCGGATCAACCAGTATGGTTTTGTGGAGGCGCCTTACAGGATCATTGATAAGTCCGACCCTGAGAATCCGGTGGTTACGGACAAAGTGGTCTACATGACCGCGGATGAGGAAGATAATTATCATGTGGCCCAGGCTAACGAGCCTCTGGACGAGGAAGGACATTTTGTCCGCAAGTACGTGGCCGGCCGTTACCGGGAGGAGACCCAGCAGTATCCCCGGGACCAGTTCGATTACATGGACGTGTCTCCCAAGATGCTGTTTTCCGTAGCTACCGCTCTGATCCCCTTCCTGGAGAATGACGATGCAAACCGCGCCCTCATGGGCTCCAACATGCAGCGCCAGGCAGTGCCTCTTATGATCACCGAGGCTCCTGTAGTGGGCACCGGCATGGAGACAAAGGCCGCGGTGGACTCCGGCGTGTGCGTGCTGGCAAAGCGTGCCGGTACCGTGGTGATCTCTGAATCGTCCCGTGTCGTGATCAAAGCGGATGAGGACGGGGAGAGAGACGAGTACCGTCTGACCAAGTTTGCCCGGAGCAATCAGAGCAACTGCTACAACCAGAAGCCCGTAGTGAACAAGGGCGACCACGTAGAGGAGGGCGAGGTCATCGCCGACGGTCCTTCCACCTATGAAGGGGAGATCGCCCTGGGCAAGAACCCCCTCATCGGTTTTATGACCTGGGAAGGCTATAACTACGAGGACGCCGTCCTGCTGAGCGAACGCCTTGTGATGGATGACGTATACACATCCATTCACATTGAAGAATATGAATCAGAAGCCCGCGATACCAAGCTGGGACCTGAGGAGATCACCTCTGAAGTGCCCGGCGTAGGCGACGACGCCCGGAAAAATCTGGACGAGAGAGGCATTATCCGTATCGGCGCCGAGGTCCGCGCGGGAGATATCCTGGTAGGTAAGGTGACCCCCAAGGGCGAGACGGAACTTACCGCGGAAGAACGGCTCCTGCGGGCCATCTTCGGCGAGAAGGCCCGTGAAGTCCGGGATACGTCCCTGAAGGTGCCCCACGGTTCCTATGGTATCGTAGTGGATACAAAAGTATTTACCCGTGAAAACGGCGACGATCTTCCCCCCGGAGTCAACGAGTCTGTGCGCATCTACATCGCCCAGAAGCGTAAGATCTCCGTAGGTGATAAGATGGCAGGACGTCACGGCAACAAGGGCGTGGTCTCCCGGGTGCTGCCCGTGGAGGATATGCCGTATCTGCCCAACGGACGTCCGCTGGACATCGTGCTGAACCCTCTGGGCGTGCCTTCCCGTATGAACATCGGACAGGTACTGGAGATCCATCTGTCCCTGGCCGCCAAGGCTCTGGGCTTTAACGTGGCTACTCCCGTGTTCGACGGCGCCCGTGAGAACGATATCATGGACACGCTGGATCTGGCAAACGACTATGTCAATCTGGAGTGGGATGAATTTGTAGAGAAGCACGGCGACGAGCTGCTGCCGGAAGTGCTGCAGTTTTTGGATGAAAACAAAGATCACAGGGCGCTGTGGAAAGGCGTGCCTCTGACAAGAGACGGTAAAGTGCGTCTTCGCGACGGGCGTACCGGCGAATATTTTGACAGCCCCGTTACCATCGGACATATGCACTACCTGAAGCTGCATCACCTGGTGGACGACAAGATCCATGCCCGTTCCACCGGCCCGTACTCCCTTGTGACCCAGCAGCCTCTGGGCGGCAAGGCGCAGTTCGGCGGACAGCGTTTCGGCGAGATGGAGGTGTGGGCCCTGGAGGCCTACGGCGCTTCCTACACGCTGCAGGAGATCCTCACTGTCAAGTCCGATGATGTGGTAGGCCGCGTAAAGACATATGAGGCCATTATCAAGGGTGACAATATCCCTGAGCCCGGCATCCCCGAGTCCTTCAAGGTACTGCTGAAGGAGCTCCAGTCTCTCGGTCTGGACGTGCGGGTGCTGCGGGACGACAATACGGAAGTGGAGATCACGGAATCCATCGATTACGGAGAGACCGACCTCAATGCCGTCATCGAGGGAGACAGAAGCTTCCGGTATGAAGACAGCTATGAAAAACATGGATTCACCAAACAGGAGTTCAATGAAAATGAAGAGTTGGTAGATGTCGAGGAGGAACCTCAGGATGAGGACGAGGCCTTCTTCGAGTCTCTGTCAACCGTAGGCGATGAATTGGATTAACGGAACCTGAAAGGAAGTGCTATCTATGTCAGAAGCAGTAAGAGAAACAGCAAAGACAGAGGCATACCAGCCCATGTCATTTGATTCTATCCGGATCGGGCTTGCTTCTCCGGAGAAGATCCGGGAGTGGTCCCGGGGCGAGGTGAAAAAGCCTGAGACCATCAACTACAGGACACTGAAGCCGGAGAAGGACGGTCTGTACTGCGAGCGTATCTTCGGACCCAACAAGGACTGGGAATGCCACTGCGGCAAGTACAAGAAGATCCGGTATAAAGGTGTTGTCTGTGATAAATGTGGCGTGGAGGTAACCAAATCCAACGTGCGCCGTGAGCGTATGGGACATATCGAGCTGGCGGCTCCCGTATCCCATATATGGTATTTCAAAGGAATTCCCAGCCGTATGGGACTGATGCTGGATCTGTCCCCCAGGACGCTGGAGAAGGTCCTGTATTTTGCAAGCTATATCGTACTGGATCCTGCCGATTCCAAGCTGGAATACAAGCAGGTGCTTTCCGAAAAGGAATATCAAGACGCCAGAGAGCAGTACGGCAATAATTTTCGCGTGGGAATGGGCGCGGAGGCCGTGAAGGAGCTGCTGCAGGCCATCGACCTGGAAAAGGAGCTGGCGGAGCTGGAGGCAGCCGTAAAGGACGCCACCGGGCAGAAGCGTTCCCGTATCATCAAGCGGCTGGAGGCCGTACAGGCATTTATAAACGCCGGCAATAAGCCGGAATGGATGATCCTGGACGTGATCCCCGTGCTCCCTCCCGACCTGCGTCCCATGGTACAGCTGGACGGCGGACGGTTTGCCACCTCCGACCTGAACGATCTGTACCGCCGTATCATCAACCGAAATAACCGCCTGAAAAGGCTGCTGGAGCTGGGCGCGCCGGACATTATCGTCCGCAACGAGAAGCGTATGCTCCAGGAGGCTGTGGACGCCCTTGTGGACAACGGCCGCCGGGGACGTCCCGTTACCGGGCCGGGCAACCGTGCCCTGAAGTCCCTTTCCGATATGCTGAAGGGTAAATCCGGCCGTTTCCGTCAGAACCTGCTGGGCAAGCGTGTGGACTATTCCGGCCGTTCCGTTATCGTGGTAGGACCGGAGCTGAAGCTGTACCAGTGTGGCCTGCCCAAGGAGATGGCGCTGGAGCTGTTCAAGCCCTTTGTGATGAAAGAACTGGTGTCCAACGGCCAGGCACACAACATCAAGAGCGCCAAGAAGATGGTAGAGCGCTGGGAGCCCCAGGTGTGGGACGTGCTGGAGGAAGTGATCAAGGAGCATCCGGTGATGCTCAACCGCGCGCCTACTCTGCACCGTCTGGGTATCCAGGCATTTGAGCCCATCCTTGTGGAAGGCAAGGCTATCAAGCTCCATCCCCTTGTATGTACGGCGTTCAATGCCGACTTTGACGGCGACCAGATGGCAGTGCATCTGCCTCTGTCTGTGGAAGCTCAGCTGAAGCCTTCCGACGGCGGCCCCGTGGCTGTGCCGTCCCAGGATATGGTGCTGGGCATCTATTATCTGACCCAGGAGCGTGCCGGCGCGAAGGGAGAAGGCAAATTCTTTAAAAATACAAACGAAGCCATTCTGGCTTATGAAAATGAAGTGATCACCCTGCATTCAAAGATCCGGGTGCGCATGGAGGGTGTGGTGAACGGCCGGCAGATGAGTGAAACGGTAGAGACTACCGTGGGCCGTCTTATCTTCAATGAGATCCT
>CANQHX010000006.1 GCA_947623905.1 uncultured Lachnospiraceae bacterium
TGGAGAAGGTCATCAACATCCACGGCGCTACCAAGACCGCCGAGGTGCTGGACAACATTAAGTCTATGGGCTACAAGTTCTCCACCAAGGCTGCCATGACCGTATCCATTTCCGATATGACGGTGCCGGAGATCAAGCCTCAGCTTCTGAAGGAGGCCCAGGATCAGGTAGACGCCATCACCAGGGAATTCAAGCGCGGACGCTGTACAGAGGAAGAGCGCTACCGCAACGTGGTGGCTACCTGGAATGACATTGACGACAGGCTGACAGTCGCCCTTCTGGACGGCCTGGATGAATACAACAATATTTCCATGATGGCAAAATCCGGTGCCCGTGGTTCCGATAAACAGATCAAGCAGCTGGCAGGCATGCGCGGCCTTATGGCTGATACCACCGGCCGGACCATCGAGCTGCCCATCAAGTCCAACTTCCGTGAGGGCCTGGACGTGCTGGAATATTTCATGTCCGCTCACGGCGCCCGCAAGGGTCTGTCCGATACGGCGCTGCGTACCGCCGACTCCGGTTACCTGACCAGACGTCTGGTGGACGTTTCCCAGGATCTGATCATCCGGGAGAATGACTGCTGCGAAGGACGGGAAGAGATCGCCGGCATGTATGTGAAGGCGTTCATGGAAGGCAATGAGGAGATCGAGAGCCTGAGAGACCGTATCACAGGCCGCGTGGCCGCGGAGGATATCCTGGACAAGGACGGCAACGTGCTGGTAAAGGCCAACCGTATGATCACGCCCAGGCGCGCCGCTCTTGTAGAGGCCCAGGGCGTAGGGGAAGACGGCGAACCCATCCAGCAGGTGAAGATCCGTACTGTCCTTACGTGCAGATGCCATATCGGCGTGTGCTCCAAGTGCTACGGCGCCAACATGGCAACCGGCGAGCCGGTGCAGGTAGGCGAGTCCGTAGGTATCATTGCCGCGCAGTCCATCGGCGAGCCCGGTACGCAGCTGACCATGCGTACGTTCCATACCGGCGGCGTGGCCGGCGGCGACATCACACAGGGTCTTCCCCGTGTGGAGGAGCTGTTCGAGGCCAGAAAGCCCAAGGGCCTTGCCATTATCACCGAGTTTGGCGGTATCGCTGCCGTAAACGAGGGCAAGAAGAAGCGGGAGGTCATCGTGACCAACCAGGAGACCGGAGAGACAAAGGCTTATCTGATCCCTTATGGTTCCCGTCTGAAGGTACAGGACGGCGATATGCTGGAGGCAGGCGACGAGCTTACCGAGGGCAGCATCAACCCTCACGACATCCTGAAGATCAAGGGCGTGCGGGCCGTACAGGACTATATGCTCCGGGAGGTACAGCGTGTGTACCGTCTCCAGGGCGTGGAGATCAACGATAAGCATATCGAGGTGATCGTCCGCCAGATGCTGAAGAAGACCCGCATCGAGGCAGCCGGAGATTCTTCCCTGCTGCCCGGTACTCTTATGGATGTGCTGGAGCTGGATGATGTCAATGAACAGCTTATAGCGGAAGGAAAGACGCCCGCGGAAGGCAAGCAGATCATGCTGGGTATCACCAAGGCATCTCTGGCTACCAATTCCTTCCTGTCCGCCGCATCCTTCCAGGAGACCACCAAGGTGCTGACGGAGGCTGCCATCAAGGGCAAGGTGGACCATCTCATCGGTCTGAAGGAGAATGTATGTATCGGTAAGCTGATCCCTGCCGGTACCGGCATGAAACGGTACCGCAATGTGGTCCTCAGCACCGATGTAAAGGAACTCGACGATTCCAGCTCTGTCATGCTCTTTGAAGAAGACGGAGAAGGCAGCGACGCATTTTCGGATGCTGACGATGCTGCGGATGCAGAAGATATGGATCTTTCCATGGCGGATGATAGATTGTCCGGCGATGATATCTCTTACGAGGAAGAAGATTTCCCTGAAGAGGACGGAGAGACTGCCGGAACAGAAGACAGCGAGGATCTTGTTCCGGTCCTGTAATGGTGTTCCGGTGATGAAAAGTCTGCTGCGCAGGATCTCTGCGCAGCAGACTTTTATGCAATATGGAGGAACGGATTGGAAGCATATTCAGGATTTGCCCAACTGTACGATATGTATATGGATCAGGTGCCTTATGAACAGTGGAGCCGCAGGATCTGCGGGCTGCTGCGGGCGGAAGGGATCTGCGACGGCCTTGTGCTGGATCTGGGCTGCGGTACAGGCAGCCTTACCATGCTGCTGAAGGAAGCGGGATATGACATGATCGGCGTGGACGGCTCTCCCGAAATGCTCATGAAGGCGAGGGAAAAGTACCAGGGAACGGATATTTTATATCTGTGCCAGGATATGGAGGAGCTGGAACTGTACGGCACGGTGGGGGCGGCGGTCAGCGTATGCGACTGCCTCAATTACCTGCTGGAGGACAGACAGCTGAAGCATGTGTTTTCTCTTGTGCACAATTATCTGGATCCGGATGGTCTTTTTATATTTGATATGAACACGCCGCATAAGTACGAGACGATGGGAGATGCTGTCATTGGGGAAAACCGCCCGGACGGGAGCTTTCTCTGGGAAAACACGTACGATCCGGATTCCCGGATCAATGAATACGCGGTGACGTTTTACACATTGGAGACAGAAAATCTGTACAGGCGCTTTGAAGAATTTCACTATCAAAAAGCGTATCCGGCCAAAGCGGTGACCGCTTGGCTCAAAGAGGCCGGTTTTGAAGTGCTGGGGGTTTATGACGGCTACACCGACGAATGTCTGAAGGAGGACAGCCAGCGTATGGTGGTAGCGGCCAGAGCGAAAAAAGGAATATGACCATGAAGGATTATATTATAAGAGCCGTGGCCGCCGGCGGGCAGATCCGTGCCTTTGCGGCTACTACGAGAAATCTGACGGAGCATGCCCGGACGGTCCACGATACCAGTCCCGTGGCAACGGCGGCTCTGGGGCGGCTTCTCACCGCCGGCGTCATGATGGGCGTCATGATGAAGGGAGAGAAAGACCTGCTCACTCTGCAGATCAAAGGCGACGGGCCTCTGGGCGGCGTAGTGGTCACCGCCGACAGCAAAGGGCATGTGAAGGGCTATGTGGACCGTCCTGCAGTGCTGCTGCCGGCCAATGACAAGGGCAAGCTGGACGTATCCGGCGCTATCGGCAGGGGATACCTGCGGGTGGTGAAGGATCTTGGCATGAAGGAGCCCTATACGGGGCAGGTAGAGCTGCAGACGGGAGAGATCGGGGACGATCTGACGTATTATTTCGCCCTGTCCGAGCAGGTGCCCTCCTCTGTGGGGCTGGGCGTGCTCATGAACCGGGACAATACGGTAGCCCAGGCCGGAGGTTTTATCATACAGCTGATGCCCTATACGGAGGAAGATGTCATCGTCCGGCTGGAGGAAAAGCTGAAGCAGGTGACCAGCGTTACGGCACTTCTGGCGCGGGGCATGTCGCCGGAGGATCTGCTGCAGTTCCTGCTGGAGGGCATGGAGCCGGAGATCACGGAGACGATCCCCACGGAGTTTGCGTGCAATTGTTCCAGAGAGCGGGTGGCAAAGGCGCTGCTCAGTGTGGGAGAAAAGGCGCTGAATGAGATGATCGCCGACGGGGAACCGGTGGAGATGAAATGTCATTTCTGCAACAGTGCCTATACTTTTTCAGTGGAAGAGTTAAAGGAAATGGTCATGGAAAGCGGAAAACGGACAGAGAAATAGGCTCTGCCGGGAAACAGCTTCAGAATGGAGATCGGTATGAATAACGGATTTATCAAGGTGGCTGCGGCAACGCCGGATATCAAAGTGGCGGATGTTGCGTACAATGTGGAACAGATCTGCAAAACCATATCCGCTGCCGCGGGGAAAGGCGCGAAGATGATCGTGCTGCCGGAGCTTTGCATTACCGGCTATACATGCAGCGATCTGTTCTGGCAGAGGAAGCTGCTCACAGAGGCGGTGAAGGGCCTGCTGCAGATCAAGGCTCACACAAAAGACGTGGAGGCCCTTGTGCTGACGGGTCTTCCCTATGCCCATGACGGCCGGCTGTTCAACGTGGCGGCGGTCCTGTACAAAGGGGAGATACTGGGGCTGGTGCCCAAGACGTTTATCCCTTCCTACGCGGAATTTTACGAGGGCAGGCATTTTACGTCCGGCAGTCTGATAGACACCATGGTGACCATAGACGGAAAACAGGTGCCGCTGAAGACAAAGCAGCTGTTCCGGTGCAGGGAATTGCCGGAATTTACCGTGGCGGCGGAGATCTGTGAGGACTTGTGGGTGCCCAATCCGCCCAGCATCGGTCATGGGCTGGCCGGCGCCACCCTCATTGCCAATCTGTCTGCCAGCGATGAGACCATTACAAAGGACGCGTATCGCAGAGGTCTGGTGACCAGCCAGTCGGCAAGGCTGCTGTGCGGATATATCTACGCCAGCGCGGGAGAAGGAGAGTCCACCACTGATCTGGTGTTTGGCGGACACAATCTCATCGCGGAGAACGGCGCTCTGCTGGCGGAGACGCCCCGGTTTACCAACCAGGTGATATATGGGGATGTGGATGTGTTCCGGCTCCAGACAGAGCGCAGGCGCATGACATCCTATGACCAGTCTGTGCCGCCGGATTACACGGTGACGGAATTTTCCATGAACGTGACGGAAACAAAGCTCACAAGGCAGTTTGCCCAGACGCCTTTCGTGCCCGCGGCAGCCGTGGACAGAAAGCAGCGCTGCGAGGAGATCGTCACCATACAGGCGATGGGTCTGAAAAAACGGCTGGCGCATACAGGCTGCAGCCGCGCGGTCATCGGCATATCCGGCGGCCTGGACTCCACCCTGGCGCTTCTTGTGACGGCGCGGGCCTTTGATTATCTGGGGATCCCCAGAAAAAATATCGAGGCGGTGACCATGCCGTGCTTCGGCACCACCGACCGCACTTACCAGAACGCGTGCCAGCTGACAAAAAGCCTTGGCGCGACGCTCCGGGAGGTGCCCATCGGGGCGGCGGTACAGCAGCATTTCGCGGATATCGGACATGACCCGTCTGTCCATGATGTGACGTATGAAAATTCTCAGGCGAGGGAGCGGACCCAGATATTGATGGATATCGCCAATGAGCTGGGAGGACTGGTCATCGGCACGGGGGATCTGTCGGAACTGGCTCTCGGATGGGCTACCTACAATGGCGACCATATGTCCATGTACGGCGTCAACTGCTCCATTCCCAAGACGCTTGTGCGCCATCTTGTGCGGTATTTCGCGGATACCGCGCCGGACGACGTGCTGAGAAAGGTGCTGACAGATGTGCTGGATACGCCTGTGAGCCCGGAACTGCTGCCGCCCGAGGACGGAGTGATTTCCCAGAAGACGGAGGATCTTGTAGGTCCCTATGAGCTCCACGACTTTTTCCTTTACTATATGCTCCGGTGGGGCTACGAGCCGTTAAAGATCTACCGGCTGGCATGCCTGTCCTTTGAGGGGACATATGACAAAGAAACGGTCCTGAAGTGGGAGAAAAACTTTTATCGGAGATTTTTTGCTCAGCAGTTCAAGCGCTCCTGCCTGCCGGACGGCCCCAAAGTGGGCAGTGTGGCAGTGTCTCCCAGAGGAGACCTGCGGATGCCCAGCGACGCGGTGGCTTCCGTCTGGATGGCGGAATTGGAGTCATTGGCGGGCGGCGCCTGATCTTCCGGCCGGAACATGATCATCACCAGCGCGATCAGCACGATGATGAGAAAGAGAAAAAGACCCGTGTAGACCAGTTCACGGACACGGAATACAACGATTTTTGTTTTATCACTCAATGAGACCACCTGAACTTTCAAATGATGTAATACCAGTATATTAAAGGCACAGGGCCATTATGCCGGGAAATTTGTAAAGTACGGCGCAGACCTGCGAAATGGAGATCATGATGAAAAAACTGCTGTTTGTGTACAATATGCATGCCGGGAAGGGACAGATCAGCTCCAGGCTCGGCGAGATCGTGGATATTTTTACGAAAAACGGATATGAGGCTACCCTGCATCCCACCCAGGACGCCCATGACGCCAGAAACCGGATCATGGCCATGGCGCCGGGGGAGTATGATCTCCTCGTATGCAGCGGGGGTGACGGCACTCTCAATGAGGCGGTGAGCGCGGTTCATGAGGCCGGGCTGTCGGACATGGCCGTGGGGTACATTCCCGCAGGCACCACAAATGATTTTGCCTCCAGCATGGGCATTCCCAGGGACATGGGAAGGGCTGCCCTGACCGCCGTGACAGGGGCGGAGTTCCACGCGGATCTCGGAAAGCTGGAAGACCGCTATTTTTGCTATGTGGCGGCCTTCGGCCTGTTTTCCGACGTGTCATATGAGACCAATCAGGACCTGAAAAATTTCCTGGGACGTCCGGCCTATCTGCTGGAGGGATTAAAGCGGCTGGCCAACGTGCCGTCCTACGAACTGGTCGTGGACGGAGACAACGTGCATCTGGAGGGCACCTTTGTCCTGGGAATGATCACCAATTCCCAGTCGGTGGGCGGCTTCCAGGGGATCACGGGACAGAATGTATTTCTGGACGACGGCCTGTCGGAGGTAATCCTCATAAGGAAGAGCGACAATCTCCTGGAACTGACGGAGACAGTAGCGGGGGCGCTGAACAGCGGCCTGGAGACTTCGGTTGTGGAGCGGTTCAAGACGTCCCATCTCACCATCGAGGCCAGGGAGGAGATCCCCTGGACGGTAGACGGAGAATTCGGCGGCACATACCGGAAGTGTGAGATCGTCAATTTCAAGCAGGCAGCCATCTACCGGATCCCCGCCGGAGCTGCGGCAAGCCTGGAAGGATAACAGGCTGTATATGTGGAAAGAGTGCACAGCTTTTATTGCAATCAGGAATTTTTTATGATATAATTTTCACAATATCTGGAAAGGAACGGAGGTAACGGAATGTTAGTATCAGCACAGGAAATGTTACAGAAAGCAAAGGCCGGCCACTATGCAGTAGGTCAGTTCAATATCAACAATCTGGAGTGGACCAAGGCGGCGCTGTCGGCCGCGGAGGAACTGCGTTCTCCCATTATTCTGGGTGTTTCTGAGGGAGCAGGCAAATACATGACCGGTTACAAGACCGTGGCGGCTATGGTAAAGGCCATGATCGGGGAGCTGAACATTACGGTTCCCGTTGCCCTCCATCTGGACCACGGCAGCTATGAAGGCTGCAAAAAATGTATCGAGGCAGGGTTTTCCTCCATTATGTTCGACGGCTCTCATCTGCCCATAGAGGAAAATGTGGAGAAGACCACGGAGCTTGTGGCGATCTGCCGGGAGAAGGGCATGAGCCTTGAGGCGGAAGTGGGCTCCATTGGCGGCGAAGAGGACGGCGTGGTAGGCATGGGCGAGTGCGCGGACCCTCAGGAGTGCAAGCGCATCGCGGATCTGGGCGTGTCCATGCTGGCAGCGGGCATCGGCAATATCCATGGCGTGTACCCCGAAAACTGGCCCGGCCTGCGGTTCGACGTGCTGGCTGATATCCAGAAGCTCACGGGAGAACTGCCGCTGGTGCTCCACGGAGGCACAGGCATTCCCGATGACATGATCAAACAGGCGATCTCTCTCGGCGTATCCAAGATCAACGTGAACACCGAGTGCCAGATCGTGTTTGCCCAGGCTACAAGAGAATATATCGAAGCAGGCAAGGATCAGCAGGGCAAGGGCTTTGACCCCAGGAAGCTGCTGCTGCCCGGAACAGAAGCCATCAAGGAAAAGGTAAAAGAGAAGATGGAGATATTCGGTTCCGTGGGGAAAGCCTGACAGACCGCACGCGGAGTATCCCCCGGTAAAACGCCGGGGGTACTTTTGTATAAGGAGAGACCGGAACGTACACAGTCGGTTTATGAAGAAGCCGGGAGCACCCGGCAGAAAGGATCCATGATGAAACGAATCGCCCTTGACTGTCTGCCTTACGGCAAAAAGAAAGCGGTTACCATGAGCTTTGACGACGGGCGTCCGGCGGATATCCCTCTGGCGGCGCTGTTTGAAAAGTACGGTATCAAAGGTACATTCCATTACAACAGTGAAAACATCGGCACGGAGGGGTATCTCACCCCGGAGCAGGTAAAAGAAGTGGGACGGTACCACGAGATCTCCTGCCACGGCGCTACCCATCCGTTTCTGGAGCAGCTGCCCCTGCCTGTGGCGGTGCAGGAGATCGTCAGCGACCGCATGGCGCTGGAACCCCTGGCGGGAAAACCGGTGCGGGGCATGAGCTATCCCTACGGCACGTACAGCGCTCCCTTAAAAGAGGCCCTGCGGGCGGCGGGCATGGAGTACAGCCGTACCATAGCCAATACCGGGGAATTTGATCTGCCCGGAGATTTTATGGAGTGGCATCCCACCTGCCATCAGGCAAATGAAAACATAGAAGGACTGTTTCAGAAATTCCTCAACAAGAAAAAGCACATCCGCGTTTTCTATGTGTGGGGACACAGCTATGAGCTGGACCGGGACGGTTCCTGGGACCGCATGGAGAAAATCTGTCAGATGCTGTCTCACCGGGAGGAGATCTGGTACGCCACTAATCTTGAGATCTGCGATTATGTCACGGCAATGCGCAATTTGAGGTTTACGGCAGACCGTTCCATGGTGTATAATCCTGGTGGACTGGACGTGTGGATCTGGGTGAACGACCGGGAGGCCGTAAGGGTGCCTGCCGGCGCGACCATATCCCTGTAGCAGTACAATAGAAAATGAGGCAGCGCGTATGGCGCGGAAATGGAGGAAGAGCGTGAAAGAGACAACTTTGGTTGTAATGGCCGCGGGGATCGGCAGCCGTTTCGGAGGCGGCATCAAACAGCTGGAGCCTGTGGGCCCCAACGGAGAGATCATAATGGACTATGCCATCCATGACGCCGTGGAGGCAGGATTTAATAAAGTGTGTTTTATCATCCGGAAAGATCTGGAGAAGGATTTTAAGGAGATCATCGGCAACCGTATCGAGAAGATACTGCCCGTATCCTACGCCTTCCAGTCTATGGACGATCTGCCCGGCGGCCATACGGCTCCCGCGGACAGGAAGAAGCCCTTCGGCACCGGACAGGCAGTGCTTGCCGCAAAAAATGTGGTGGACACACCCTTCGTGGTGATCAACGCGGACGATTACTACGGAAAGGAAGCATTTGTAAAAGTACATGATTTCCTTGTGAACAATGAGCCCGCAGGGGACAAAAAGGAATACTGCATGGCAGGCTTCATCCTGGGCAATACCCTGAGCGAGAACGGCGGCGTGACAAGAGGCATCTGTCAGGTGAGCAGCGACGGGATTCTTCAGGAAGTGGTGGAGACAAGCGACATTGAGCGTCAGGCAGACGGCACCGTTACCTGCACCGACCCCGCGACGGGGGAGACCGTGACGGTCAGCGAAAACGCCCACGTTTCCATGAACATGTGGGGCTTCACGCCGGACATCATGGACGTGCTGGAAAAAGGCTTCCTGGATTTCCTGGACAACATGAAGCCGGAAGAGAGCCTGAAAAAAGAATATCTGCTGCCCGGCGTAGTGGGAGAGATGGTAGAAAAGGGCGAGGCCACAGTAGCTGTGCTGGAGACAAAGGACAGATGGTTCGGCGTTACCTATAAGGAAGACAAGCAGAGCGTGGTAGATTCCTTTAAAAAGCTGGTGGAGGACGGCGTATATCCGCCTTCCCTGTTCTGACCGATGGAGTCTTTTCGGAAAAAAGCGGTATACTGGCTGCCTGCCGTGGCGCTGATGATCGCCATCTTTGTGTTTTCCGCCATGGACGCCAATGAATCCGATGATATGAGCGGTCCTTTTGTCACCCTGTTCGTGCATGTTCTGGAGCTGGTGACGGGACGTCAGGTGGATCTGGGATCTCCCGTCATGGGGGCGTGCGTATTTGTGGTGCGCAAAAGCGCCCATATGACGGAGTACGCCATGCTGGCTGCCTCCTTCTGCTTTGCTTTGGGGCGGACGTTTTCTCTGCGGGGAGTCGCCATGGGAGCGGGGGCTTTGGGCCTTGCCGTACTTTACGCCGCCACGGATGAGTTTCACCAGACGTTCGTGCCGGGCCGGGCGGGAATGCTGACGGACATAGGCATAGACGCCATCGGCGCCCTGGCCGGTATCTGCGTGTTCTTTCTCGTATGCCGTATTATCCGGCGCTGCGGGAACAGAAAAGGAAAAAAATAGAAAAATTTATAAATCGTTTAGAAAAAAACACCTTTCTATTTATAATTCGGGGATATCCTTAATATGTCCCGGCAGGCGCATTTTTGCCGGGGCACAAGGAAGCCCCTGTATAAATATTGAGGTGTTATTTTTATGGAGAAGGATCAAAAGCCTTCGGCTGTCGACGAAGCGGTGAAGAAACGGCGCAGGCATATCTATACCATCATTATCAATGTGCTGTCGGTGATGGGCGTGATCGCCTGCGTGCTGCTCATCTATTACCTGTATCGTGCCGGTATGATGACGGATAAGGAAAAGATGGAAGGATTTCTCATCGCCCTCGGCGTGTGGGGCCCCCTGTTTTTTACAGTCTATCAGGGCGTTCAGGTGATCGTCCCCATCATGCCCGGCGCCATCGGATGCGTGGTAGGCGTCGTGGTGTTCGGTCCCTGGATGGGATTTCTGTACAATTATATCGGCATCTGCGCCGGTTCCATCGGCGCGTTCTTCCTTTCCCGCCGGTTCGGCAGGCCTCTGGTGGAGTTTGTGGCGGATGAAAAGGTGTATGAGAAATATATGAACTGGCTGGATAAGAGCCAGCCTGTGTTTGACAAGCTGTTCGCGGCAGCTATTTTCTTCCCCGTGGCCCCGGATGACTTCCTCTGCTATCTGGCGGGCATCACAAAAATGGGTTGGAAAAAGTTTGTCGTTATCATATTAACGGGGAAGCCTCTCGCCATCGCGGCGTACTCCATGCTGCTGGGGCTGGGGCTGGAGTGGCTGCTGAACAACCTGCATCTTGCATGACGGCTGCCGGCAGACGCAGACCGGAACGCCCGAAGAGAACATCGTTTTCTCCTGTGCCGCGGCGCAGGCGCTCCGGAATGGAGAAGTGATATGAAAGCTTATATTTATCCCGGATTTTTTAAGCTGGTAGAGAAGAGCGGAGTGGGAAGAGCCATGATCCATCAGGCGGAGGCCCTCAGGCGGGCCGGCGTGCCCCTCACTGCCGCGCGGAAAGCCAAAGACTATGATGTGATCCACATAAACACCGTCTTTCCTGACTCTTATCTGGCGGCAAAGCGGGCGAGGCGGCAGGGGAAAAAAGTGATCTGCTACGCCCATTCCACCGAGGAGGATTTTCGCAATTCCTTTACCGGTTCCAACCTGCTGGCGCCGCTGTTTAAGCTGTGGATCAAAAAGATATATGACTGCGGGGATGTGATCATCACCCCCACGCCGTATTCCAGAGAACTCCTGTCCGGCTACGGCCTGAAGAAGCCTGTTGTGAGCCTGACCAACGGCATTGATCTGGAAAAGGTAGATCCCGCCCGATGCGACGGCAGCCGGTTCCGGAAAAAATACGGCATACCGGAAGATAAAAAAGTCGTCCTGGGCGTGGGACACTGGATCGCCCGGAAGGGCATTGAGGATTTTGTGGAGATCGCCCGGCGCCTTCCCCAGTATGAATTTTACTGGTTCGGCTATACCTACGGGCCCCTGGTGACCCCTCAGGTGCGGGCGGCGCTGGAATGCGGCTTTGCCAATGTCCATTTCCCCGGATACATCCCCAGGCAGGAAATGCAGGATGCTTACGCGGGCAGCGATGTATTCCTGTTTCCCACCCATGAGGAGACAGAAGGGATCGTGCTGCTGGAGGCGATGGCATTAAAGACTCCCGTACTTGTGCGGGATATCCCCATTTACCGGGAATGGCTGCCGGAAGGCAGGGTAGTCTACAAGGCCCGCACCACAGAGCAGTTTGTGAGCACCCTGCGGGCTATGCTGGAGGGGGAGCTGCCGGATCTGACGGAGGCGGCTGCCCGGCTGGTACAGGAAAACGATATCGGCGGCGTGGGACGGCAGCTGAAGAAGATCTATGAGTCGTTAGCGGTTAAATAAACGCAGCATTTGCAGAAAGAATGGAGAAACTATGAGGATACTCATTACGACAGACTGGTACGCCCCTGTGATAAACGGCGTGGTGACCTCCGTATTGAATCTGGAAACAGCGCTGAGAAGCAAGGGGCACGATGTGCGGATCCTTACGCTGTCACAGAATGTACACGGGGAAAAGCAGGAAAATGTATACCGAGTGCCTTCCTTTTCCATCGGGAAGATCTATCCTTCCGCGCGGTTCATATGCAATGTCCGCCGGGACTACATCAATGAGATACTGGACTGGAAACCGGAGATCATACATTCCCAGTGCGAGTTCAGCAGCTATATCCTGGCCCGGAAGATCGCCCGCAGGCTGGATATTCCCATCGTACATACGTATCACACCGTATACGAGGACTATACCCACTATTTCGCTCCCAGGGAAGCCTGGGGCAGGAGCATGGTAAAGTGCTTCAGCCGCCAGCTCCTGGCGCGGACGGAACGGGTCATCGTGCCCACGGAAAAGGTAAAGCGCATGCTGGAGGGCTACGGTATCCGCAGACCCATCGACGTGATCCCTACGGGCATCGATCTGGATAAATTCCGGACACGGTACAGCCGGGAGGAGCTGGAGGCAAAGCGCGCCGAGCTGGGTATTCCCCTGACAGACAAGGTGCTGGTGTATGTGGGACGCATGGCAAAAGAGAAAAACGTAGAGGAGATCATAGATTATTTTGAACGGGCGGACGCTGCCGGCGTCAGCCTCCTTCTGGTGGGCGGCGGTCCTTCCATGGAAAGCCTGCGGCAGAAGGCGGCGGGCACGAAGGTAAGCAGCAGGATCTTTTTTACCGGAATGGTCCAGCCGGAGCAGGTGCCCATGTACTACCAGATGGGACAGGTGTTTGTGTGCGCCTCCAACAGCGAGACCCAGGGGATCACCTACGGGGAAGCGCTTGCCAGCGGTTGTGTGCCTCTGTGCAAAAAAGACCCCTGTATCGATAATTTGGTAGTGAATGACTTGACAGGGTTCCAGTATGAGGGATATGATAGCTTTAAGAACGCTCTGGACCGGATGCTCACTGACGGAGAGTTCCGGGAACAACTGGCGGCCAACGGCAGGAGGATCTCGGAAAATATGGGTACGGAGCTGTTTGTGAAGCGGATCATCGCCAGTTACGAGCAGGCGCTGTACGGCAGGACCGGACGTCTGGCAAGATATGTGATCCCCATGCGCGGAGGTGCCAATGAGATCATCAGGCAGACAATCGCAAAATGAATCGTTCGGCAGGCAGATCCTCAGATCCAATATTCTGATGATCGTGCTGTCGCTGGTGGCCACCATCGTGTCGCTGGTGGTCATCTTGACAATGGCGGGAAAAATATTACAGGATGATTATAAAAGTCTGAAGAACATCGACCAGTATGCGTATGACCTTCAGACTTTGTTTAATTCCCTGAGCTTTTCCGATGAGACGGCCAGCGACAACCTGGAACTGGTGAAGCAGACAGTGGGAGGCCTGGATTACAATCTGCAGATACTGAAAAACAACATGGTGCTGTATACGGACTTTTCTATAGACGAGCGCTGGATGATGCGGGGTATCGCATTTTCCAGGCTGAGAAATGACGAGAGCCGGTCCCGGGCCATCATGTCTCTTTACCGGACGGTGGTATATGATTCCTATCGGTCCGGCGGCGATATGTACGAGATCATAGCTATCAGCCCCGAGCGCTTTTTTGACCAGCGGCCTTTTTTCCGGGTAGTGCTTCTGGGCCTGCTCATATTTGCCGTTGTGGTGATAATGGTGCTGTACGCCCTGTGTTATGTTTTTGCCTGCTCCAGAGTCCGGCAGATCATGGTGCCGGTGGAGAAGCTGTCCGACGCGGCCAGGCGGGTGCAGGAAGGCAATTACGGGGAGCCGGTCTTTTATTCCGGCACCAATGAACTGTCCCAGGTGTGCAGCGCTTTCAATGATATGCAGCAGCACCTGCAGAAGGAGGCGGACAGGACAAAAGCCTACGAACAGATGCGGGTGGAGATGATCGCGGGGATATCCCACGATCTGCGGACACCCCTTACGACGGTAAAGGGATACATCAAAGGTGTGCTGGACGGCATCGCCGATACGCCGGACAAACAGAAGTTTTATCTGCAGACGGCGTATAATAAGACTACGGTGATGGACAAACTGCTGCAGCAGCTGTTTTTGTTCAGCAAGCTGGAGACCGGTAACATGCCGTTTCATTTGGTCAGGACCGATATGTCCGCATATCTGCACCGGTATGTGAAGGATTTCGGGGAAGATGCGGCAGATCGGGGCTGTGAGATCGCCCTGGAGGAACATACCTCCCAGACGGAGCTGATGCTGGACGCGGATCAGATGACGAGAGTGCTGAACAATCTGGTGGACAATTCCATCGCCTACAAGGACAAGGAGATCGTCCATGTGGTCATCGGACTGTACAACGCCGGGGATCACCTGATGATAGTCGTGCGGGACGATGGACCCGGTGTGACCAAGGAACAGCTGGGGCACGTGTTTGATACGTATTACCGGGGCATGGGCACCAGCGTGAAGGGAACGGAAGGCAGCGGCCTTGGCCTTGCCATTGTAAAATATATCGTGGAGGCTCACAAGGGGCATGTGGCAGCGGAGAGCGGCGACGGCTTTGCGGTGAACATTTCCCTGCCGCTGTGCCAGCCTGACGGAGCGGAAGGATAAAAAGCGGAGAGAGGATTGTCATGAAACGGATTTTGATCGTAGAGGATGAACTGGATATCGCCTACCTGGAACAGGATTACCTAAAGATCAGCGATGTGGAAGCGGATATCGTGTCTGACGGCCCTGCCGCTATCAAAAAGGCTTTGGAGGAAGATTATGACCTTGTTCTGCTGGATCTGATGCTGCCCGGCTGCAACGGATATGACGTGTGCAGAGCCATCCGGGAGGAGAAGGAGATCCCCATCATCATGGTGACGGCCCGGGACGACTCGGCGGATAAGATCCGCGGACTGGGCATGGGCGCTGACGATTATATTTCCAAGCCATTTGATCCGGCAGAGCTGGTGGCCAGGGTAAAGGCCCACTTAAGCCGTTATGAGCGGATCCTGGCGGCAGCCGGCGACCGCAGGCAGGAGGCGGACCGCAGACTGGAATTCGGCAGCCTCACGATAGAAATGAAGAGCCATAAAGTGTATATCGAGGGACAGGAAGTACGCCTGCCCAATAAGGAGTATGAACTGCTGGCCTTCCTTGCCTCCAATCCCAATATCGTGTTCACAAAGGATCAGCTCATGGAGCGGATCTGGGGATATGAATCCTTTGGAGACGTGGCTACGGTAACGGTCCACATCAATCGGATCCGGGAAAAGCTGTCCATTTCCCAGGGAGAACCGGGGTATATCGAGACCGTATGGGGAGCAGGGTACCGGTTCAACGGATGAAAACCCGAGACCGGGAAATGACATAAAAATTTTCTCAAAACCGCTTGCAAAAACCGCCACATGTAGTAAAATAAACTATATGACGAAATATAGAAACCAAATCAAAAGGTTTACTACACGAGGAAATGAGAGGAAAAATCATGTTTCAGATCATCAGTGACGGTTCATGCGACCTGCCGGAGCAGCTGGCAAAGGATAAAGGAGTAGAGGTAGTTCCTTTTTATGTATCGTTTGACGAAAAGACGTATTACAAGGAAATAGAGGAAATGCCCATACGGAAGTTTTATGATCTGATGGTGGAAAAGGAAAATGTCGTTTTCCCCAAATCGTCCCTTCCGTCCATCGAGGATTACATCGCGTCCTTTGAAAAGTATGTAAAGCAGGGGATCCCCGTTATCTGCATTTGTATCACCGTAAAGTTCAGCGGTTCTTACCAGGCGGCCATGAACGCCAGGAGCATTTTGCTGGAGACCTATCCGGACGCGAAGATAGAAGTCATTGATTCCACCATGGACACGGTTCTGCAGGGCATATATGTGCTGGAAGCGGTAAAGCTGAGGGAGCAGGGCGCAGCGTATGAGGAAGCCGTCCGGCGGCTTCTGGCTATCCGGGACACCGGCAGGATCTTTTTTACTGTGGGAAATGTAGAATATTTACGGCACGGGGGAAGGATCGGAAAGCTTTCCGGTATCGCGGCGTCCATGCTGGGCATCCGGCCCCTGATCACGCTGAAGGAAGGGGAGATCTTCCCGTCCGGGCTGTCAAGAAGCCGCAGAAAATCCCTGGAATCCGTGATCAAATTGTTGGACAGCCATGTGAAATCCCTGCTGGCCGCCGGAGAAAACATGGCGGACTATATAGTGGATGTGGGATACGGCTATGATATCCCGGAAGCCGAGGCGTTCCTCGCGGAGATCAAAGAGAGATTCCGCGGGGTACTGGATGTGGAACAGATCCGGCCGTATCAGATCGGCGCCACCATTGCCGTGCATACCGGCCCCTATCCCCTTGGCGTGGGGTTCCTCAAAAAAGCGTAAGAACTCAATCATACGTTGATTGACTTAAGCGTAAGAACTCAATCATACGTTGATAGACTTTTGTCGGGAATCGTCCTATAATCTATATCGTCAGATCGGAATGGATGGAAAAGATCTGTGATGCTTTTTTAAGGGGATGCGGACAATGAACGACGATATTCTGAAAGAAAGTGAAAAAGGCGGGGATCTGGGCGTCATATTGTGGGGCCTAAAGTTCGCCTTTTCTCTGGATCCGCTCATGTTTGTGGCATGGGCGTTTCTTTATCTGCTCACCGGCGTGCTGCCCGCCGTATTCCTATCTATGGTCAGCGCCATCATCAACACCATACAGGACAGCATCATCAGGGGATACGGACTTGGCTCTATTCTGCTGGTGCTGACCGCTCTTGTGGCGGTAATGTTTGTGGACGGTCTGTTTCAGCAGATCCCCCAGATCATGTGGCAGCGGCTCAGCAACCGTTATACGATCGGCATGCAGCGGAAGATGTGCGATTTTATGAAGACGGTGCCGGTGCGGTATTTTGACGACGCGAAGACCGCGAAGCTCATGTCCATGGCCCAGAAGCATGAAAATACCCTGGGCTATTTTATCGCCAATTTTTTCAGCCTTGCGTCCGGCGTTATCTCACTTGTGAGCATGGCGGTGCTGGCATGGCAGACCTCATGGATCCTGCTGGCAGTGCTGGCGGTGTTTACGGCGCTGGCGTCTGTCATCGGCATTTCCAACGCCAGGATGGGCTATCAGGTATGGAAGGACCAGTCCCAGAACGACAATGTGACGGACTATTATATCAATATGGTATATAAGAAAAATCCCAAGGACGTGCGGCTGCTGCAGATGAAGGATCACATCATGACCCGCTGGGAGGAGCGGAAAAAGCAGATGGCGGACGCCTTTGTCGATACGGACCGGCGGCAGCAGACCCTGTGGTTTTTCATGGATGCCCTCAAAACCCTGACCCGGTTCGGCATGTTATCCGCGGGGCTGTTTCTGCTGCGGGCGGGGCGGCTGACACTGGGCGGGCTGAACCTGTTTGTATCCATGTTTGAGCAGGTGGGCAATACGTGCATCAACATGGGCTACGACTGCATGAACACCTACGAGAAGTGCAGCGACCTGAAATTCAAAAAGCTCATGTTTTCGTGGGACATGACCGGCACAAGACCTCTGCCGGAAGGGAATATGGCCGCGCCTACCGCTGTAAAGGCAGGGGAAGCGCCCATAGAATTCGAGTGTAAAAATGTGACCTTTTCCTATGGGGAGGACACGCCTGCCATAAAAGACCTGTCCCTTCAGATCAGGAAAGGGGAAACGGTGGCGCTTGTGGGAGAAAACGGCGCGGGCAAGAGCACCCTGGTGAAGCTGCTTCTGGGCCTGTACGACCCGGATGCGGGCGAACTGTTTTTTGAAGGCACAAATTACCGGGATCTGGACATGGCAAAGATGGTGGACCGCATGGGCGTGGTGTTCCAGGACTTTGTGCGGTTTGAACTGATGGTGCGGGAAAACGTGGCCTTCGGCGATATCTCCAAAGTGGATAGGGACGAAGAAATACAGGACGCCGTGGAAAAAGGCGGCGCCGCAAAGGTAGTGGAGCGGCTGCCAAAGGGCATTGACACGTATCTTGGCCGCTGGTATGAGAAGGAAGGGGGCAATATGTCCGGCGGGGAATGGCAGCGGATCGCCGTGTCCAGAGGATATATCAGCAACAGGGACATTCTCATCATGGACGAGCCTGCCGCCGCCCTGGACCCCATCGCGGAGATGGAGCAGTTTACCGGCATACGCCATGCCCTGCAGGGCAGGACCGCCATTCTCATTTCCCACCGCATCGGGTTTGCCCGTCTGGCGGACAGGATCATCGTGATAAAGGACGGCAGGGTGGCCGAGGAGGGTTCTCACGAAGAACTGATGGCCCAAAAAGGACTGTACTGCCGTATGTTTACCGGACAGGCGGATTGGTACGGCAAAGGAGGGGAGCAGCATGAATGATCAAAAGGAAAAGAGAAAACGCGCCCCTGTTTTTGCCACGGTCCGCAGAGCCTTTGTCATCATGGCCCGGTCAGGGCAGACAAAGGCGCTGTTGTTTACGGTTCTCTGGGTGCTCTTAGGCTCCGTCACTTCCTTTGCCGCCGTGTTTCAGGCACAGTTTCTCAACAGCGCCGCCGGCATCATGGAAGGACGGGAAGGCATGCTGTCCGCAGCGCTGCTGTGGCTGGCGGTATGGGGCGGCGTGGAAGCGGTCCTTACCGTTGCGTCTTTCTTTTACGGAAGGGTCAACGGCCGTATGTGGGAGATGGTGGGCTTTTATCTGGATAAGACAGTGCTGCAAAAGCTGTGTACCATCCGCATGAAATATTTTGACCACAGAGATACCCACAAAAAGATCGGGTTTGTCCGGGACGGCCTGCGGTGGCAGATGACGTCGGTGATCCAGTCGGTCACAAGCACGGTGCGGTGCGCCATCCAGTTTGTCACCGCCCTGTTCATCGTGGTCCACACCAACTGGATCATCGCCCTGCTGGTGTTTGCCACCGCCGTGCCCGCCATCCTGCTCCAGCGCAGGCGTACGGAGGAATCCTATGAGATGAACCAGTGGAACTCCTTCGAGGGGCAGATGCAGCGGTACCTGGCCCTGATACTCATCAAGCGGAAATACATCAAGGAAATGCGGTTTTACCAGCTTTATGATTATATGGAGGACAAATACGACCGGTCGGTAAAAAATATGTACCGGCAGCAGATGGCCCTGACAAAAAAATACTTTGGATACAGTCTGGCTGTCAATGTGCTGCTGTACGGGGCCATTGCCGTGTCGCTGGCGATGATCTCCGGCGATATTCTGAAGGGAGCGGCCCAGATCGGCGCGTTCATCCTCGTCTACAATTCCGTGCGGAACATGCAGTCCGCCCTTACAGGGGTCTTTTCCGGTCTCAACGATATTGGCGATCGGGGCCGGTATCTGGAGGACTATGAGACGCTCATGGGCTATGAGGACGAGCCCGACGGAAATATTTTAGCAGAAAACAGATCCGGTGGGGAAATCGACGGAAGGAACGGAGCTTTGTCCCGGCAGGAAGATGTGGAGATCGCATTTGAGCATGTGTCCTTCTCCTATCCCGGCACGGACCGGGAGGTGCTGAAGGATATCAGCCTTACCATCCGGCCCGGGGAGAAGATCGCCATCGTGGGGGAAAACGGCTCCGGCAAGAGTACCTTTGTCTCCCTTCTCACGGGGCTGTATGAGCCTACGGAGGGCCGTATTCTTGTCAACGGCAGGGATATAAAGGAAATGCTGCCCTGTCTGCGGGAAAAAATGTCCTGTACCATGCAGGATTTCCTCTGTTATATGGCGACGGTGGAGGACAATGTGCGCATCGGCGACCTGCAAAAGCCCCATACGAAGGACGATGTGGCGAAGGCCCTTGAAAAGGCCGGCGTGGACAAAGACGTGGCCCGGCTGCCCCGCGGAACAGACACGTATCTGGGCAATCTGTACGAGGGCAGCGTGGATCTGTCCGGGGGCCAGTGGCAGAAGCTGGCCATGGCCCGGAATCTGCTGAAGGAGGACGCCCGGATCATGCTCATGGATGAGCCTACAGCGGCGCTGGACCCCATGGCGGAGTCCCGGCTGTACGAGGAATTTTCCCGGCTCACCGGCGATCGGACCGTGCTTCTGATCTCCCACCGGCTGGGCGCCACCCGCCTGGCGGACCGGGTGCTGGTGTTTGACGACGGGAGGATCGCGGAGGATGGCAGCCATGAGGCGCTGCTGGAGAAGGGCGGGCTGTACAGGCAGATGTATGAGGCCCAGGCGCAGTGGTATGTGTTATAATTGATAAAATGAGGAAAAGGAGAAATTATAAGATATAATGGATAAAAAATCATTTTCCATCTCGTCATATCCCGCCAATCTCGTCATAATACTTGACTTGATTGGCGGGATATGGTTATAATAAGAATAAGATCATTTTTTGGAGGGAAACGTCTATGAAGCTTCGGGAAAGTGAAACGGTGGAGCTGAAAAGAATGGTTGTAGACGACGTAAAAAAGGAAGTGGCTGCTTTTGCCAACAGCAGCGGAGGTATCTTGTATATCGGGGTGGATGATGATGGATCAGTATCCGGCGTGGACGACGCTGATGCCGTGATCCAGCAGATCACCAATATGGTACGGGATTCCATCAAGCCGGATGTAACAATGTTTGTGCGTTATGAGATAATAGACTATCATGGCAGGCAGATCGTGGCAGTAACGACCCAGAGGGGCACCAACAGGCCCTATTATCTGGCCCAGAAAGGAATGAGGCCGGAAGGTGTCTATGTGCGTCAGGGCACTTCCACCGTATCCGCTACGGATACGGCGATCCGTCAGATGATAAAGGAAACAGACGGGGACAGCTTTGAGAAAACGCGGTCTATGGAGCAGGCGCTGACGTTTGAACAGACGGGGGCTGAATTTAGAAAAAGAGACATACCCTTTGGACCGCAGCAGATGCAGACATTAAAGCTGATCAGCAAAGACGGAGTATACACGAATCTGGCTCTTTTGTTGTCGGAGCAATGTGTCCATACCATAAAGGCCGCTGTGTTTCAGGGGACAGATCAGAACATTTTTAAAGACAGGAAAGAGTTTGGCGGCTCGCTGATACAGCAGCTCAACGAAGCATATCGCTACATTGATGTGCACAACCAGATCCGCTCTACTTTTGACGGTCTTATACGGATCGACGCACTGGATTATCCCCGGGTGGCGGTGCGGGAGGCGCTTCTCAACGCTCTTGTACATCGTGATTACAGCTTTCGTTCCAGCATATTGATCAGTATATTTGATGACAGGATAGAATTTATGTCTGTTGGCGGCCTGTTGCCGGGTATAGGGCTGGATGACGTCATGGAAGGGCTTTCCGTGTGCAGGAATGTCGATCTGGCAAATGTGTTTTACAGGCTGAAGCTGATCGAAGCATATGGTACCGGTATGCCCAAGATCATGGGTGCGTATGCTGATGCGGAAAAGAAACCGGTGATACGAGTTACTACTAACGCATTTAAAGTGATCCTGCCAAACATGAATCATCAGGATGATCGTCTGAAGAATAATTTCGCGGAAAGGAATTTAATGGATTTTTCTGTTACAGGCGGAGATGAAAACATGATCGTGGAAATAGTCAGGCAAAAAGGCAGCGTCACGAGACGGGACGTGGAGGATCAGCTCGCGGTCAGCGCTTCCACCGCCACAAGGCTGCTCCGGTACATGACAGAACTGGGTGTGCTGGCACAGGTGGGCAGGGCAAGGAACACCCGGTATGTGCTCCGGGACAGGGCGTGAACTGCCGGGAAAGCCCTTGTAATCTCCCTTGATATCGTATATATTCGTGTTATCGGTTTCTGCAGGAAACAGGTACATCAAAAGATTCGGGAGGGAACGATCTGTTATGAAAAAAACATTTGTAAAACCACTGACGGCATGCGCGTTGGCGGCAGTGCTTGCCTTTTCTGCGGCCGGATGCGGCGGCAGCGATACGAAAGAAGCAGACGGTCAGGGAGGAACGGGCCAGACAGAGGCGCCGGCAGCCATGGAAGCGCCGCTGACTATGGAGTTTGCGGATAAGACGCCTCTGGAGTACAAAAACGGTACGGCTATTCCCCTCTGGGAGAACAAAGAGGACATGCCTTATTATGACAGCGAAGCATCGGATAAGAATACGGCGTCCATTACGCCGTATATCGCGGAAGATAACGCGAACGGCGGGTGTGTGATCATCTGTCCAGGCGGCGGATATTCCAGCCTTGCCACGAAAAAAGAAGGTACTGTTCCCGCGGAGGCTTTCAATGAGCAGGGTATTTCGGCCTTTGTGCTCCAGTACCGCATCGCGCCCTACGACTATCAGGCCATGCTGGCCGATGTGTGCAGGGCGGTACGTTTTGTGCGGTACTACGCGGAGGATTTCGGTATCGCGCCTGACAAGGTGGCCATCATGGGCTTTTCCGCCGGGGGACATCTGGCGTCCATGAATCTGGAGCATGCCGGGGAGGACACCCAGGCGGTTGATGAGATGGATCAGCTGAATGCCCGTGCCGGCTATGGCATTTTGTGTTATCCGGTGATCAGTCTTTCGGAAGAATACGGACATGAGATGAGCACCGCCAATTTCCTGGGAGAAGAGAACGCGGACGATCAGGATATGGCCGAAAAGTATTCTGCGGAGCTTGGCGTGACAGAGGACATGCCGCCCTGTTTCATATGGCACTGCAAAGGAGACACCTTCGTGCCTTATGAAAACAGCCAGATGTTTGCCGACGCCATGAAGGACGCCGGCGCCGAATGCGAACTGCATCTCTACGAGGGCGGCGAGCATGGCCTTGGCATTGCCGCCGGGGATGACGCCGGAGAGGCGAAAGAGTGGTTCGGCAAGTGCGTAGAGTGGCTGCAGGGAAAAGGATTTTAAAATATTGTGATTTTTTCAAAAAAGGGGGTGCAAACCCCCTTTTTTGAAAACTATAATAAAAACTCAAGTTTTGAAGTAAAATAGGCTCTAAACCAGTAAATATGCGGGTTAGAGCCTATCTGTCTGTATGGCTTATTGGAGCCTGTTTTGACTAAGAAAAAATTGTATAGGATCTTACCCAAATAATCGGTTGTAAAAGTGAGGCAACTTTGTGCAGTAAAAGTGAGGCAATTTTGTGCAAAAGAATTGAATTTGTTCTAAATATCGAGTATAATAAAAATCGAATATTGGCAAAGCTGGCGGAAACGAATTCTTAGGCTCAAAAGGAGCAGCCAGCTGTTGTTGTCGGCATTGCGGATATTTCTATCTGCGGTGCCTTTTTGTTTTCTTGAAGGAGAATCAATATGAACGAGTTACAAATCATCAGACTTGAAAACACAGATATCAGTGGGTGGGATTTTTCGGCGCTTCGAGCAGAATTGCAGAGCCGATTGGATTTCTATGCCAACTTGGTTTATACAGATGACACAATCAAGGATGCAAAAAAGGATCGTACCACACTTAACAAGGTAAAGAAAGTCATTGAGGATGCACGAAAAGCATATAAAGCTCGCTGCCTTGCACCGTATGATGCGCTTGAGCCGGATATGAAATCTCTTGTTGATATGGTTGAAAAGCAGAGAGGACTAATCGATAATACGGTAAAAGAATACGAGGCAAGACAAAAAGAAGCAAAAAAACAGGAAATCAAAAAGCTCTATGATCGTAAAACGATTGATCTTGGTGATTTAGCAGAGCAGCTCTATCCATCCATTTTTGACAGCAAATGGCTTAACGCATCTTTCCCAAAGTCTAAATATGAAGAAGAAATCATCTCGGCGATTACTTCTGCTGCCGATGATCTAGAAGCGATTCGCGCGCTGAAGTCACCGTTTGTGGAAACTCTAATTGAGATCTACTGTCAGACTCGTTCCATGGATCGTGTAAAAGAAAAACAGCTTGAACTGGAAGAAGCCGCGAATAAAGCAAGGCTCACAACAAATATAACTACGCCTGTCGCTGCAGATTCTTACTCGCCTCATCTTGAGACTGGCAATAAGGCATCTGCACTGCCAGATGATGGAATTGTTTTGCGGGTCATTGCAACGCAAAACCAACTGGATCAGATTACCGACTTTATGAAAGCCATTGGTGTTCATTATGAGCTTGTTTGATTTCGGACAAGTAAACAATGCGCAAAAAGAAGCTGTTCTTCACACAGAAGGTCCGGTGTTGATCATTGCCGGACCGGGAACCGGTAAAACATATACACTGGTAAAGAGAATTTCGTATCTGGTTAAGGTGAAAGGCGTTAATCCCAATGAGATTATGGTTGTCACTTTTACGAAAAAAGCCGGAGAGGAATTGCTGACAAGAATATCAAATGAGTTTATCGGCTGCCAGATCAATATAAATGAAATGTACATCGGAACCTTTCATTCGGTATGCCTGCGCTTGATGAAAGAGCATTCCGAGTACATGGAAGATGATGGGGTCGGCAGAATGCTGGATGCTTTTGAGCAAACCTATCTTGTCTGCCGAAACATCGATTATTTCAGTCGATTGGGAGGATACTCCCGGCATATTGCGGCGAAAAGCACATGGAAACAGGCAATTGAAATCTGCCGCTATGTCAATCAGATGATGGAGGAGCTGGTTGACATTGATTCCCTGGAGCGGGACTTGGATGAGGATATACGATTCCTTGGAAAGCTCGTAAAGCGCTATCAGGAGTTGCTCGAACGGAATGGAGCCATGGACTTTTCCTCTATCCAGACAAAGGCGTACAACATGCTGCAGCGATATCCGGAGGTTCTGTCGGGCATTCAGGATCAAATCAAGTATCTGATGGTAGACGAGTATCAGGATACAAACTACATTCAGGAACAGATAATCTTTTTGATCGGGGGAAGTAGGAAGAATATCTGTGTCGTCGGCGATGATGACCAGGGGATGTACCGCTTTCGGGGCGCAACCATCAGAAACATCCTGGAGTTTCCGTCTAAATTCAATGAGAAAGAATGCAAAGTAATCCATCTCGACACAAACTATCGTTCAGAACCCGGCATCATTGATTTTTATAATCGATGGATGGAAAACATGGAAGGAGTCAATCTGTTTAATTGGGGCAGATACAGATATCCGAAAAACATTCAGGCCGGTAAACCTCCAACGCTGTCCACAGGTTCTGTTTATTCCTGCGGCTGTGATTCGTTAGACGAAGAGAAAACTGGGCTCCTGACCATGGTAAGGGACCTGATCTCGAATGGCAATATTCACAACTATAACCAAGTGGCTTTCCTGTTTCGGTCTGTTAAAAGTGAAGAGGCTGTTCAAATCGGGGCTTTCTTTGAGCAAAACGGCATTCCTGTCTATTCTCCCCGGTCTGACATGTTCTTTGAACGAACCGAAGTAAAGCAGATCTTAGGAAGCATCATGATGTGCTTCCAAAGCTACATGGCAGATCTAAAGAAAAACGCATTCATTCATTATATTTCCGCAGAACTCAGGTCATATTACATCGGTTGCCTACAGGCTGCGCTTCCGCATGTAAAAGCTAATACAGGGTTGACAGCCTATATTGAAGAAACCAAACGGATGGTCATAACGTTAAAGGAAGACTCAAACGTCAGCCTGCTGGACGTTTTTTATCGGATTATCTCTTATCCACCGTTTCAAGATTACCTTCAGGCAGACTTAAACGGAAATGTACTTGAGAGTCGGGCGGCCAGAAATCTGGCAGAAGTATCCCGTATGCTTTCAAAGTTTTCCTTCTTGCATGATATGCATCACATTTCCGACAAGAATAAGCTGTCAATGCCGGAGGAGTTCTTCAATATTTATCTGAAGTACATGTATGAAGATGGCATTGGAGAATATGAGGATGAATCGGAATACGCTCCCAGTGGATGCATTTCGTTTATGACGATTCATCAGTCGAAAGGGCTTGAATTTCCGGTCGTCGTTGTTGGCTCGCTTGGAAATGTACCGAAGCGAAACAGAGATCCGCTATTGCTCTCTGCTGAAAGCAGGTTTTTTCACAGAAAGCCTTTTGAGCCAATGGCAGATATCAAGTTCTTCGATTTTTGGAGGCTATACTACACGGCATTTTCCCGTGCTCAAAACCTGCTGGTTCTTGCTGCAAAGAAGAGTGACAGTAAATACTTTGGAGAATACTTAAACAGGCTCCCTGACTTGCATGAATTTTGTGAAACCGTTCCTTTTACGGACGTGAAAGCGATCCGTTATAAACACGTGTACTCATTTACATCCCATATTTCTATTTATGACGGATGCCCAAGCCAGTATAAGTACTACAAAGAGTATGGCTTCTCGCAAAACAAGATGATCCACACCTCGATAGGAACCCTTGTTCATGCAACGCTGGAAGACATGAACAAGTGCGTCATTGCCGGTAAGCTTGATCGTGTGAATGAAGCTGCGATCGAAGAGTGGTTTTCGCTAAACTATAAGAGTGTGCAGGAGCAAACAGGGTATAACCTTACAGATGAGCAGCGGGATAATGCTCTTCAGCAGGTGCTTCGATATTACCGACACAGAAAAGATGAACTCGGCAAAGTGTGGAGGGCTGAGGAGCAGATCAATTTGGTTTTGCCCGATTATATCCTTCAGGGAGTCATTGACCTGATTGAGGGACAAGGTGATACCGTTGAAATCGTCGATTATAAAACCGGCCCGAAACCAGATATCGCAGGACATCCAGAGAGAGTGGAACACTACAGAAAGCAGCTTGAAATCTATTCGTATCTGATCGAGAAGATGTATGGAAAAAAGGTCAGCCGAATGCACCTTTACTATACGAACTGCCAGAACAACGATCCGCTGATTACATTTGAATGGACGCAAGATGCTATAGATTCCACGATTTCGGAGATCTCTGAAACGATCAAAAATATTGAGGAAAAGGAATTCAGCGGCAGCGCCACAAACTCATATGCATGTTCTTTCTGCGACATGAGATTTGTGTGTGGTAAAGAATAGAATAATCTGTTTTCACTTTAGCAAATCGGGAGGTGTAGTTATGCCAAAATGTATTATTTGTGGAAAAAATACGGATGCGTGTATCTGCAACATCTGTAAACCTAAGACTGATTTTGAGAAGCTCTGCAGTGAAGTTGCTTCCTATCAGCCGGGCAGCGGTAAAAACATTCTTTGGGATGAAATAGCCAAAGAGCTTTCCCGCCCGTATCATTTCAAAAACCTTGTCTTTGCTTTAAGTTCAGATCTGGATACTCCCAGAAAAGAGTACTGGCAAGTCATGTCGATCAGCGGGTCATCCCCTAATGTCCCCAAACCAAGCCGCCCGTGGTTTTATGACATGTATCATGCCATAGTTCAGAATCCCGGACTCTTGCAAGAAGAAAGAAATCGTCTGCATGGGATCGCGTTGGGTGCTTATTACATGGATTATGCATATCAGGAAGCAGATGAAATCGCTGCTGAACTGTATGCATCGAATGAGATACCCTGGCAGGGATACTATAACCTTGCAGATTTCTATACCATCACCCGAAGATATGAATTAGCGGATGAAGTTATCGCTGATTGCCTTCAGCGCTATAGCGATGATGCCTCTGTCGTTAAGACGATGAACAGTCAGTCTGAGAAGAACGCAAAGCAGCGAGAAAAGGCGATTGCCGGGAAACAGGAGTATCTGCCTAATCCCAAAGAAAACAGGGATGAGGCACGAAAGAAATATATCGACTTTTTGTCTTCTATCGGTATCGACGCAACGGTTCCGGCACCGGCTAATCGGGCAAGAAAAGCTATTCCGCGTGACCAGTACCCTACACCAGTCGAAACGAGAGATACGGATTTCGATCATTTTGTGGCCTTTGATATTGAAACCACCGGGAGGAATTCTAAAATCGATTCTATTATTGAAATCGGCGCGATCAAAGTTTTTGGAGATCAGATAGTAGAATCCGAGCAATTCACCTTTCAAGAGCTCGTGAAGCCGTTGGACTATAAGAAGGTATCACCTGAGATCGAAGCGCTTACCGGTATTTCAAATGCAGAAGCCTATGCCGCAAGACCAGTTCAGGAAGTGTTTCCAGAGTTTATAAACTTCGTGGGAGATTCCGTGCTGCTGGGCTTTAACTGTATCAATTTTGATAGCCGCTTCATGGTACGAGCCGGACGTTATAGCTATACTGTCATTGAGAACAAATACTTTGACGTCATGCGCTTTGCCGACTCTTTCAAAGAAAAGCTTGGAATCAATGCCAAGAAAGTCTCTTTACAGAAACTCGCAGATAAACTCGGTATTGAGAACCCTCAAGCTCACCGGGCTTTGGCGGACGCAATCACGACTGCCAAAGTGTTCTTGAAACTGAAGGAGTTCACCGGACAAGATCAACCGGCCAGCATGGATGATTTGCTTGGCGACCTTGATAACTGGTAATTATTCTGGCTGAAAAAGTCACATGGACAAATTCTGTCCGTCCTCGTTTGATATAATAAAGCATACGATGCGGCTTATTCTGACAAAAGGAGGATGCTTTGTTGGGTAAAAAGGTTGGTCGAATAATTAGCCTCTACAATCGAGTGTTGGACGGAGAAGTATTAGTCAAAGCGGATGAGGCTGCCCGCTATGGTGTGAATGAAAAGTCTATTCAAAGAGACATCAACGATATACGCGCATACTTCTCTAATGATCCGGAATCAAACAGAGAATTAGTCTATGACCGCAGAAAAAAAGGATATGTTCTGGTTCAAAACGGCAAGAAGACCTTGACTAACAGCGAGATCCTGACGGTATGTAAAATCCTGCTTGAAAGTCGGTCACTGACAAAAGCAGAGATGTATCCCATCATTGATAAACTTCTGCAGTGCTGTGTTCCGTACAAAAACTATCGCCAGGTTTCTGAGTTGATCGGCAACGAAAAGTTCCACTACCTTGAGCCCCACCATGGCAAAAAGTTTGTCGATGACATGTGGGATATCAGCAGCGCAGTTTATGAACACCGGCTCATGCGTATTCGTTACCAGAAGCTGAAAGAACCGGACAAGGTAATGCGCCTGGTTCAGCCGGTGGGCATTATGTTCTCGGAATACTATTTCTACCTGTGCGCCTTTATATGCGCCAGTGAAGAAATGCCGGACGTTCCGAAACGACCTTTCCCCACGATCTACCGGATAGATCGTATCGCAGAATATGAGATCCTTCCTGAACACTTCCATGTGCCGTATGCGGACCGTTTCCAGGAGGGAGAGTTCAGGAAGAGAATTCAGTTCATGTTCGGCGGCGAGCTCAGAACAATTAAGTTCAAGTATAAAGGTTTGAGCATAGAGTCCATTCTTGACCGTTTTCCGACCGCCGAGATCATCGAGCACGATGACAGCGGCTGGACGATAAAGGCCGAAGTTTACGGTGACGGCGTAGATATTTGGCTTAGAGGACAAGGCGACGTTATTGAAGTGATAGAAGGAGGAAAAAGAACATGAGCTTTCCAAACGATGACTTTATGAATTTTATGGGCTACCGGAATATGGTGGTTGAAGAAAAGATCGAAGAGTGCCTGTCCGCTGCCCGCGGGGGAGAAACTTCGGTTAGTATTGATAGAGATGATCTCACAGATGATGAAGTTGCGTACTTACAAAAAGAGGTTCATCGAAGACTAGAAAACGGATAAAACGAGGAGGATTACTATGGCGTACTACCGTCCCGGATCTGAGCCGGAAGAACTTAAAAGAAGAATTCGTACTCTGTTTGAAAAACTTGATTCTGCATACCCTGATAAAACCATTATAGGCTTACATACAGACCATAAAAAATGGGGAGAGACAGTAACAAAACTGTATCGTGAACTAGGTTATCCAGATGGAAAGACTTTTCTTGAAGCATACGGGTATCATTATGGCTTCAAATCATCCTCCGGAGGCCGGCCAAAGACAACAGACCCCAAAGCTATAATACAGGAATTACAAAATCGATATCCAAATGGCTCGCAGTTTGAGACAGCAGACGATCTGTTCGCAGCAAATCCGGACTTTATGCCGAAGCTTAAAACGATTAAAAACTTGGCAAATGCAACCTTCGGAATGTCTTTGGGAAAATATCTGCTGTCTATCGGACTGATAAATTCAAAGACCACTCCGAGACTTGAAAAGCCAGAAAAGAAGAAGAAGTTTATTCTTTGCATGGTTTCAATCTTAGGCTTAGATGGCTTTTTTTACTTTTTAAGTGACACGAAAAGCATTCGTGAAGGCGACTATGTCGAGGTTGGTATAGGAGTGTGCGCGAACCCGGTATTCGGAAAAATCGAGAAAATAACCATATGTGATGATGAATCTGCTCCTTGCGATCTGAGCAAAATTACAACGATTTCTCGAAAGGTTGGAGTCAGGGAGTATTCAAACGGGATGATACGGAGCATTCTTCATGCAAACGCAGCCGTCGCATCCGCTTCGATTATCAACAATTCTTCGGTTGTTCCATTCAGCAATGTGATACCGAAGAGGTATGGTTTTGAACAATCGGTTACTTGGGCGGTTATTCGAGGCCTGTCGTGTGAAGTCATGAAAATCATGGAATATCTTCAAGAGAAAGACAGTCAAATATATGATATTACCGATGTGATTTTTATCGAAAAAGGTATCGCTGAGTTGTTTGTTTTTGGTGATGACGTTTTGGATGTTATGATCAGATACCCAAACGTCAAAATGGCAATGTTTGCTGAAAACGAAATGAACGGGACCGTTGAACTTTACTATTCACGCAGCGGAGTTCAGGAAGTAACTGACAACTATGAGATTGGTGTGTGCGAGAGCCGGTCTGATTCCAAATGGACGTTACGGCATTCTCCCGTCGAATCATTTCAGGATGGTGGGAATATTGTTTATGATTTTATGTGTCGTGATGATTGGGAGAATATCAACTATGTATTCACAGATAAAGCCGGCAGAAACATGCAGTTGGGAAAGTGAGGTATAAGATGGGCAATTCAAAGACTTATACATATTGCAGCGTGCTTCCGGCAAATTATCAATCTCCCCTTTACTACATTTGTGATTTTGAAATAAAGCCGGGAGACATTGTTGTTGTTCCGCTGAGGTCAAAGAAAAAAGTCGGGTTGGTTCTGGAAGTCAATGAGTATACAGAGGACACGGTACCATTCCCTCTTGCGCAGACACGGCAAGTGGAGCGCATCTTCAGCGAACATGAGACAAGCGATCTTATAAAGGAAAAAGACAAGGTGGACGCCGAAAAGGCGATTAGGTTTATGTCCGATACGCAGCTGAAGAAGATTTCAATCAAAGAGTCTTTGATGAGATATTCTGTCGGAAAAGAGAAAATAGATGCCGGGAAAAGAATCATGCGGGATATTTTGGAAGCTGTCCCTGATAAGAATGAAATAATCAACGATATGATCATAGATCTTTCCGACGGATTTATTCTTTCTGCGGACGGAAAGACGGTAACCGGCTATCAAGGAAAAAAGAAAAACGGAAAGACTGTAATTACCGTTCCGTCCGGTGTTGAATCTATTGAAGATAATGCTTTTTTAAGAGTGGCTATCGACACGCTGATCCTGCCGAAAGAGCTGCGTTATTTAGGAAAATACACAATCAATAATCCCGCGGGATCATCCGAAACCTATCCCAAACCAATCGATTCTATCGTTGTGGAAGAAGGAAACCCAAACTACTTTTCTGACGGGGTCGGTTTCTATTCGATCAATAATGGGCAAAAGAGGCTGCTCAGGATGTTTTCCAAATCGGCTTCAACCTATGTCGCTCCCGCCGACGTTATTGCTTTTGAGGCTGGAGCTTTTTCCGGCTGCCCTTCTCTGGAACACATTGTCTTAACAGATGGAGTCGAATCCTTTGATGAATACTCTTTGCCTTATGATACAAGAGTAAAGGAAGTATTTCTGCCCAAAACAGTGAAGGAACTTCGGCCCAAAAGCTTATCCGGAGCGTATTCAACCTGGAACACAGTTTCCTATAGAATTGACGAAGAAAATGAAACTCTGTTCAGAGACGAGGATTCCATTTATGCGGTGCTTGACGATGGATCATACAAGCTGATTACCTGTTTGTATCATGGCAAGGGGAAAGTTTTGTTTTTGGATGGCACCAGCACGATCGGCAGGAATGCGTTCATGGGACATAAGAATGTTTCCAAGGTAGAGTTACCGCAATCATTACGAATTATCGAAGAAAAAGCGTTTTCGGATACATCGCTTCAAACGGTTGTTATCCCGTCAGATGTCACACGCATTGAAAGCAAAGCATTCTGTCTATGCAGCGAGTTGAAATCCGTTCAAATCGATTCGAAAGTTGAACATATTGCCGAAGATGCTTTTCAGTATTGCTCAGAACGTCTTAAGATAAAATCAACCGGAGGAGACGAGTATTCAATAGATGATGACGGAATTATCAAAAAGCGAACATCCCCAGTGAAGAACAGCCCAACAGGTGAAAAGAATAATGATGATCAGAAATCTGTTCCATCAGTCCCGCAGAAGGATTACTTTGAGGAGTTTGCGAGAAAAATAGTACAAACAATCACCGAGGAGTCTGTTTCATCAGAAGACGAAGCAGCAGACAGAGCATATTTTGATGAAAAGAACCGTAAAGTGTCTGTGATCCTTACATTCAGTCAGTATAGTTCAGATGCGAAAGTAGTCAGGGAGCGTGTTGCCTGCGCAGAAACACTGCGTGAAAATGATCCCATTCGTATCGTAGTAAAAGGCGATGTATGGGAGGTAACATCGAAAAGCGGAAAGTCTCTCGGTACACTCGGGATGTCAATAACCCGTGAAGCAGGACCATATTTGAATTATATAACTTTTGCAAACTGCTTCGTTGCAAATATAACCCCGAAATCAAAGAGGAGGTTAAATCGCAGGTATGCATTAGGCTCTGTTAGATTTGATTTCGTTGAACGAACTGCCGAAGGTTTGTCAAAGGAAGATTTGATTACGAGGACGCAGTTCTTATATTTGACTGATGAAAATGAAGCGCATCTGGTCAGATGGATTGGAGATGAATCAATTAAGACTGTTCATATTCCTGCCGCGATTGAAGGTAAACCGGTCATTACGCTTCATCCTGGATTATTTTCATATGGAACCCATGTCGAAAACATCGTCATATCAGATGGGGTTCAGCGAATTGAAACAGTATTTAATGTTAATGATCTAAAAATAATCGTATTTCCATCGTCTGTAAGCTACATTAGCCCGAATGTTTTCTCCGGAGTCACCGATGAATATCGGGACTTGTATCTGAATAAAAACATAATTTATGTCGCACCTGCAGGCAGCTATGCGGAAAAATTCTTGAAGGAGTATAAGCCGGATCATTATGACGTGAAAGTATTGCATGTCGAGAATGAGGATGTGGATGAAGAAGACCTGAAGATGATGATGGCTTTTGACTTTGAACCGAGCGATTCGGGAATAGTTCTTAAGTTCAAGGATGGCTTCGCGCTTAATGGATTCAATGAAAAAAGGGTGTCTGTTCCGAATAGAATAAACGGAGAACCTGCTAGAAACTTTGATTTTGGCTATATCCCTGATTTTGTTGAATGTCTTGTGATTCCTCCCAACACAACCAATCTGCTGAATCTATCGAGGGAGAAGATATTCTATAGTGATAGTCAATCTCTAAAAAAAGTATTAATAGCGGAAGACAATAGTGCGTATTGGAGTGATGGATCGGCGATATTCAGCAAGGACAAGAAATGCTTGTTGCGGTTTATATCATACCCTGCAAAAAAGTATACGGTTCCTGAAGGAACCGAACGACTTGCCGAATACTCATTTGCATCTATGAAAAACCTTAAAACGCTTATTCTGCCAAGCAGCCTAAAAACAATTGCGGAACACGCTTTTAGTGGATGTGATAAGTTGGCGGATATTCAAGGGTTTGAGAACGTGACTGAGGTTGGAGAGGGTATTTTTTCGGGAAGTTTTTTAGGCAGACGCACGATACCCTTTGAACAAAAATCTGCTGTTCTTATAGTTGGTTCAAAGCTGTTGAAGTATAGTGACCTGTCAACAAAAGAGATTATCGTTCCGGACGGAATCACAAGTATCGGCGATTATGCCTTCGGCTGGGATAACGATAACGACTTGGTTGAGACAATCCACCTTCCAGATTCTGTCCGCGAGATCGGAAAATACGCATTCCAACGTCGATCAAAACTGAGGAGAATTAACATACCAAACGGAGTAAAAGAAATACGAGACGGAACCTTTTATAACTGTGAAGCGCTTGAGAGTCTGAGTATCCCAGCCTCTGTGGAGAAGATTGATCTACGCGCATTTCCAAAATACCAGTCTGGAAAATATACAAAAAAGTGCGCGTTAAAAACTATTGAGGTAGCTGCGGACAACATGTTCTATTGTTCCATCAATGGAATGCTGTTTACAAAGGATAAATCTCAAATACTATTTATCCCAAGTGTCATTCAGAAGACTGATTTCATCATTCCGGAAGGAGTAAAGGTGCTCAATGATTATCTCTTTGACGAAAATAATACGATGACGGAGTTGGTTCTGCCCGAGAGCGTCGAGAAGATTGGAGAGAGTTCGTTTCGCTATTGCACGAACTTAAGAAAAATTGTACTGCCGGAAGGACTTGAAGTAATAGGCGAATTTGCTTTCTGTGGCTGCAGTAAGTTGGAGACGGTCATATGGCCGAAAAAGCTGATATCCATAGAGGATATGGCCTTCAATGAAACCGGGCTTACATCAGTTAATCTTCCGGAGACTATAAAACACATAGGGACTCGAGCATTTGCCAAAACGAAGTTGAAAACAGTAACCATTCCGAAATCGGTTCGCACACTTGGATGGGGTGCTTTTTCAGGCACGCCGGAGATCGTAGTTTATGACACGATTGATCCTGAAGCGAAAAGCGCAGACGCGGCAATTGACACCATAAATGGCCACCCTAATTCTTTAGTTGGATGTGTTGGGATAGACTCTTTACATCGTCGGGTAAACCATTCAATTGTTGTTAAGTCTGCGGAATCAGATGAAATAAAATACAAGGTGTGGATGGGCGCCGATGTGTCTCAAAGAGACTACTATTGTTTCTTGTCTTCAGCATGGGGCCATAACGCGACGTTTGCTTTTTCTCAATTGGATGAATTTTTCCCGAGAATCAGAGGAAAGGAACATAAACTTCAAGTTGCAAAATACAGATTGGAGTATCCTGTAGATTTAAGTGATACAGCCAAAGCCAAGTTTGAATCCTATGTGAAAAAATACTCTTAATTGAGAGGGGAGGTATAATGCATGTCACAGTACAGTTCCAGAATTCATATTAAAGTATCATCTCCGGAAGTCTGGCGCAAATTTGAGGATGAAGATGATGCAAGCTTCGGCCTTGCTGAACTGGCAAAGAGAGGGAACACATCCTTTGTTGTTAGCGGAACGTATTTGTCTGCGGAGGAATTGTTTGGTATTGTAAATGCTCTCGCGGAAACATTGGGGAAAGACGGCATAATCATTGCTGACAACACGGACATCAATGTTGATCCATATGACTACTGTCTGTACTATCTGGGGTCCTATGTGCAGACTGAGGAGTTCAATATTTATCGTGGAAAAAACAAGTGCGAAATGGCTTTTGAAACAGACATAATGGATATTCCGGGATGGTTAAACTATGGAGGGTTCAGTGCCTCGGAGGCAGAAAAGGAAGTTTTGTTTCGGTGTGGTTTGTTAGTGGTTGGGGAACACTATGAGCCGTTCTCAACAGATCTCAACATGCCAGACAGCGTTTATCTTAGAGAAACAAGTTTCAAAAAAAGGCCAGAAACAATAGAACGGACAATTATCGGTGAAGAAGTATATTTTGTTCATTCAAAAGATGCATACGATCCATTGCGCATTGAGGTTATGAGCGAACTCGGTTCTCTAGGATACCTTCCGTCAGATATAAGTGATAAACTCACGCCAATCTTGACGAATAATCGCCTCCATTACACAGCTGCGACGGTCGAAGTCATACCTGCCTCTTTGAGAAATAAACACGCAAAGAGTTCGGACGTAGCGATCAGCATCAAAGCGGAAATCAGTGATGAGAAGACGCCTGCTAAAAAAACAGTTCCAAAAGTTGCTGATCGTGATAGAAGAGTTGCTCAGGATAGAAGCAGAATTATTGAACAACGGAAGGCCGAGGAAGAGCGTAAACGCAAAGAGGAAGAAGCGCGGAAGGCCGAGGAAGCGCGTAAACGCAAAGAGGAAGAAGCGCGGAAGGCTGAGGAAGAGCGTAAACGTAAAGAGGAAGAAGCGCGGAAGGCCGAGGAAGCGCGTAAACGCAAAGAGGAAGAAGCGCGGAAGGCCGAAGAAGAACTCCGTAAGTATAAGGAAGACCACAAGAAGTGGGAAAGCGAATGCGCGGACATTAAAGCGAAACGTTCGGCTTTTGTCGATGCTAAGATAGCTGAGGAAAAGGCGGCTATTGTGGACGCAGCAACAAAAAAACGCGATGATGCGATTGCGAAAGCAAATGCAGTACTAAAAGAGCAAACGGATCGTAAAGCGTTGGCTGAATCTACGTTGGCTTCCCTTGGTGTGTTCAAATTTGGCGCGAAGAAAGTTCAGAAGTCAATCATCGAAGAAGCAGCGAAGCTGTTGACGGATGTGCAAGCGTCAATCTCCGCCGCGGAAGCAGTCTATTCGACGGAAATGGAAGCGGCGGATAAAAAAGCAAAAAGCAAGCGTCGTTCTTTCCGGAAAAATGCTGAAATAGAGTTTCCGCTGCCTGTTGAGCCAAAGAAGCCGAACTAATTAGAAAGTGGCGATAGAAAGAGGAAGATGTCCTTGAGACATCGCCCTTATTTTTCAAAAAGGATTCTGATGATAAGATGAACGAAAAGACTATTACGATATATATCCATGACTTGGAGATTTCAGATAAAAGCAAAAGCTATTTGGTCCGTGTGGGCTTAATGAAGCTAAACGATTTGCTAAACTGCGATATGACTGAACTGTCTGCAATGCGCAACATCAGTGAAGATGTTCTCCAAGAATTGAATGGTGTAATAGCCCATGCAGACGATATTATCAGTTTCTTTGAGGAACGAGCGAAACGAATCAAAGAGATTCTTCCGAATGTTCAAGATACGCCAATTGAAAGCCTTGGACTTGGTGCTCGTGCAACAAACGCATTGAGACGTGGCGGTATCCAAACGGTCGGAGCACTGATCCAAATGTCCGAGAAGGATATCATGAGCCTCCGAAATGTTGGCGCTCAAACAAGAGACGAAATACTTGCGGTCATCGATGCAATAATTAGAGATGGTAAAGCTTATTTTGATTATCTTGCATCTCAAGACAATCGGGAACTTGGAGATGAACCTATCGTAGAATCTGCCAGTAAAGGTTTTGATTTCGCGGTCATTGATATTTTAACAGAAAGATTTGGTTTCAAGCCAGCTAAGATGACGGAATGGTTTGGACTGTCAAGGCAAAGCGTATATAACGCCTTGGAGAAGCGATTGCCGCAGCGCAGATCTACATGGACAGGAAAGACAATATCTGAAAGTGAGCTGTCAATCCTTGCAGAACTGATTGAAAATAAAAGTTTTGACTATACTGACGACGAAGTAACCTGCTGTTGTATGAATAACAGACAGGACGATTTTGTCTGCCTTTTTATATATGAGAACGAGATTAAGTGTTTCTTTTTGAGTGACTTGCCGGATGAGATTCGGGAACAAGTTGTCAGCAAAAAAATGCACATGTACACCGAGCGGGAGTTGGCAGGTGGATCAGACGGAAGAGTTATAAACGTCCTTACAAAGCCTTTCTATCGCCCGGATAATCCTGAAAGATTCAGGAATAATGCACAGTTACGAGGAATGACGTTGGATGAGTACGCTGTTTTCATTTCCGGCTATCCTTACCTCGATCAGCGTAGCGTTACAGATGAGCAGATTATTGCCTTCATGCAGGAAAACATGGTTGATGGGAGGGTGTACATCTCCTCTGATCCGAAAAACCAGTGGATTAGGTCAATAGCCTCTCGAAATGGCTATACAATCAAGAGTTTTATTGAGCTTTATGGATTTGAATCCCGACTTGACGGTTCTGAGCTTACATCCGATGCTGCGAAAGAACGTCATCGCAAAGAACTGAGGCAATATGTTGTTCGTGATAATGTTGTTTATTTCCCTACAGATTCACATATCTACAAGGCGCTTCAAACATATACCTATAAAAGCGGAACAGACATTAACAGCTATATTCGTTCGTTAGGTTTTGAAAGAACTACTGAACGCCCCGATGTGGCGGTCGATATCCTTGAAAAGGATATGGAGGTCAGGCAAAGCGACGGTACTTTTGAAGATAAAGTCTTTGCCATGTATCCCCTTATTGGAAGCCGTATTCTAAAACCCGAGACGGTGGACAAGCTAAATAAAAATGCGAGAAAATACATTGACATTGTCCTTAGAGAACCATGGACAAAGCTCTCACCGCGCGCAGAAATGCAAATCACCCTTGCGCTGATTAACAATGCAAAGAATTGGAAAAATGAGGAGAATAGCAATTTCTGGAACTATATTTCTCTCCAGTTCGGGTATCGTGACGCAAGCGGATCGGTGGTAAGACTTCTCCAGTCGTCCCTTGAGAACGCAATGAAGCGCAACCGGCGTCTTTTCTTGGAGGATGCAAATGGACGCGCCTTCAAATCAACGGTTGTGATCCATGCGCTCAGTACGAGAAAATCATGGATGGCGCTATTTGATTTCCTGTTCGATTTCTACAAAAGCAACCTTAACTGGCATGCGATTCCAAACGACCCCTTGATTTCGGTCATGGTCCACGCACTCCAGCAGAAGTTATCTGGCGGCAATGAGGAAGATGTCGAACTGACGATCAGTTCTAAGGCGTTTTCATTTCAGGAAGGAATACGGAAATTGATCCTTTTCCGGCCTGTCTATACGCGGAACCTATTTGAAAGATTGATCAGAAAAATCGATTCGCTTGTCAACTCTGAGAACAAACAAGTCAATACATATGAGGAATGGCTTTGTGAAGAGTGGTTTAAAGAGAAAATCATTGCGATTGCAAATACGAAGAAATCAGAGAGACAGACACAACTCACTCAGCGGGACATCGCAATAGACTATTCCCGCATCCGTGTGAAGATCATCCTGAAAAACGAAACGGACGTACAGCTCATACTCCCGGATATTCGCTTGAAGAACGAGGAGATCAAAAAGGCAACACTTTCCGTAAGCTGCAACGGCAGAGAAATAATGCAGCAGAACCTTAGCTGGTACGGGAACGAGCTTGGAAAGACGCTAAACGGTGTTGCCGTTTCTATTTCGGTGGGCTCTCAAGAGGATAATTTGCTGAACATTTGTGTTCGGATTAAATGCGATGACGAGTTGATCTACGACTCGGAAGAAAGCCTGTATCGAAACGTGTTGCTGTTTTACGGCGGTGCTGAGATTTCGGCAAATCTAGTCAAACGAGGCCACTATACGCTCGTAGTGCCTAAAACGGCAGAGGTTAAGACAGAGAACACGGATATCGTCGAGATTGACTCGATGAAAAACGTCGGGCTGAAAGCGCTCTTTTTGGAGCTGAAGGACGGATATGTGCTTACTGTGAGTGGTCGATTGATTGCCTTCGACAGCGAGAATGGGACCGACGTTAAGTTTATCACTCCGAGCGAATCTACATCCCTGCCGACGGTCACCCTTCAGGACACAGAAGCTTTCCTTGCCTACCGGAAGAGTGCCTGTAACATCATTTTTGGAAATCGCGATTACACACAGCAGTTTGTTCTCTTAAAAGACGGCGAGAGAATAGAGTTTGACTCATTAGAACAGTCTTACAATGGGCTCGCGTTTACTATGCCTTTGGATAGCGAACGTGACACGATACGCCTGCAAGTAATCAATCTGGCAAACGAACGATTGATGTATGACCGGACATTTATGCTGATTTCCAAAGCAAATTGCAGCTTTAATCGTGAATTTTATTATAAAGCAAGCGATTATGACGGTGCAGAGTATTATGCGGACATAGATGATTTCCGTGAAGTAGTTCCTTTTGGGAAAGATGAGGCTGAAGTCCGGATACCTTTCCGTGATGGAGAGCTTCATGTGGATATTCCGAAGGTCATCGTGTCTGAAACGTCCGGCGCATGGCTGCAGGAGCCTCAACC
Source organism: uncultured Lachnospiraceae bacterium (assembly GCA_947623905.1). Lineage (GTDB taxonomy): Bacteria > Bacillota > Clostridia > Lachnospirales > Lachnospiraceae > CANQHX01. Next base: position 40,134 of record CANQHX010000006.1, read on the forward strand.
GGCATGGTATATTGGGCATATTCCACAGAATAGTTTTCTCAAAGTAACCACTCCGGCGAGGGTTAATGTTCAGTTTCTCGTTGACGGCAAAGACATCCTTTACGATGGCCAGGGCTTGGTGACAATTGGAAATGTCCTACAGTCGTTTGGTGGTACAGACAGTTTCATTGACGCAGAAGTGGTAATGAGAGTAGCCGGTCAAACCCAAAGTGCCTCTTATTCACTGGCGAGAGTTTTCTTCAAGGAGCGATTTCTGAGACAGCCTTCCTTCTGGACAAAAGAACAAAAGTTGTTCTGGGATCAAGGAGGGGCATTTATTGGGACTTCGGGCAGAGAGTTTACCCTCTTGCTCTTTGGCGCTGATGATAAGTCATTTGAATTCAAGATTGGCGAAAATACGGAATATATCGCCATACCTGAAGATATGCCGATTGGGAACTATCGTTTTGAAATCAGCATCCAAACTGGAGGATTATTCAAAAGAACAAAAGAAGTTGTAGCAACCGGCGACTGTATCATTGGCGATAAAAACCTTCTGCGTTTTATGAACCGCCGGATCGTTATTGAAGCTATAACAGATGAGTTCAAAGAGGAAGCCGGTCATATTCTGATACGCACCTGCTATATTGACCAAATACAGTATTGCAGGATGGAGGATACATCCGAAGGATACTGCCCGGTGTACAGTGGAATTCTCTACACGGCCAGTTATCATGGGGAAAGGTATGAGTTTTCGTTTGACGTTCACACGAACAAAAAAGGCGTTACGAAAATGTTGGTGAATCCAGTTCGAATCGTGTATATCAGCGACACCGCGCTGTGCATTACTGATCCGGACGGAGATGGCTTGTACTACTATAACTATTATGATCGAAGCATGGAATCCATTGTATATGCACTTACGGATTACGAATATACGAAGGCCAATAAGCAAAAGTATTCCAATGCCGATCTATACTTGTATCGGACGGAAAGGATGTAAGCATGTTTAGTCCAATCACTGCAGCAGACAACATTAAGGATGAGTTTATAGGGTACATATCGACGCTGTTCCATATTTCTGACAAGGATTACGCTGCGCAGTTCACTGCTGCCCTATATGAGGAAGGCGCTATTGCAAAAGGCCCCTATTTGGATGTCAGCGACTCATATAAGACTGGAAAAAGCCTTGCTCAAATGATTGAGGAGGGAGAGGCATCTGCTATCTTCCGCAGTTTGGAGGGAGATATTCCCGATGGTGAAAAAGAGATTCAGATCAACCGTGGGCTGTATCTTCATCAGGAAAGAGCCCTCAGAAAAACAAACAAAGGCAAGAACCTAATCGTCACCACAGGCACCGGTTCCGGTAAAACGGAGTGCTTCATTATTCCGATTATTAATCACTTGCTTCGGGAGACCGAAGAGGGTACTCTTTCCTCTGGCGTGAGAGCGCTTTTGATCTATCCGATGAACGCTCTTGCCAACGATCAAATGAAAAGACTGCGCAATCTGTTGAAGAGCTATCCTGAGATTACTTTCGGTGTCTATAACAGCAGCACAAAGCAAAATGAACAGGACGGAATCGCTGAATATGGCAAGGTATACAAGGATGCAAACGGACATCCCTTAAAGCCGCTGAAGAATGAGATTGTTTCCCGCGATCAGATGCAGAAGACTCCTCCGCATATCCTCGTGACAAACTATGCCATGCTTGAGTATATGATGCTCAGGCCAAAAGATGACTTGGTATTCTCGGGGGCAAAGCTGCGTTTTCTCGTTCTGGACGAAGCACATATCTATCGCGGAGCGACAGGAATGGAGACATCCTTGTTGTTGAAGCGACTGAAAGCAAGAATTAGTAACCCGGCAAATGTCCTCCATATTCTCACCAGCGCAACGCTTGGCGGAAAAGAAGCAGATGATGATATCGTCAAATTTGCGGAAACATTGTGTAACGCTTCTTTTTATGCGGAGGATATTATCAGATCTCAAAGTGTGGTTCCATCTTATGATAGGGAGCCTGTTGAGATTCCACTATCTATGTTTGCGGAGCTTGTTAATCCTCAAAAGCCACTAAATGTCATTGCTGATGATTATGGGCTTCCGATTCCGGAAGGTATGCCTGATGCTGAGTATCTTTATAATCTGTGCGTTAGTGCCGCAGTTTATCGAGACCTCCGCAGGATTGCAAGTCATCCAATGACGATCCCCGAGATTACGAGGGCACTCAGAACAACCCACGATGTGACCCAGCAGGATGTTGTAAACATTATTGGAGTGGCTGCACAGGCTTCCAAAAACAAATCCGTGTTGATAAAAGCGCGTTATCATATGTTTGCAAAGGCGCTTGAAGGCGTATATGTCACGCTTGGTCAGAATAAAAAGTTAATGCTCAACCGAAATCGGAGCATTTCGATAGATGGCGAAGATTGGAAAGTGTTTGAGTGCGCGATCTGCGATGATTGCGGAAGAGTTGCAGTGGCCGGGAAAGAAGTAGACGGAAAGCTTGAATTTGCAAACAGTTCATACGACTCCGAAATTGAGTATTATATGCTCAGAGACAGCCGAGATATCGACTTGGATATGGATGAGGAAGATGAAGATGAAACAGAGGAAATCGGAAAGAATGATTACCTCCTGTGCTCAAAATGCGGCACCTTAATCCATGAGAGTTTGAAGGCAGACCCACCCTGTACATGTGGGTTGGATCACTATGTCAAACTCAGGAAAGCAAGAAAAAGCGAAGCACGAGGAGATGGGAAATGCCCGAGCTGTAATTTTGGTACATTCAAGACCTTTTATCTGGGATATGACGCGGCAACCGCAGTTCTTGGTACCTCGTTGTTTGAAGAACTGCCGGAGAGCGAAAAGGTTCTCAAAAGTAAGAGAAGCACACAGCCGGTAAAAAAGAGCTTGTTTGGGGCGGCAAAGCAAGGGACTCAAATTGATATTGTTCGCCGAAAGAGACAGTTCCTATCCTTCTCCGATAGCAGAGGAGAAGCGGCCTTCTTTGCGTCATATATGACTGCCTCGTATAGTGAGTTTCTTCGTAGACGCGGTATCTGGCATGTAGTCGAAAAAAACAAAGAAAATATGGCCGCACACCCATGGGAGATCCAGCACTTCGTGGATGAGCTAACCTCATACTTCGATTCGTGTAGGACCTTTGCCGAACCCGGCGATAAGGGCGTTGAAAACCTCACGGTGACCAGTCGAAAAAACGCTTGGATCGCTGTCCTGAATGAAATGGTCAACGCACGTCGCAGCACCAGCTTGGCTTCTTTGGGTATTATCAAGTTCAATTATAAAGGAAACACCAAGGAAATCATGGCGGGTGTTGCCGAAGCCTATCAGCAAAAAGTTGAAGATGTGAAGGCTCTCTTCGATTTGCTTGCCATGGAAATTGTTTACCATGGTGCATTGGAGGGAGACTGTGATTTGACCGATGATGAGCGAGAGTACATCTTCTATACTCCAAAGCCCAAGCGGGTAAAGCGCTGCAAAGATATGGATAAAGACAAAAAGAAGTCGTACCTTGCAGGCTGGTCTTCAACGGTTAGAAAGAACGGCAGTCTTCTTAAAAACGGACGTCTCAAGCGTGTTATGAATGTTTTGGGATTGGAAGATGCTGTTGCAAATGAGTTGCTGCAGATGTATTGGGATGAGGTTCTTAGAGGTGAGGAATCCCTTTCCACTGCGGGGAACGATGAGTTCTATTTCAGCACGGAGCGGTTTACCATCAGTTCTGGAACGGAAGATGTTCCGATCTATGTCTGTGATGTCTGTGGGAAGACTACAATGATGAATTGCAAGGATATGTGTACCACAATCAAGTGCGGTGGACACCTTCGCAGCATCACACATGAAAGCCTTTTGAAAGACAATCACTATGCAAAGCTCTATCAGTCTACCCTCATGCAACCGTTGCATATCAAGGAGCATACAGCACAGCTCGGACGCGAGGAACAGCAAAAGTATCAGGAGATGTTCGTTAATAAGGAAATCAATGCTCTTAGCTGCTCGACGACCTTTGAGATGGGCGTGGACGTAGGCGATCTGGAGACTGTATATCTGCGGAATATGCCGCCTTCACCAGCAAACTATGTTCAGAGAGCTGGCCGCGCTGGTCGCGGCAAAAATGCGGCGGCATTTTCTCTTACATATTCCAAACTCAGCTCCCATGATTTTACCTATTTCAAAAACCCGGAAAACATGATTACCGGGAAAATCGGGGTTCCGTTGTTTACTGTCCGAAACGAGAAGGTAATCTTGCGGCATATCTTCGCGGTGGCTCTGAGTGACTTCTTCTCTAAACAGGTCGACGTGTATAATACGAATAACGCCGATGTGCTACTCAACGGCGATGGTTGGGAGCGGCTCTGCGCATATCTTTCGAGTAGGCCGGAACACTTGAAAGAGATCCTTAAAGCATCAATCCCGGAAGCTATGCATAAAACCATGGGGATCAATGATTTCTCCTGGACGGAGAAATTGATCGGTCAGGAAGGTGTCTTAAGAATTGCTGTCGATGAGTTTCGAGGAACGATACAATACTATATTGATGAGTACCAGCGCCTTCTTACGAAGGGACTGACGCAGCAGGCTGCGGCGGTAGAGAAAAAACTGTGGTCTTACCGTCGCGGGAAAGAGGACAACCGAGGGAGAAACGAGTTGATCGAATTTCTTGTGAGGAATAATGTGCTGCCTAAGTATGGTTTCCCGGTCGATACCGTTGAGCTGTATCAAAATACAAATACCGCAACGGATAAGAAATTGCAGATGGTTCGTGATCTGCAATTGGCAATCTCTGAGTATGCACCGGATTCTCAGGTGGTAGCGGACGGCAAGCTTTATACCAGCCGATATATCCGAAAACTACCCCAGACTACCGGACAAGATTGGGAAACAGCTTATATCGCACAGTGCAAAAATCCTTCGTGCATGACTTGGAATCATAGATCAATGGAGCCCGATGAGGGAGGAGAGCCTTGCGTTTCCTGTCATGAAATTATTTCGAGGTCCAGATGGAAGCAGGCCATTGAACCGAGAAAGGGCTTTGTTGCAGATGCAAAATCGAAAGCTGTTCCTATGCGAAAACCTGATAAGGCGTTTCGTAGTGATGACTTCTATATTGGAGACGCACAGCGGCAGGTCATGCAGAAATATGCCTTTGTCATGAAGGACGGCAATCGTTTCCAGATGGAGACATCCGTCAACGACTCCCTCATGGTCGTCTGCAACGATGATTTCTATGTCTGTCCGCATTGTGGTTATGCAGAAAGCACCACGGAAAACATGGAAGTGGCCGGATTCAACTCCCATCAGAAAACCCTGGAAAAAAAACATATTACTCCCTGGGGAAAGACCTGTGAAGTAAAGCTGGTCAAGAATAAGCTCTGTCATGTTTTCAAGACGGATGTTGTGCGTTTGGTTTTCTCCACTCCACAGGCGGGCAATCAGGAAGTGATGCTGTCAGTTATGTATGCTCTGCTGGAGGCGTTGTCTTCTGCCCTGGATATCGAGCGAAACGACATTAAGGGCTGTCTACACAAGGTCGTATATGACAACAAGCTAATCTACGCCATTGTTCTGTACGATGCTGTTGCGGGTGGAGCTGGTCATGTTAGAAGATTGGTCACAGAAGATGGCCTCCGTTTCCGTCAGGTAGTTGAGAAGGCTATTGCTATCACGAAAGGATGTAGCTGCTCTCCTTCATGTTATAGCTGCCTTAGAAACTATTACAACCAGAAAATCCATGAACTTCTTAACCGCAAGTATGCTTATAATTTTCTGGAGAACTACTCGGGCGACCTAGAACCAATAACAAACGAAGAGTTTGAAGGTTCTGATGAGCTGGGAAAGGTATAACAGGCAAGAAAAAACAATAGTTTGACAGAAGGTGCGACCAATCAGGCACACATCCTGTTGTTTTTCCTGCAAATCATCGCGAAAGCTTTGAAAAAAATCCGAACTATATGTATACTGCTGGCTGCAGGGAAAAGGATTTTAAAATATTGTGATTTTTTCAAAAAAGGGGGTGCAAACCCCCTTTTTTTAAGCTATAATGAAAATAATTGGGGTACTGGCGCCATTTGGGACCGGGCCCGGAAGATGCAGACAGGATGATATTCAGAGTGGAGCATAAGAATACAACGCTCCGGAATGGAGAAGATTATGGCCAATCAGGATTATTTTGCGGACATTGCCATGACCCAGCATCCGCTGGGCAGCACCGATAAAGAGGTAGTGCCTGCGGACTGGAAGCCGGAGCCCTTTGCGGCATCGGACCGGTCCTTTCCCTATGACCGGTGCAGGGTGGCCCAGGAGAGAAGCGACGAGGAGCGCCTTTCGGAATATAAGGAGGGGCTGGCTGCCCTCCGCAGGCAGTACGCTCCTTTTATGGAAAACCACATGCCCGGAGTGAAGGCGCCGGAGACGCTGGAGCTGAAGCAGTTCCGGTTCCGGTATCTGAAGGAGCACGAGGTGTTTTCCCAGAGAGACGAGGCGGCGGACTGGGAGGATGTGACCATTCCTGACTACCGGGGACCGGTGGGCAAATGGAAGGCTTATTACCGTACCCGGTTTATGACGAGAGAGCTGGGAGAACAGGAGCACGGCGTGCTGCAGTTCCAGTGCGTGGACTACAAGGCCGTGATCTATGTGGACGGCTGCTATGTGGGCGCTCATGAGGGATTGTTCGCTCCCTTTGCCTTTGACATTTCCGATTTTCTCCGGAATGCGCCGGGGGAGCATGAGCTGATCATCCAGGTGGAGAACGATTTTTCCATTCTGGGGGAGGGCAACATTGACGGCGACAAAATTTACGCTGCCACCGGCCCCGGCTGGGACGATCCACAGGTGGGCTGGCACCACTGTCCCGCGGGAGCAGGGGTGTTCGGCAGGGTGACGGTGGAATACCGCCCCGCCATCTACATAACGGATATTTTCGCGCGGCCTGATATCGACAGGGACCATGTGGAGCTGCGAGTGGGCGTCATGAACTACACCCCGGATTTTCCCGAAGATTTTCAGCTGCAGGTGCTCATCGCGCCTCGGAACTTCCGGGAAGCATACCAGGTGACATATGAACATGCCATGAAGGTCATCGGCGCGGGAAAAAATGAGTTCCGCTACCGCATTCCCATGAAGGAGTACCGGCTGTGGACGCCGGAGATGCCGTACCTGTATGGCATCAACTGCACCATCACGAAGGACGGAAAAACAGTGACCCAGGGCACGGAGCATTTCGGCATGCGGAAGTTTGTCAGCGACGAGACGACACAGCCCAAAGGAAAGTTTTTCTTCAACAACAAACCGATCGTACTGCGGGGCGCCAATGAGATGGGACATCTGCAGCAGTGCGTCATGACCGGAGATCTGGACCAGCTTGCGGACGATATCCTCATCGCCAAGCTGTGCAACATGAATTATTACCGGCTCACCCAGCGGCCTGTCCAGCGGGAGATCTACGATTACATGGACATGCTGGGCATGATGAACCAGACAGACCTGCCCCTGTTCAGCTTCCTGCGCAGGCCTCAGGTGTGTGAGGCGGTGCGCCAGGCGGCGGAGATGGAACATCTGCTGCGCAGCCATCCCTCGGCAGTGTTTGTCACATTTATCAATGAGCCGGTGTGCATCCGCAGGACGGACGATCCCAACAGCAAATACAGTAAACGCTATGAGATCAAGGCCCAGAGAAATATCCTGCGGGATGAGATGGAAGCCTTTTTCGTGGCGGCCAGAAAGATGATTTATGTGGAAAACCCCGACCGGGTCATCAAGAACGTGGAGGGTGATTACGATCCTCCCACCTCCGAGGGGATGCCGGATTTCCACTGCTATACCATGTGGTACAGCAACCACGGCGTGCCCATCGGCAAGCTGTACAGAGGCTACCTGCCTCCCGTAAAGGAGGGCTGGATGATCGGCTGCGGCGAGTATGGCGCGGAAGGTCTGGACAATGAGAACATCATGCGGGAGCGGTACCCGAAGGAGTGGCTTGCCTGCAATGAAAAGGGCGAGTGGTATCCCACGAAGATCATCCGGGCTCAGACCAACGGCGTGCAGGGCGACTGGTATCCGGAGCAGCGCACTCTCGCGGACTGGGTGCGGGAGAGCCAGAAGCACCAGGCAAGAGCTACCACTATGATGACCGACGCCTTCCGCAGGCGGGCGGACGTGCTGAACCACACGGCGCTGCACCTGCTCATCGACGCGTGGCCCTCGGGCTGGATGAAGACGATCGTAGGGTGCGACCGGATGCCCAAGAAGGCGTTTTACGCCTATGCGGATTCCCTTGTGCCCCTGCGGGTGAACCTGCGCAGCGACCGCAATTATCTTTACGGCGGGGAGACCTATCAGGTGGAGGCATGGGGCCTCAACGATACGGCCGACGACCAGACGGTGACGGTGACCGCCACTGTGACGGTGGACGGAAAAGCCGCAGGCTCTTACAGCGGGACCTTTACGGTGGAGGCTGCAAATGTACTGTGCGCCGGCACCATTCCCGTGCAGGTACCCGGGGTCACTGCCCCGGCAGCGATCCATGTGGACGCTGTCATGGAAAAGGAGGACGGCACCATCGCCAGCTGTGAGCGCCTGGAACTGTTCGCGTATCCCGCTCATGCGGACATGACGGCAGGGGCTTCCCCTGTAGCGGTACTGGGAGAGAAGGCAGAGCAGTACGCGGCCCTTTTGGGCTAT
>CANQHX010000007.1 GCA_947623905.1 uncultured Lachnospiraceae bacterium
CCCCTGAAAAATAAACAGAAGGAAAAGGCGATCAAACAGGCCATGAAGCTTTTGATTGCAGAGGGGCTTATTGAGCAGCCCTTACTTGCTTCTTAGCTTATCACTATAAAATCAACCTTGTTTCAAAAGGCTATTTTTCAATAGCTTGTTTCAGTGCGCCATTTTACGGCCTTCCTCTACTTTCTTTCACACTAAATCTTCCCTATAATATAACAAATAACGTATATTTATAATCAACACATTTTTATCTGCTTAATACTCTCATACGCTTTCTTTTTAGACTCCAAATCATCCTTAGCTGTATCATACGAATTCTTAGCACTTATTAATTTCTTTTTTGCCTCATCAAATGCTGATTCTGCTTTCTGAGAACTGCTCTCAAGCGCCTTAAGTTCAGCCTCTAATTTTGCAAGTGCCTTAGTCTTTCCGCTCTTGGCAGCTCTTACCTTATATTTTAAACTTATTACTGATTTCTCATCTGAAGGAATTTCTGTTTCAAGGTCTGCTATTTTCAATCTCAAAGTTTTTTTCTTTCCAAATGCCAATGCAAATGTTTCAGCCAACTCTGTTCTAGCTTCTTCAAGACTTCTTTTATCATTAGCCACCTTATTTTCAGCTTCAGAAACTTTATTCTCACACTCAGAAATATTCTTATTATGTGTTTGTTCTAACTGCATTTTATCACTTTCATAAGATTCTTTCTTTGCAGATAATGTGGTTGCCGCTGCATTTCTATCAGCTTCGGCTTTTTTATAAAGTTCTTCCGCTTCTTTATGTTTTTTGTCTGCATCATTGCACTTCTTTGTTGCCTTATCAAACTCATCTTTTGCCTTTTCGAATGGTTTTAACTCTTTCGACTTTTCATCACACTCTTTCTTAAGAGAATCTGAGTCCAAATATCCCTTTACGCTTCCAAACTGTTTAGACGCATCATCATAATCCTTTGAATGCTTAGCTTTCTTAAGTGTTTCTTTCGCCTCCAAGTACGTTATGTGCTTATCAAGGTCCTCTTCCGAAACACCATACTTTTGTGCTTCCTCAAGCCTTCTATCCTCTTCCTCCTGCTTCCGCTCATCAAAATAGAAATCCAGACTATCATCTAATCCGTACAAGTTGTCTACAATACCGGCACCGCCATACACAACACCTTTTTCAAAAAGACTGTCCATAGCTTTCTGAACTTCTGATTTTGTTTTGTCAGGAAAATGAGCAACGATTTCCCTTAAAGGAATAAGTTTACCCCTTTCCTGGAACCACTGGACAATTTCAGCCTCAAAACCAGTAAGTCTAACACCTGGGGCTGGCACTTTTTCCATACCACTCTGCATAGTAGGTGTAACATTTAGAACTAGCCCATCTTCCATACTACTCTGCATAAAGTCAACCAAGAAGTTCTTACCAAATAAACTGTCCAACTTCTCTGCAACTTCATCCTCAAACTCTCCATCAATATATGCGAAGCTGAATACGTAATAAAGGAATGGCATTGCAATATGATTACCTAACTGTGTAATCTTGCTAACTATTTCATAGTCGTCATCAGAAATCCCTATTTCAATCATGTCATATACTTCTGACATATCTCCATTCCATAATCTTCCAAAAACTTCATCAATAAGCTCTTCTTCGTCTGAATTTATATCACCATCACCAGCGACTCCAAGCTTTGTACCAATTATCAACAGCATAAATGTCATCTGATCCCCAAAGCCAAAACCATTAATCTGTTCAGACAGTTCCTTAGCTGAGCTCAATGCTATGGCTATGAGTTCCTCCTTTGATGCAAATTCAAACTTATTCTCATGATTTGCAAACATATTACTTCTTGACATAAAAGCCCCTCCTCATTATACATTGTATTGTACTAGTTTTCAGCCTTATTTATCGTCCTCTTTATTCTACTACACGCAATCCCTTAAGTCAAAGACGTTATTGTTCCCTTTTCCCTCTATCGTCAGGCAAAAAGAAAAAAGCCTTGATCTCTCAAGGCTTTTTTCTTGATAAATTAATCCAGCGTCCGCATCGTCGGGAGACATGAAACGTTCTTTCAGGTATCTCTCCAACAGGCTTTCTATGCCGAAATTATCGTGATTATATACTGCTCTATACCTTTTACAAAGAACTGTGCAGCCTCAATCTGATGTTCTACTTCCTCTTTTGATATCACATAATAATCATCATAGTCAGAGTCACTTCTTCCAGTGCCAACAGACTTCTGATGCTGTGAAAAATTGCATAATAAGATCGGTTTGCAGCGCCGCAAAAGTCTTCTGTCTTCGCCAATATTTTCGCAGACTCCAGACACTTTTTGGCTTTTTCCAAACGATAAAGACATAAGTCTTTCCTACTGTCATTCATATACCGCTATCCCCTCTCTTGTGATATTTCGATAAAAAGGAAGGAAATCTCTATTTTCTTCAAAATGCTCTTTATCACGCAAAAGAACCGACAAAAACACTCCCTGCTCCAGCGATATATCACTTGACATTTCCGCAGTCTGGCTCCGAAGCTTCTTTACTTCATCCGCATTGCAATTCAGCACGATCATAATATCTATATCTGATTCGTCTGTCTGATCACCGCGGGCATAGGAACCATAAAGAATAATTTTATTCAATTTATCTCCATAGAGTTTCTGCGAAGCGCTGCGCACTTCCTGAAGCACTGTCTGCAATTCAGATTCCGTACACATGCTGCATCCTCCTTCCGGTTTTATTACTCACTTGCTCAACATCCTTGCTGCAGCCTTCCACATGATTTTACTTATGCATTCTGCAGTTCATCTGTTAATTCATCTTCAGATCCAAACAAGAATATAGAAACGCCATTTATACTAAGTAATTTTATAAACTCTTCTTTCGTCATTTCCGCAACACTGGCACAATATCCAAGCGACACCTTTTTATTCTTATACAGATCTATCGCCAGCATTTTTCTCATATACTCAGCAAAGCCATTCTCATCCTCGTGAAGATTCAGCAATATCTCTTCCGGAACATTGATTGAAACAACACACATGACTGCCACCTCCTTTTCTGCCCTACACATATCAGTTTCCGGCGAAACCTGTTTTTAGCAGGCATATCCATGAGCCTTACAGTACCCTACTCAAGTATTCTTCTACTGCCGATACGAACATTTTTGCATTTTCCAGCTGTTCATCTGATGCCGCCAGCATTTCTCTGGCCCTCTCCATGCGGTATTTACTCAGTTCTTTTATGCTGCCTTCCATAAAACAATACCTTCTTTCTGAATATTCTTATAAAAAGGCAGTACGTCTCCCCACTTATCCAACTTGTCCTGTTCAATATCTACGATTGAAAAAACTCTCTCGTATTTTAAATCCAGACCCGCTGCAAATTCCATAAAAAGTTCCCGGTGCTCCACAGACATTCCCTTATCCAGAATAATGGCAATGTCTATATCGCTTTCCGGTGTCGCCGTGTTTTTCGCCACTGACCCATATAAAATAATCCTATGAAGACCCTTGCCAAAAATACTGCATAATCCGACTGTCAGGTCCTCTATCATTTCTTTATTCAGCATATTGTCCTTCTCCTCCCTGTTTCTGTCATCCATAAACCACCGTTCCCTCTTTCGCAATATCCCGATAGTATGAGGAGTGATCCAATAGTGTCTTTTTGTTATAGTATAACATATTTTTCGGATTTTGCATCTTGAAAACAAGATAATACTGTAAATTTCATGTCAGCACTCTATATTACAGTATAATTCTGCCCGATGCGCAAAAATCCATAGCACTATTCTTCTGTTTCCAGCAGCCCCAATTCCTCCAGTACGTCCGGCCGGTACCAGGCCTTCAGCATAATATCGTCCGCCGCCACATCCAGCAGGGTCTTCCGATAGACGCACAACAGCATAAAAAGAATTTAACGACGAATTCCATTTCTGTCAAATGTTTTTTTCAGTGCAGCTTCTGTGGGGAAAATTGACCCAATGAGCGGAATAAGCTGCACTGCGCAAACGATTCCCCCAACAGTTCCAATTATATCAGTTCCTTTGTTGACATCGTTGTTCGATACCCAAACACGGCGTTAATATTCTTGGGAGATTTTGTCATGAACATTTTGCCAAAAACAACCATGGTCAGTGGAATAAGTAAGTCCATAAGCAACATGAATATCCAAAATCCCATTCATTCCCCTCCGCAAATCCCAATTTCTTTAATCTGTTTACTACTTTTTTTAAAGGAAAAATTTCCAAAATTTTCTCAAAATAATCCTCATATCGATCATAAACCGCCTCATTAACAATCAGATTAGGATTTTCTTTTTTACCGCCTTATATATGACATCTTTCATCGTAGCCATACTTCTTTCTTCTCCCTCTCTTTAACCTTTTGAACGAGCATTTATTTAATCAAAAATTGAGTGGAAATTGGGAATATGGGCTCCCAATCAATTTAACTGTAACACACGCTTTCACGATTTACAATACCCTGCTAATACCCACATACAGGATTACTCATGATAAGATTTCTTCAACAGATTTGCACAGACTATACAAAACCCCAAGGAATCCATCTCCTTGGGGGCATCGTATAATGTTTCTTAATCCTTAGTTTATATCCTTTCGAGGTCTGACAGTTATTTTTCACAAGAATAAGGCTGCAAACAAATTACTTAGTGCGACAGCCCCGTCTTATGTTTGACATAAATCACTATTTCACTCCATTTAAACCTTTGTACAAACAAAGTAAATAATAAAACCCAGAATAACTATCAAAATGCATACTACTAATTTTATATTATCAATCATCCAGTCTATGACATCTATGACAAGTTCTAAATGAAGGAAATTATTTATCATTGCTGCAACCATTAGTACCTCATCTATAATAGGAATCGGATCTGGAAAAATAACATTAAGCACAAAGCACACCAATTTTACCCAAAAAGGTAATGCAACATAGACCATGGCTAGTAATATGATGACAATAATGGTAATCATTAATAAATAAAACGCTCCTTTATTCGACTAAGCTTATTGTTATCTCCAATAATAATTAAACTCCTGCGTAGGCACCAGCCTTCCATCCTCATTGCGGTACAGCAGCCCTTTTTCTTCCAATGCTTTCGCGTAACCGGTTCTTTTCAGCCCGCTTGACTTTTTAAACATATAAACAAGCTCCACATCCATCATGCCCATGCCGTCATAAAAAGCGTCTTCTATAATCTTTTGATTTTGACGCAGTTCATTGTCAACCGCATCAAAAATTTTCCTGAAAAACCCTTTTTTTACCGTTGGGTCCGTATGCTCTTCTTCCTTGTATGAGTGCCGGATTTCCTCCTCCGGGGATCCTTCTTGCGAATATCTGTATGCGGACGCTCGATCCTGCTCTCCTGATCCCCTGTTTTTATATTCTTCATCATACTTTGTTCGTTTTACAGGGTCGGAAAGGATCTCATACGCGGCATTCAATTCCCGCATTTTTTGTTCGCATACTTCAGGGGAATATTTTTTACTGTCAGGATGGTAACTTCTCGCCAGCGCTTTATAGGAGGATTTTATGACTTCCTCCGACGCCGAAGGGATCACCTGTAAGATTGAATAGTAGTCAGCCATATTCATAACAGCGTCCTGTTCCTGCGCCAGGTATGCGGTCTGTCCCCGGTCTTCCGCGGACATTTCCCGGGCAACGGACGGCCTTGCAGAGAAGTCATGATCTGCTTTTTCCCGCAAAATACGCACATATACTCAATTCTTTTTATTCCCGGCATGTTTCTTTACCCCCGTTTTTGATATTCGCAAAAAGAACTTTACCCACTTTTACATTCTCAGGTCATATCGGCATTTACGCAAAGTATAAGCTCTTATTTTTTCGGCTTACTTCTTTTGATCTTTCCGTCATTACCGATAGTGATGACCGCCCCGCATCCCGAACAGGTATACTGCATATTTTGCGACACCGTCCTTGTGGTACGGCAATACGGGCATTTTACTGTGTAATTTGGCATACAGATTCCTCCTTTGTTTATTATTTCCAGTTTATTATATCATATCTTTTTTCAAAATCAAACCTTTTAGTTAGAATTTATATTTTTTCATAGACCTTTTAATGGGTTTATCAAAAAATAAAACCCACATACACTATACGCAGGAGGTCTGATTAAATTATGGCAGAAAACTTTTTAATACCTATTGGCAACAGGATCGCAGAGATAAGACGTTCTCACAAAGTCACACAGGAGGCGCTTGCTGATCAGCTCGGCGTAAGTCCGAAACATATATCCCATACGGAATGTGGCACTTCCAGTCTTTCACTGAAAAACCTGATGGAATTTTGCAGGCATTTTAACTGCAGCCTTGATTACATCATCTTTGGCAGGACGATTGATCCGGACTTTGCCAAGCTTCCAGAGGAGATCATGCATATCCTTCAAACCGGTACCGATGCAGACATCCAAAGGCTTAATCGATATTTACAGATTTATATTGAATTAGTAAATGGGCAGAAGTAATGCCCTGCCCCGCAATAAATGCGCTTTCCCTTCCAAAGATATATTGCCGGAAAATCATAGTAATCTATTTTCATTTCTTTTCTATCGGAAAAACAATGATAGCCATAACAGAAAAAACAGCGGGCAGCCGGACAAATGCCCGGCCTTCCCACTGATCAGTTATTATGCCGCGATCCTCAGACCGCCCTTGTCCTTGTCATACACATACACATGGTCTGAAAGATAATCTTCCGGCACCTGCCCCATTCCATCAGGTGCGGAAAAACTGCAGAAAAATATCAGTTCCTTCATATCAAAAATCTGGTTTTCTTTTAATACCGTCAAGTTTTCCAGGACTGTCCGGCATAAGGTTTCCTCATCCTTTTTCCATTTCCGTATAGCTCTCCGTTCCCACATCCATCTTGGAGATTCACTGTTTCTTGTCAGGATTCCAGACGGATACCGTACAATACAGGCTGCCTCCCACCATCTCATGGGTGCGCTACCAGTTCATGGGGCCGTACACTTCATCCAGTATCTTCATATCTGCCCTTGCGCCCTTAAGGAATATGTTCAAAATTGGAGGAGTCTTTATGAAAGAGATTGCAAGAAAACAACCACCAAAAGACAAGCAGCGGAGATTTAAACTATCAGAGGAAGAAGATAATAAACTGATTAAGCTTGTCCATGAAAGGAATTGTACTATCAGCGAATACATCCGGCAATGCTGTTTAAATGAAAACACAATCCCTGTCATTGAAAGAAGCTCAGAAATCTTACAGCATGTCGCATGTCTTTCTACCAAAGAACTACCGGCTGTGGATGGGTACAAGACCGCTGAAACTCTTCGGTTAAATCCCCAAGTCATACTGCTTTCAAATATCTTAAAGCAATAAGCCGCCCTTAAAAGGCGGCCTTATTGCTTTATATGAGTTTATTTTACGTTATCTCTATCTCCTGCTCTTTAATGCGCACTCATTCAACCACTCCAAATATCTTTGCAATTTCGCCATTATATTCATCAAAATCATAGTCATGATCTTACAGTTCTTCACTTTCAGCAATTCCAATTCTTTTTACAGTTTTCATAGCCGGGCATGTATCCACGTTCACAATGGCGTTGTTTTGGCACAAACCAAAAGTGCTTCAAACCCGCATAAACACTGGATTTTTACTTGTCCAGGGACTTCATTGTCGGAAACAGCAGTACATCGCGAATGGCCTGCGAATCTGTCAGCAGCATGACCATCCGGTCGATGCCGAATCCGATGCCGCCGGTAGGGGGCATGCCGATCTCCAGGGCGTTCAGGAAATCCTCGTCGGTGGTGTTGGCTTCCTCGTCCCCCTGGGCCAGAAGCTCCTCCTGGGCCTTAAACCGCTCCCGCTGGTCGATGGGATCGTTGAGCTCGGAGTAGGCGTTCGCCATCTCCCAGCCGTTCATGAAGAACTCAAACCGCTCCACATATTCGGGATCGTCGGGCTTCTTCTTTGTCAGGGGAGAGATCTCTATGGGATGGTCCATGACAAAGGTAGGCTGCACCAGGTGTTCCTCCACAAACTCCTCGAAGAACAGGTTCAGGATATCGCCCTTCTTGTGATGAGGCTCAAAAGCAACACCTTTTTCCTTCGCAATGGCCTTTGCCGCCTCCGTGTCGTGGATCTCACGGAAATCCACACCGGCGTACTGCTTCACGGCGTCTACCATGGTGATGCGGGCGAAGGGTTTGCCCAGATCCATCTCAATGCCGTTGTACACAATGGTGGTAGTACCGAGCACATCCTGCGCCACGTGGCGGAACAGGTTCTCCGTCAGGTCCATCATACCGTGGTAGTCGGTGTATGCCTGATACAGCTCCATGAGGGTAAACTCCGGGTTATGACGGGTATCCAGTCCCTCATTGCGGAACACTCTGCCGATCTCGTATACCTTTTCCAGTCCGCCTACGATGAGACGCTTCAGGTATAATTCCAGAGAAATGCGCAGCTTCACATCCTCGTCCAGGGCGTTGTAATGGGACACAAAAGGCCGGGCGGCGGCGCCGCCGGCATTGGCCACCAGCATGGGAGTCTCCACCTCCATAAAGCCCTGGCCGTCCAGATAACGGCGAACGCTGCTGATGATCTTTGACCGCTTTACGAAAGTATCCTTTACCTCCGGATTCATGATCAGATCCGTGTAGCGCTGGCGGTACCGCAGGTCCGTGTTGGTCAGGCCATGGTACTTTTCCGGCAGGATCTGAAGGCTCTTGGACAGCAGTGTCACCGTCTCCGCGTGGATAGATTTTTCCCCTGTCCTGGTGACAAAAAGAGTTCCGGTCACGCCGGCAATGTCGCCGATGTCCATCTTCTTAAATGCCTTGTAGGCTTCTTCTCCCAAAGCGTCTCTTGTCACATACACCTGCATAAGTCCCTGCAGGTCCTGAATGTGGCAGAAGGAAGCCTTGCCCATGACGCGCTTTGACATCATGCGTCCTGCCATGGATATGGTCTGTCCTTCCAGCTGCTCATACTGATCCTTGAGTTCCTGGCTGTGGTGGGTCACGTCATACTTTGTGATCTTAAAGGGATCGTTTCCTGTTTCCACCAGCTCCTGAAGCTTGTCCCTGCGCACCTTCCGCAGCTGGTTCACATCCTGCGCGGGCTGCTGCCTTGAGTTTTGCTGCTTCCGGTTCTGCGTCTGATTCTGCTCTGCCATATTTCGATCTTCTCCTCATTCCGTCCCGGGTCCTTTTTCCATGCGCCGATCGCAAAAGGATCCTGCCGGGCTCCTATAATTTCAGGGGGACAGCATGGCCGTCCCCCTGGGTCTTATCAGCTTGCTCTGTGTATTTCCAGAACCTTCATTTCCTCTATGCCGCCAGGCGTCTCCACCTGTATCACATCACCGATCTGTCTGCCGATCAGCGCGCTCCCGATGGGCGACTCATTGGAAATACGTCCGATGAGACTGTTGGACTCCGTAGAGCCGACGATCTTGAAATCTTCTTCCTCATCATATGTGAAATTATATACCTTCACATTGGTGCCCACGTGGATCTTGTCCGCATCCACGTCTTCATCCACCACTACCTCGGCGTTTTTCAGGATCTTTTCGATCTCCTCGATACGGGCCTCAATGTCTCTCTGCTCGTCTTTTGCCGCATCGTACTCAGCGTTCTCCGAAAGGTCGCCCTGCTCTCTTGCCTCTTTGATCTTCTGGGCAACTTCCTTCCTGCGCACTACCTTCAGCTCCTGGATCTCATCCTCCAGCTGTTTCAGGCCTTCATAAGTCAGCAAACGTTTCTTATTGTCTTCCATCTCTGCATCTACCTTTCCCTGTATCACCGGTCAATGACCATGGCCGGACAATATATTCACAATGTCAGTTATTATAAAGGAAAACGGTGGGAATGTCAAGTCACGGCGCCGCCGGGATGCGCCCGGAAATCCCGCCGGATATCCCGTCACCGGCAGGCCGCCACTCTGTCCAGCAGTTCCGCCAGATCCTCCATGGTCTCTATCTGGTTGGACATGGCCCGAATCTGCGCGGAATGGGGCATCCCCGCCGTATACCAGGCTACATGCTTGCGCATCTCCCGCATGGCGTATTTCTCCGCCGCCTTTCCCGGCAGCCTTCCACCGGCAATATACCTGCACTGAAGCCGGGCATGGCGCAGGACCATCTCCCGCACCGCGGCGCCGTCAGGCCGGGGCGGCACCATGCTCGTCTCAAAGAGAGCCGTCAGATCCCGGAAGATCCACGGATTGCCCCTGGCCCCTCTGGCCACCAGCACGCCGGCGCAGCCTGTCTCCTCCATCATGCGGATGCCGTCCTTCGCGCAGAAAACATCCCCGTTGCCAAGGACGGGGATATCCAGCATGTCCGCCGCTTTTCCGATAAGCTCCCACCGGGCCTTCCCACTGTACAGCTGTTCTCTCGTGCGGCCGTGGATGGCCACCGCGGCCACCCCCGCTTCCTGGGCCCGCAGGGCCAGCTCCAGCACGTTTTTGTGGTCCTCGTCCACGCCCAGGCGCATTTTTACCGTT
This sequence comes from uncultured Lachnospiraceae bacterium, assembly GCA_947623905.1. Classification (GTDB taxonomy): domain Bacteria; phylum Bacillota; class Clostridia; order Lachnospirales; family Lachnospiraceae; genus CANQHX01. The sequence goes on from CANQHX010000007.1 coordinate 10,488, forward strand.
ACCGGCTTGCTTACGGACTTTACCAGCCGCCGCAGGATCTCCTCCGCGAGACGGGGGTCCTCCATCAGCGCGGAACCCTCTTTGTTGTTCACCACCTTGGGGACCGGGCAGCCCATGTTGACGTCCAGTATGTCAAAGGGAAGCGCTTCGATATAATGACCCATGGCGGCCATGATCTCCGGTTCGCTGCCGAATATCTGCAGGGACAGGGGCCGTTCTTTCTCCTCCGTCTCCAAAAGACGGGCCGAATTTGCATTGCGCTTTTCCAGAAGCGTCAGGATCTCCTCCGGGCCGCGGGGCGGCAGCACCCACCGGTCTGCCTCCGACACGCCGCTTCCGGCGCCTTCTTCCGCTTTTTGGGGGACATCCGGTCCCGGCTCCTTTACCCGCTCCCGCATGGCGTAGTACAGCGCCTTCGCGCTGACCATCTCCGAGCAGACCATTGCCGCCCCCTGCTCTCTGCAGAGAAGCCGAAAAGGCAAATCCGTCACCCCTGCCATAGGGGCAAGGATAAACGGATTTGCCAGCGTCACATTTCCGATTTTCAGTTGTCTCTTCACACTGTATCTCCCTGAAAAAACACTTTATAAAATGTCTCCAGACTTTCCAGAAGCTCCTGCTTTTCCTGCCGGAGTTTTTTGATCTTCAGCCCGCTGCCGATCTCGTCAAAGAAGAAATCGTTTTCCTTCGCGGACACTTCAAAGTTCAGCTCCCCGTCCTCATCAAACACCATGGACAGGATGCCGCCCACCTCCTCGGTGAACAGCACGCACATGATCTTCAGCTCGTCCTGCACCTGCTGGGGCAGGGCGGAAAAATCCGGATTGAAATAATATTTCTGTTCATAGGCGCTGCAGGCGCACAGCACCATCCGGTCCTGATATAGCATAGTCGCTCCCTTCTGTATCCCCCGGAAGCTGACGGCAGGCACCGCAAAGGATCGCCGTTCCGCGCTTCCGAAGAGCCGTCCCGCGAAAGACGCCTTACGCGCCCAGGGTAGCCGCCATGACGGCTTTGATGGTATGCATGCGGTTCTCCGCCTCGTCAAACACGACTGACTGAGCGGACTCGAACACTTCATCCGTGACCTCCATCTCTGTCAGGCCGTATTTGTCATAGATCTGCTTTCCGATGGTCGTTTTCAGATCGTGGAAGGCAGGCAGGCAGTGCATGAAAATGCTCTTCTCCCCTGCGTTCTCCATGACTTTACAGTTTACCTGGTAGGGGGAAAGCACTCTGATCCGTTCGCTCCACACGTCCTCCGGCTCGCCCATGGAAACCCACACGTCCGTGTAGATCACGTCGGCGCCTTTTGTGCCTTTCTCCACGTCATCTGTGAGGGTGATGGTGCCGCCGGTGGCCCGGGCAATGGCCCGGCACTGCTCCACCAGTTTCTCATCCGGGAAATACGACGGGTCGGTGCACGCCGTAAAGTGCATGCCCATCTTCGCGCAGGTGACCATCCAGGAATTGCCCATGTTGTACCGGGCGTCGCCCATGTATGTAACCTTCACGCCCTTCAGCCTTCCCAGGTGCTCCCGGATAGTGAGCAGGTCCGCGAGCATCTGGGTAGGGTGAAATTCATTGGTCAGGCCGTTCCACACCGGCACACCGGCGTATTTCGCCAGTTCCTCCACAATGTCCTGGCCGTATCCCCTGTACTCGATGCCGTCGTACATGCGGCCCAGCACTCTGGCCGTATCCTCTATACTCTCCTTCTTGCCGATCTGGGAACCGGACGGGTCCAGATAGGTAGTGCCCATACCCAGATCGTGGGCGGCCACTTCAAAGGAACACCGGGTGCGGGTGCTGGTCTTCTCAAAGATCAGCGCCACGTTTTTGCCCCGCAGGGTATCCACAGGGATCCCCGCCCGTTTTTTTGCCTTCAGTTCTGCCGCCAGATCCAGCAGCTGGGCGATCTCCTCCGGCGTATAATCCAGCAGTTTTAAAAAATGCCGTCCTTTCAGCGTACTCATGTTATCTGTCATTCTCCAATCCTGTATATGCGTCATCCTTATGCTTCTTTGCCGTCGGCCGCCACCGCAGCCAGCGCCTGGATCGTGCCGGCCAGGCCCTGTATCTCCGACGGGATGATGATCTTCGTCGCCTTGCCGTCAGCCGCCTTGGCAAACGCCTCCAGGCTCTTCAGCTGCAGCACTGCCTGGTCGGCCCCGGCTTCCTTCAGGAACCGCAGTCCGTCCGCGTTGGCCTGCTGCACCTTCAGGATCGCTTCCGCCTGGCCTTCTGCCTCGCGGATGAGTTTTTCCTTCACAGCCTCCGCCCGGAGGATGGCCGCCTGTTTTTCTGCCTCTGCGTCCAGAATGGCGGACGCCTTCTTACCTTCCGCGATGAGGATGGAAGATTTCTTTTCGCCTTCCGCTCTTGTCACCGCCTCACGGCGCTCACGCTCGGCTTTCATCTGCCGCTCCATGGCGTTCTGGATCTCTTCGGGAGGGATGATGTTCTTCAGTTCCACCCGGTTCACCTTGATGCCCCAGGGATCCGTGGCCGTATCCAGCGCCGCCCGCATCTTCGTGTTGATCACTTCCCTGGAGGTAAGCGTCTCGTCCAGTTCCAGATCGCCGATGATGTTTCGCAGAGTGGTAGCCGTCAGATTTTCTATGGCAACGATGGGATTTTCCACGCCGTAGGTATACAGCTTCGGATCCGTGATCTGGTAAAAGACCACGGTGTCGATGCGCATGGTGACATTATCCTCCGTGATCACCGGCTGAGGCGGAAAATCCACCACCTGCTCCTTTAACGTCACCCGCTTTGCCACCCGGTCGATGACCGGCACCTTAAAATGAATGCCCACGCCCCATGTGCCCTGATAGCCGCCCAGGCGCTCCACCACATAAGCCGTGGCCTGAGGCACTACCTTCACACAGGATGTGACCACCAACAATATCACAATAATCAGGATCACCAGTCCCATAAGAGCTTCCATATTTCCCTCCATTCCTGCCCGGCATATGCCCCGGGCACCTCAACTCAGATCACTGCGCGGCCTGCCCGTCATCCCTGGGCTTTACGATGGCTTTGACGCCCTCCACCGCCAGAACGGTGACCACGGTACCTTTCTGTATCACCTGGCCCTCTTTGCTGCTCCTGGCCGTCCAGGTAAGGCCGTTCAGCTTGATGCTGCCCTTTCCTTCCAGATTTTCGATGGTCTCCTCCACGATGGCGTCCATGCCGATAAGGCTGTCCACATTGGTCCTGACACGGCTTTTGTTCAAATACTTCATCGCCAAGGGCCTTGTAAAAGCGAGCAGCAGGCCGGACACCGCCAGGAAAGCCACAATCTGCAGCCATACAGGCAGCTGGAACAGCGCAAGGAGCATGGCTACAAGAGCCCCGCCGGCAAACCAGATGGTGGTCAGCCCCAGCGTGGCGATCTCCAGCACCAGCAGTACCATAAACGCGATGAGCCAATACATAAATACAGGCATCCTCCAGCCTCCTTTCCCCACGCAAAGCGTGCTCCGGCGGCGCCTTTCCTCTATCCGGAAAAAACGTGCCGCGCTCCTGTCCGGCAAACGGCAGATCGGTCTGTCTTCTGCCTTAGTATATGCAAAATATCATACTATATTTTCCCAAAAATTACAAGAAAGAAAAGGGACCGCTTCGCCGCCGGTCCCTTCGCCTGTTCAATATATGGATGATTACGCGATCTTGCTCTTTGCAAGCTCTGCCAGCTCGGTAAAGCCTGCCGCGTCGTTTACTGCCAGATCTGCCAGCATCTTGCGGTTGATGTCCACGCCGGCCACCTTCAGGCCATGCATCATCTTGCTGTATGACAGTCCGTTCATCCGTGCCGCGGCGTTGATACGCGCGATCCAAAGCTGCCGGAACTGGCGCTTGCGCTGCTTGCGGCCTGCGTAGGAACTTGTCAGGGCGCGCATCACAGACTGCTTCGCGATCCTGTACTGCTTGGAACGGGCACCCCTGTAGCCCTTTGCCAGCTTCAATACTCTGTTATGTTTCTTTTTTGCGTTTAATCCGCCTTTTACTCTTGCCATTGTTCTCTTCCTCCTTCACGCCGGTCCCGTATTACAGATAGGGCATAATCTTCTTCATGTTCTTGACATTGGTGCTGTCCGTAATGATAGACTTTCTGAGATTTCTCTTTCTCTTGGGTGACTTTTTGGTCAAGATATGGCTCTTGTAAGCTTTCATTCTTTTCAGCTTGCCTGTACCTGTCTTCTTAAATCTCTTCGCTGCTGCTCTGCTGGTCTTAATCTTAGGCATAACGATCTCCTCCTTCAACTGTATCCATTACTTCTTTTCCACCAGAAACATTGCCATATTGCGGCCTTCGAGCTTGGGGGGCTTGTCGATGACGGCAACATCCGCCAGCTGCTCGGCAAACCGGTCCAGGATCACCTTGCTGGTATTCACGTGAGCCATCTCACGGCCGCGAAAACGCAGGGTCACCTTCACTCTGGAGCCTTTTGCAATGAATTTGCGGGCTGCACTGACCTTTGTGTTCAGGTCGTTAGTATCAATGTTGGGAGACATGCGGATCTCCTTGATCTCCACGATCTTCTGCTTCTTCCTGGTATCCTTTTCCTTACGGGCCTGCTGATACCGATACTTGCCGTAATCAATGATCTTGCATACCGGGGGCTTTGCCGTGGGAGCGATCTTTACCAGATCCAGTTCCGCTTCCTGCGCCAGCCTGTACGCTTCCCTGGCTGACATGATACCCAGCTGCTCACCGTTCTCGCCGATGAGCCGAACCTCTTTGTCGCGAATTTGTTCATTAATCATTAAATCGCTAATGGTCGTGCACCTCCATACAAATATTCATAACCCTTTATCCGCCGGGGTACGTTCTCCATCCGTCCCTCCGGTTTCCTGTGCGCCGAAAAAGATCCGGCACGCAAAAAAAGGACACCCCGCAGGGTATCCGTCACAAACAAACGCATACATGCTGTATGCGGTCCATTTCTATAAACCCGAGTCACATCCATGTGTGCTGAGGTGAGAGCGGATACTCTGCTTTGATTTCATACTACGTCAATTTAACACATCCTCCGGCAGGTGTCAAGGAAAAAAGCATATTTTTCTGTCTTATTTTTCCGCCGCCGGAAAAAACGGGGGCCCCGCAATCTGCGGGGCCCCCGGGCACTCATTAAATTACAACTCTGTTTCCGGCGTTACAGAGCATTATCAGGAAATTCTCTGATGACTCCTGCCACATATTTGATCACCAGCAGTGCGTCATTCACATCCACATCGCCGTTGTGGTCCACATCAGCCAGTATTGCCATATTGTCATCTAGTTCCACAGTTCCCACAACACAACGCAGGATCGTCAAAGCATCTAGAACGGAAATGCGGCCATCTCTATCGGGATCTCCTATCCTATGTTCCTGTGCACCGCAGGCGGTACAATATCCGTTCTCGAAAGTATGAGGAGCGTTATTTACTGTCTCATTGCAGCCGCTGCATACCTGCTCATGATTAAAATCATCATATTTCCACTCATATGTATGGACATGTTCCGCTTTGTATCCGCACACAGTACACATGCCGTCTTTCATGACATGCTCACCCATAACTTGTTTTCCGCATTCTGCGCACAGATGCCAGTGACTGGTAACATCGCTTTCCCACTCCCCGAAGGAGTGCTCTTTATAAGAAGTCTCGTCTATGGTGCCGCAGGCACATTCCTTCCAGTGATGGGTGTCATCGGAACCACGGATGTTGAATGTGTGTTCAAACTCCGCAGGCAATCTGTCCAGTACCCTGCCGTATGCGACCACTTTATTACAATCCAGACACACTACATTACCGCTGTAGCCTTCTTCTTCCACGGTAGGCGCCTTATAATCGTGAAGCTCCTGTCGCCCCATATGGTTATCTGGATCGATCGGTCCGTAGGAAATACCGCATATCTGGCAGAAGGCCGGGCTGATACAGGTTGCGATGCCGCCGCTGTGAGCCGACTCACCACTGATTTCTTTGCAATCAGGATTCTGGCAGTGCTGATAATGTCCCGTCTCTGTGGTGCTATAGCTGCCGCCGAAATTATGGAATGGCTCAGCCTCTTTGATGATATGCTGACAGGTAAGACACACTACCGGCGTGGTACAGTTATTGTCATCCAGCACTTTGTCATGAGGCGCTCTTTGTTCCTGTTTACAGCCGGGGTTCTCGCACTTGCGGTAATGCTCATCGCCATCTATCTGCCATGTAGACGGATAGCAGTGCGCCTTTTCATCTCCGCCCAGCACATGCCCGCAATCCTTACATACTACAGGCGTAGTACAGTCTCCGTCATCCACAGGATCATGGGGCGTCTTCTGGCTGATCGCTTCACAGTCAGGGTTTGTGCACACATGCCAGTGCTCCGTGTCGCCGATCGCATATTCTGTGTCAAAGTTATGCTTTTCTTCCGCCTGGATCATCGTATAGCCGCATTCCTTACAATGCACGGCCGTGGTACAGTTCCTGTCCACTTCCTCCTCATTCAGGACATGTACAGACTCTGTTGTGACATATTTGCAGGTTGTACACTGCTTCCAGTGTCCGTTCTCGTTCGTCTTGTACTCTGACAGATTGTGGGGCACATAATCCTGTGTATGTTCGCACTCTGTACATCTGTACCAAGACTGGGTATCGTCAAACTCCTGTACCAGCTTGCCCACATGATCGCAGGGTTTCTTCAGCTTGGGAATGACAGTACCTTCCTTTATGACAGCGCCACACCCAAGACATACTTCATCACCGGTATAACCGTCTTCCGTTTCCGTAGCGTCCTTCTGTCTTTCCATCTTCGTGCCGCCGGTATGATTTGTCTTGCTCAGTTCTCCATAAGACGCATGGCACACTTCACATATCGCCTTATCCTTACAGGTAGCTTCGCCGCCGGAGTGGGGCACGGGCGTGCTGTGCACCTCACATTTGTTATTCCGGCAGATCTGGTAGTGACCCGTCTCCCCGCCGTCATGATAGGCGGAGTTTGTAAATGTGTGCTGCCAATTTCTATGGAACGCCACATAACCACATTCGTTGCACTTGATGTCCTTCGTGCAGTCTTTGTTATCGTAATTTATATCATGCTCTTTCGTTTCTGTCCTGTAATCGCATCCGTCAGTCACACACTCCTGATAGTGACCGCTGATAGTATGCCCGTATCTCAGATCATGAGCAGTTTTTGCCTCCCGTACCACTGTTTCGCAGACGCTGCACTTCAGTTCCAGCGTACAGTCATGTCTGGCAGCCTCATCCAATACGTGGGGGCCCTTGTCTACTATGTCACAGCCGGGATTAGTACATTTCCGGAAATGAAACGCTATTCCATCTTCCTCTGTCAACTGCCACGGGCCGTAACTATGCTGGTCAAATGCCTCCTTCTCCACATAACCACACTGCGTACACTTCCGAATATTGGTACAGTCATTGGCTGTTCCGGAAAATGTATGCTCCGTTTTATTCTCCTGATACAGACAGCCTTCAACTGTGCACACCTGATAGTGACCATCCGCATCACTCACCCACTCATACGTGTGAGTCTTATTACCGGGCTGTGTCGACTGGCATCTGGTACATTTCCTACCCGCTGTACAGTCGTCTTCCGATGCGACATAATTGTGCCCCAGGGCAGGAAGCGTCCGAGATGAGTTCGGCTCCTTTTCGTTACAGTATTCACACACCCGCTCTTTTTTCCCCGCTGCCGTACAGGTAGGCTCCTGAATGATCTTATCTACATATTTGTGATTACCGGAGATATCCATGGTCACTTGTGTATGGCAGATTTCACAAGTAGCGGTCTTCTTTCCTGTTTTCCCGGTATGGCAGTCCGGTTTTTCTGTCTCTACGTAAGGACCGAATGAATGCACCCGGGGTTCCCTCAGCGACATGTTTCTCACGACGCCGCATTCGCTGCATTCATAATACCTGTAAACACCCTGCTTGCAGGTGAGCTTCTCCTCATTTTTTATCCGGACCCACTTGTGATTCTTGCTGTTCCAATCGGAAGGAAGCTTGTACTCCTCGCCATCGGCTGTGGTCATTTTCACATATCCGCAGTCGGCGCAGATATTTTTCGTGATCGGCTGCTCCACAGTCTCACCGCATGCCTTCATTTCTTCCACAGTGATTGTTTCTTTCTCTTCAAACTTGTGTTCCGGCTTATTATTACCGTATGGACGCCTCATCTCATGCATCGCATACTCGCCGCATACCTTGCAGTAACCGCATGTGAATACCCTGGATTCTTCTTGCGCGCAGTTGGCCGGAGCATTATAGAGGTACGTGTAAGTAGAATATTCTGCAATACCATGGTCGATCATGACGTTCTCGGTGACTGAATTCTCACCGTCGCTTGCCGTGATCTGCATATTACCCCGCTGTCCATTAAAATCAACGATGCACTTTCCGTCTTTCACTTCCTGCGGAATGTCCGAGTAACCGAGGTAATCATAGAATTTCACATTGACGGACTTCAGATCGTCATCTTCCACGACCACCTCAGGCGCCTCGCAGTAATATAAAACATTACCGCTGCGTTCCGTTACGTGATTCGGATCAACCGGCTTGACGGTAATTACTGGTGCCGTGTTTCCGATCTTCCCTTCTTCCGAAAGTCCAATTACCTGCGCTTCCCCGGCCGTTCCCGGTTCAGCCGCCGCGATCTGTACAGCCCCGTTGGAACACACCAGGACCATGCACAGGAGCAGCGATAAAAATCTTGATATCTTATTGCTTTTCATAATACTCCCCCTTTATAAAAAAATATTATTGCTTATTATCCACTATACAGAAAAAAAAGAGGGAAGTCAATCGAAATCCCTCTTTTCCCCGGCAATATTCTACGATGTGTAGCCATCTCCGTCCCGCAGGTTCACGTACAGCTCTGCGTCTGTCGCCATCCTGTAAGGACTCACGAAGAAAATATCCAGCAGCCCAACGGTGAACGCTGCCAGCAGCTCCCAGCCGATAAAGGAAAAGTCCAGCACGAACGTGTCCCACTTGCTTCCGTCCATCAGCTCTTTGCTTTTGGCAAACACTTCCCTCCTGTCCATGTCCGGATGCTCCGCCAGCAGATAAGGCACCATCCTGTACTCATAGGATTTGATGATACCCGGAATGATGAACAGCAGCGACCAGAGGATAAGGAACACGTCCCTGCACAAAAGCGTCTTCACCGTATTGCCGTACCGGCCCTCCTGGAACGCGTAGAGAAGCTGTCCCATCTGCCCCTGCTGGGTCCGGTTGTCCAGATAAAATCTCTTGCCGCCCACTTCCATGGGATTGATCACCAGCACCTCCAGCAGAAATGCCGCCACCACAAACCCCAGTACCATAAACAGAAGAAACGGAGAGACCGCCGACACAAACGAGGAACTCCCGATCATATAACCCGGCGTCTGCTGGTACTGCACGTTATACTGAGCAGTCGCATTGCCTGTACCCGCCGAGCCGACCCCGCCCAAAAGGGCCAGGATGAGCGCCACGCCCACGCAGGGCCAGTAATTGGTCAGGAACGCGGTCTTGCCGCCTTCCTTCAGTTTTTGTCTCCACATACTTCTTTTACCCCCTTACTTTTATAATAGCTTCTGTATCCCATAAACAGCCAGATAAGGGCTGTCAGTATCAGTACAACCGATAAAAGCTGCGACACGGGGAATCCGAAGATGAGCAGCTGGTCGGTGCGCAGCCCCTCTATCCACGCCCGTCCCATGCCGTAAAACAGCAGGTACAGGGCGAACAGTTCCCCGTCGAACTTCTTGTGTTTTTTGTAGAGCATAAGCCCCGCCAGAATGGCCAGATTCCACAGAGACTCATACAAAAAGGTGGGGTGCACCTGGATATAGCCGTCCGCCGCGTGATCCCACATGGCCTGGGTGATCTCGCTCCTTCGCACGGCGCTTACAGGCAGCCGCATGGCAAACAGATTGTCCGTGTAGTCCCCGAATGCTTCCCGGTTGAAAAAATTGCCCCACCGGCCCATGATCTGCCCGATGAGCACGCCCGGGATCACCGTGTCCGCCGCCAGAGAAAATCTGATCTTTTTCCACCTGCACACCGCCACCACCGTCAGGCACCCGAAGATAATGCCGCCGTAGATGGCCAGGCCGCCCTGACGGATGTTGAAGATCTGCAGCAGATCGTCCTTATAGCTGTCCCACGAGAACACGACGTAATACAGCCGGGCCCCTATGACCCCGAACAGGATGCCCAGCACCGTCATGGTAAAATAATCGTCCTCATTCTGCCCGGTGCGCTTTGCCTCATGCTGGATGTACCAGAAGGCGATGAGCATGCCCGCGGCGATGACAAGTCCGTAAAAGGCGATCTCGAACCCGCCTATGGAAAAATTTTTGCCCACATGGTCCAGATAAATGTGCAGATGGGGAAATGCTATGCTGTAATCGCTCATGGCTCACACCCTATACGTTCAATCATATTCTATACGCCTGCTCATGCCCTATACATTGAACCGGAACAGGATCACGTCCCCGTCCTGGACCACATAATCTTTGCCCTCCAGCCGGATCAGCCCGTTGTCCCTGGCCCTGGCGTAGGAACCGCAGTCCAGCAGATCCCGGTAGTTGACTACCTCCGCCCGGATAAAGCCCCGCTCAAAATCCGTGTGGATCTTTCCCGCGGCCTGAGGCGCCTTTGTGCCTCTCTGTATGGTCCACGCCCGGCACTCGTCTTCCCCGGCGGTAAGAAAGCTCATCAGTCCCAGCGTGCGGTAGCTTGCCTCTATGAGCTTGTCCAGGCCGGACTCTTCCAGTCCCAGCTCCGCCAGGAATTCCTGTCTTTCCTCATCGTCCAGCTGGGCGATCTCCTCCTCGATCCGGGCGCTGATGACAAACACCTCGCAGCCGTGCTCTTCCGCGTACTTCCGCACCGCCTGCACATATCCGTTGGACGCTCCGTCGTCCGCCAGATCCTCTTCCGCTACGTTGGCGGCAAAGATCACCTTCTTGCCTGTGAGCAGATTGTACTCCTTCAGCCACGCTTCCTCATCTTCATCGTCGCACCGGAAGGTGATGGCGTCCTGCTCCGCCTCCAGATGCTCCTTCAGCCGCTGCTGCATGGCAAATTCCTTCCCGGCGGCCTTGTCCATCTTGGCCATCTTCCCCGTCTTGGACATGCGCCGTTCCAGCACCTCCAGATCCGCGAAGATCAGCTCCAGATCGATGGTCTCAATGTCACGCACGGGATCCACGGCGCCGTCCACATGGATCACGTTGGCGTCGTCAAAACACCGCACCACATGGACGATGGCGTCCACCTCCCGGATATTTGCCAGAAACTGGTTGCCCAGCCCTTCCCCCTTGGAAGCGCCCTTTACCAGGCCGGCGATATCCACAAATTCCACCGTGGCCGGCGTCACCTTTTTCGTCTTATAAAAATCTCCCAAAAGCACAATGCGCTCGTCGGGCACCGGCACCACGCCCACATTTGGGTCGATGGTACAAAAAGGGTAGTTGGCCGACTCCGCTCCCGCCTTTGTCAGAGAATTGAACAGTGTGCTCTTGCCCACGTTGGGCAGTCCCACGATACCTAATTTCATAATATTTTTTACTCCTCCTTGCAAAAAACGTCCTGATGACCAGGACAGTATACCATATTAAACCGTAAAAGTAAATTGCAGGATACCGTATTTCTTTTTCAGAATTTCAGGTCAGCGATACCGATATCGGCATGAGCCCGGAATTTGCGGCGGCGGATCTCTCAAGAAAATACAATTGGCCGGGAAATCTGCGGCGCGCCCTGTCAGGGCTCATGCACTCGCAGATTTCCCGGCCAACATAGTTTTCACTGCCTATATTGTACCCATTCTGTCCAGAAATGTCTTTACATTCTTTTCAATGTCTCCGCCAAACACGGCGGTACCGGCCACGATGACCCCGGCGCCGGCCTGCAGCGGCACGCAGACATTGTCCGCGGTAATGCCGCCGTCTATCTCAATGGGGATGTCCAGCCCCCGCTCCGCGAGGATCCCCCGCAGCCGCCGTATCTTCTCCGTAGAATAAGGAATGTACTTCTGCCCGCCAAATCCGGGATTGACGGTCATGAGCAGCACCATGTCCACCTGATCCAGCACCCACTCAATAGCGTCAAGAGGCGTAGCGGGATTCAGCGCCACGGCCGGCCTGCACCCGGCGTCCCGGATCTGTCCCAGCACCCGGTCCAGATGGGCGCATGCTTCCGCGTGTACGGTAATGCCGTCAGCGGCAAACGCTTCTATATACCGGCCCGGCTCCTCCACCATCAGGTGTACGTCCAGAAACATATCCGTCTCCCGGCGCACGGACTTCAGCACAGGCATACCGAAGGAAATGCTGGGCACGAACATCCCGTCCATCACATCAAAATGGAGCCACTGCGCTCCGGCGTCCCGCGCCTGCCGTATCTGTTCTCCCAGACGGTTGAAATCCGCCGCCAGAATGGACGGCGATAAGATTCCTTTCATGGCTTCCTCCTTTTTGCTCTCAGCTCCCCCTGCAGCTGCACATAATTCTCATACCGGATGGCGCTGATCCGTCCGTTTTCCACGGCTTCCTTTACCGGGCAGTCCGGCTCCGCCAGGTGGAGACAGCCCTGAAACCGGCAGGTTCCCTCGTAGGGAGCGAATTCCGGATAACAGTCTCTCAGCTCCTGTTCTGTGAGTTCATCCAGATACAGGGAGCTGAACCCCGGCGTGTCCATGATAAATGTATCTTCATCCAGCGGGATCAGCTGGCTGTGGCGGGTGGTATGGCGCCCCCGCTGTATCTTGCCGCTGATGTGCCCCGTCTCCATCTGCGCGTGGGGCTGAAGCAGATTGATCAGGGAAGATTTCCCCACGCCGGAGGGTCCCGCCACCGTAGTAGTCCTGCCCGACAATACCCGGCGCAGGGCATCCACTCCTTCCCCGGTGCGGGCGCTGGAAAACAGCACGGCGCAGCCGGCGTTTTCATATATATCCCTCAGCCGTTCCATATCCTCCTGCTCTGCCAGGTCCGCCTTGTTGAAGCACAGCACTGCCGGCACCTGCCGGTATGCCATGGCCGCCAGAAAACGGTCCAGCAGATTGAAATTGGGAGAAGGGCTCGCGGCGGCAAAAATGACCAATGCCTGATCCACATTGGCCACTGCCGGGCGGACAAGGGCATTTCTCCGGGGCAGGATCCGCTCCACATTGCCTTCCACTTCCTCCCGGAAGGTAAGACGGATCTCCACGTCGTCCCCGACCAGAGGCTTTAAGCCTTCTTTCCGGAAGGCCCCTCTGGCTCTGCACACTACCGTTCCCGCTTCCTGATTGTACACGTAATAAAATCCGCCGACTCCCTTGATGATCTTTCCTGTCACGAGGTCAGAATTGGACACTGAACGTACCCTCCTGTTCCTCGCCGTCGATAAACATGATCACAGTGCCTTCGTCTGTACCGGCCTTGTTTTCCACATCAATGGTCACAGGGAAGTCGTCCTTCGTCATGCGGTCCTCATAGATGACCGTTGTGCTTTCCTCCCCGTCCACTGTCTGCCGCAGCTTCAGCGTGATATACGCATTGTCAAAATCCTCCGGCATATCGCTTGCCTTGATGGTAAGCTTGCCCTTCTCTCCGCCGCTGCTCTGGCCGCCTTCCTGCGGCGTATCCGCGGTGGGAATGTCTACCGTTACGTTTTCCCCCTTGTTCAGGACAAAATCAACCGTCATTCCCTCTTCGATCACACGTCCCGGCTCATAGCTCTGGCTCACCACGCAGCCTACTCTCACATTTTCATCGGTCTTGTCGCTGATAGTGACCTGACCCACCACAAGGCCGACCCGGCCCAGAGCGGCCGCGGCCTTTTCCTGGGTCAGTCCGTAAAGATTGGGCACTTCCGCATCATCCCGCTCATGCCCTCTGCTCACCAGCAGCGTCACCACATCGTCCTTGCTGGCCCATGTGCCGGCCTCCGGAGTGGTGCTGATCACATTGCCCACATCGATCTCGTCATTATATTCATAGCCGCCCTCTTCCACCACGAGGCCGCACTCCCGCAGCGTGTTCGCGGCGTCCTCCACGGCCATGTCCCTCACATCGGGAATGGTAAAGGACGCGGGTCCGTTGCTGATCACTACCTGCACGGTAGTATGAATATCCACGATCTGTCCCTTCTCATAACTCTGGGACATGATCCTTCCCTCTTCCACGGTATCCGAGTAGTCGGTGCCGCCGGAATGGATGCCCAGATTCATGCCGTTTAAGGCTTCTTTTGCCTCCTCATACGTCTTGCCGATCAGGTCGATCATCACCCGCTGGGTCTCTGCGTCATATACTGCCTCGGTAGGCTCCGGCTGCCCGCCGCCGCCCCGCAGGTTGGTCCACAGCAGATAGCCGAAAAATACAGCCACGCCTACGATGATCAGCGCCGCGATACCGCCCAGCACTGACATAACACGGTAGATGGTGGGATTTACTTCGCTGTCCTCATCCTCTTCCCGGGAGACAGGTTCCCGGGTTTCCGGCTCCTCAGGCGCCGGATCAGCGGGTTCTTCTTTGCCGCTGTCGCCGTCCTTTGCGGTAAGAGACTGCTTCAGGTCATTGATGACCTCCGTCAGGTTCTGATACCGCATGGAAGGATCCCGCTGGGTACACTTCTTTACAATGGCAGCCAGAGCTTCCGGCACATCCGGGTTTTTCTCCCGGACATCGGGTACATCTTCTTTGATATGCTGCAGCGCCACCGACACGGTGGTCTCCCCGTCGAAGGGCACCTGGCCGGTAAGCATCTCGTATATGGTAATGCCCAGAGAATAAATATCGCTCTTTTCATCGCTGCCCTCTCCCTTTGCCTGCTCGGGGGACGTATAGTGAACAGAGCCCATCACCTGGCTTTCCTTTGCCTCTCCCGCGGAAGCCGCCTTGGCAATGCCGAAATCCGTCACCTTGGCCTTGCCTTCCCTGGAGATGATGATATTCTGGGGCTTGATATCTCTGTGAATGATATGGTTGTTGTGAGCCGCCTCCATGCCCATGGACACCTGCACCGCGATGCTGATAGTCTCCTGCACCGTAAGCCTGCCCTTGCGCTCAATATATTTCTTCAGGGTAATACCCTCTACCAGCTCCATGACGATATAGTAGATGCCGTTCTCCTGCCCTACGTCATAAACGCTGACGATATTGTTGTGGATGAATCCTGCCGCCGACTGGGCCTCATCCCGGAACCGGGCGACAAAATCCTTGTTGCTGCTGAATTCCTTTTTCATCACCTTTATGGCTACAAAACGGTTCAGCTTATGGTCTTTGGCTTTGTACACGTCGGCCATGCCGCCGGTGCCTACCAGATCTATGATCTCATATCGGTCTCCGATAAACATTCCTGTCTTTAACATACGATCCTCATTCCTATATTTCCTCACCAAAAGGGTCCACCAACACTACCGTGATATTGTCCCGACCCCCGTTGGCATTGGCCGCGTCCACCAGTTTGCTCACTTTTCCCGCCATGTCAGGCTGCTGGCTGATGATGACCCGTATCTCCTCATCATCCAGCATATTGGTCAGCCCGTCGGTACACAGCAGGAGCATTTCCCCCGGCTTCAGCGGTTCTTCAAAGAAATCCGCGGCCACCACGCTGCGCACGCCCAGAGCCCTCGTAATGATATTCTTCTGGGGATGGAACCTGGCCGATTCCCGGTCCAGCTGTCCCCGCCGCACCATATCCTCCACAAGGGAATGGTCCCTGGATATCTGCCGGATCCCGTCGCCTACCAGATACATGCGGCTGTCGCCCACATTGGCCACCATAACCTTTTTGTCCAGGATCACCGCCGCCACAAAGGTAGTGCCCATATCGCTGTAATCCACATTGCTCGCCGCCAGCTCCAGCACAGCCCGGTTGGCCTGGGAGATGGCGTCCTGCATCACTCTGGCAGGATCGTCGGTTTCCTTCGACGCCCGGATAAATTGTACAGCCTGTTCAATGGCATTTCTGGACGCCACATCGCCGGCCTTATGTCCGCCCATGCCGTCCGCCACAAGGTACAGATTTGGCAGAGGGCCCACAGGCTTTTCCGATGTGAACAGGCAATCCTGGTTTACCGCCCGCTGTCTGCCCACATCCGTGATCGAAAAACTTTTCATGGGAATCCTTTCCGCTATGTATTATGATGTCTCATACCGGCGGCGCAGCTGTCCGCACGCGCCGTCTATGTCCCGACCCATTTCTCTTCTAATAGTAACATTTATACCCAGATTTTCAAGTTTTTTTTGAAAATTCTGCACAGCCCTCCGGTCCGGCGCCTGAAAGGACCGCTCTTTTACCGGATTGACGGGGATCAGGTTCACGTGACAGTTCTGCCCCTTAAGCAGCGCGGCCAGCTCCGCGGCGTCCGCGTCCTTGTCGTTGACGCCCTTTACCAGGCTGTACTCATACGTAACGCGCCTGCCGGTGCTTTCATAGTACCGGACGCAGGCGGGTATCACCTGCTCCAGAGGATACCGATTTGTCACAGGCATCAGCTCTTTCCGCTTCTTTGTAGTGGCGCCGTGAAGGGACAGGGCAAGGGTGATCTGCAGCTTCTCCCGGGCCAGCCGGTCGATCCCCGGCACGATCCCGCAGGTGGACAGGGTGATGTTCCGCTGGCTGATGTGCAGCCCCTTCTCGCAGGTGATCAGCCGGATGAACCGGAGCACATTGTCCAGATTGACAAGGGGCTCGCCGCTGCCCATGAGCACCACGTGGGACACCCGCCGGCCGCAGGCCTTCTGAATGGCATACACCTGGCCCAGCATCTCTGACGCGGCCAGATCCCGGACGCAGCCTCCGATGGTAGACGCGCAGAACCGGCATCCCATGGCACATCCCACCTGAGTGGAAATGCACACGGAATTGCCGTGATGGTAAGGCATGAGCACACTCTCGATGCAGTTGCCGTCATACAGTTCCATGAGATACTTGCGGGTGCCGTCCTCCTTTGACACCTGCTCCACCACCGGTCGCACAGGCCGGACCTCCGCTTCCGCCTCCAGTCTTTTTTTCAGGCTTTCCGGCAGATCGGTCATCTTCTCAAAAGAGTCCTCCAGCTTATCGTGGAGCCAGGAAAAGATCTGGCGCCCCCGGAAGGCCGGCTGTCCCAGCTCTTTCACATATTCTTCCAGTTCTTCCGGCAGCATGGAACGGATGTCGTTATTCGATTGTCTCTCTCCGGTATGCTGTCCGGTTATCGTATCCATCTATTTTACCCATTTGTCGCCGTGCGCCTGGCGCACCCGATAAAAAATCCGTCTGTGGGATCCTGTCCCGGCAGAAGCTGCACCCGGCCTTCTTTCATATGGCTGTGCTTCCCCTCGTCCAGGGGGAGGCGTTCTGTCAGGTTCACCGGCTCAAACTCCGGATGCCGTTTTAAAAACCACAAAAAATTATCTTCATTTTCCTGCCGGTTGACCGTACAGGTGGAGTAGACGAGCACGCCGCCGGGGCGTACCGCCAGAGCGGCCGCCTCAAGGATCCGCCGCTGCAGTCCGGCAAGCTCCCTTTGCTGGTCCGCCGTCACATGATATTTCAGATCGGTCTTCTTATGTACCACTCCGAGGCCGGAGCAGGGCACGTCTGCCAGCACTACATCTTTTGTCCCCGCCAGAGCCTCGTCAGGCACGGCGGCGTCCCGGCAGGAAAAGGATACATGATCCATTACATTGCTGCCGTCGGGCATATGCCCCATACGCATCCGGTTCTCTTCCATTACAGGCAGCTTGGCTTCACTGATATCCCGGCCCGTTACGCTACCCTTTCCGGCAAACATAGCGGCCAGAAGCGCCTTGCCGCCGGGAGCGGCGCATACATCCAGCACGCTGTCGCCGGGCTGTATGTCCGCCGCCAGCACTGCCAGCATGGAGCCGGTATCCTGCACCTGGAACCAGCCGTCCTGAAAGGAAGCCATCCGGGGCAGGGCGTCTATCTCCTCCAGCACCATGGCAAAGGGAATGGTCCCGTGAGGCTCTGCCTTGGCTCCTTCCGCCCACAGACGCTCCAGGCACTGGCCGCGGCTGCATTTCAGCATATTGCAGGCCGCCGTCACAGGTCCGCGGACAAGGGACGCCTCCAGCATCCTTTCCGCAGTCCCGGCGCCCCACTGGTCCATCCACTGCTCCACGATCCACCGGGGCATGGAATATTCCACAGACAACGCCTCCGCCGGATCCTTGTCCCTGTCGGGAAACGCCATCCGGGGACGGCAGCGGAGGAACCCCCGCAGCACGCCGTTCACAAAACCCTTCAGGTTGGAAAGGCCCTTTGCTCCCGCCAGGCGCACAGCCTCGCTGCACACCGCCCGGTCCGGCACGCTGTCCATATATTCCAGCTGGTATACGGCACTGCGCAGGATGGCCCGCACCGCCGGTTTCTGGCGGCGCACCTGCACCTTCGCGCACTGGTCCAGCATATAGTCGATCCGCAGCCGGTACTGAATGGTTCCCTGGACCACTCTGGTAAAAAAAGCCCGGTCCCGCTTATCCAGATACGCGTATTTGTCCAGCACGTTCCGGATCACAATATGGCTGCCGCCCTCCTGTCTCTCCGCCTGCACCAGCGTATCCACAACAAGACGGCGGATATCCTCTTTTTTAGTCACGGCGCCGGCCTCCAAATAAGATCAGCAGCCGCATCAGCTGCATGATAGAAGATGCCGCGCCGGCCACATACGTAAGCGCCGCCGCTCTGAGCACCTTCGCGGAGCCGTCCGCCTCCTGCTCCGACATGATGCCGCTGGTGCGCAGCACTTTCATCGCCCGCATGGAAGCGTTGAATTCCACCGGCAGGGTCACCACCTGGAACAGCACGGCAAGGGCAAAAGCGAAGATGCCGATGTGCACCAGCAGGTTGGGCAGGGCGGAACTGGATATCCCAAATCCCAGAAACAGGCCGATGATGATCATGGGCCAGGAAAGCATGCTGCCGATCCGCGCCAGGGGAAATATGGCCGTGCGGAGGACAAGGGGAATATAGGCCCTGTGATGCTGGATGGCGTGGCCGCACTCGTGAGCCGCCACACCGATGGCCGCCACGGAGGTGCCGGAATACACCGGCTGGGAAAGGTTCACCGTCTTATTGGACGGATTGTAATTGTCTGTGAGGCTCCCGCCGATGGCCCTGACGGACACGTCTCCGATGCCCTCATTGCGCAGCATCATCTGTGCCACCTGGGCGCCTGTAATGCCCCGGGAGCTCATCACCTTTGAAAATCGGTTAAATGTAGATCTGACGTAAGCCGACGCCGCCATGGTCAGTACCACACCGGCCAGCACGAGCAGATAGGTCCAGTCAAAATACAGGCCGCCCAGTCCTCTGCCGTATCCATATCCGTAGCCATATCCATAATAGCTCAAGATCATTTTTGCCCGCCCCTTTCATTTCAATAAATGAGCATATAATCATATGTTTTATTTTTCATGTTTTTTCATCCCTGGGGATTGTTTTTGCGCACTTCTTCCTGTGCCTTTTCGTTCTTTCGGATCTTCCCCTTCAGGTTGACCCAGAAAAACAGCGGCACCATCACGCCTACCGGGCTGACCATGGCCAGCACCACAAAGATGCGGAACAAAGGCGCTACCCAGTCCCCCTGGGGAACAAATTTCAGCATCAGAAGCTCCCCTGTAAAGGACACTACGAGAAGGATCACGAACAGCACCGATATCTTCAGCGCCAGACGGGAACTCATCCGTATTTTTTCCTTTTCATTTTCCAGCTCATTGAGCCGCTGCTGTACCGCGTTGGAATAAGCCATTGCCTGTCCTCCTGTCTGAAATCCTTTGCTATTTCCCCAGCTGCTCGCCTGCTTTTACAGGATAGCCCCGGAGATACGCGTCGATATCCATGATCTTTTTCCCCTCCGGCTGCAGCCGGAGAACAGACAGATATCCGTCTCCCGCAGCCACCGCCATGGTGCGCTTATCGGTATAGGCGATCTGCCCCGGCCTGTACTGTTCCGCCGTATCGGGCAGGCTGCCGGGCTCCGTCACCTTTGTCTTCCATATTTTCAGTGTTTTTCCGCCCCTGCGGGTGTAAGCGCCGGGCCAGGGATCCAGCCCCCGCACAAGCCGTTCCAGCTCCGCCGCGGGACGGTTCCAGTCCATATCGCCCATCTCCTTTGTGAGCTTTCCCACATAGGAGACGCCTTCTGCCGGCTGGGGCGCCGGGGTGATAGTACCCTTCTCCAGTCCATCCAGCGTTTCCACCAGGAGCTCCGCTCCCACGCCGGCCAGCTTGTCGAACTGGCTTCCCCCTGTTTCCTCCGGCGCGATCTCCACCGTGCGCTGCATGAGGATATCCCCGGTGTCCACCCCTTCATTCATCTGCTGGACCGTAACGCCGGTTTCTTTTTCTCCGTCCAGAATGGCCTGCTGTATGGGCGCCGCCCCTCTGTATCTGGGCAGCAGGGACGCGTGGACGTTGACGCACCCAAACGGGGGCAGTTCCAGCAGCGGGACCGGCAGTATCTGTCCAAATGCCACCACTGCCATCACGTCAGGCTGATAGGCCGCCAGCACGTCCATCCACTGCGCGTCCCGTATCCGGTCCGGCTGTATCACGTCGATCCCGTGAGCCACCGCCACTTCCTTCACCGGAGAAAACTGCACCTGGTGCCCTCTGCCTTTCTGCCTGTCCGGCTGGGTCACCACCGCCGCTACGCGGTGGGAGCTGTCCAGCAGCGCTTTCAGCGTCTCCACGGCAAAATCCGGAGTGCCCATAAATATCACATTCATACGCCGCCATCTCCTTTCCCGCAGCATCTGCTGCCGGTCCGTTTTTCGTCAGTTTTCCCCTTCGGGTTCTTCTTCCTCGTCGTTCTTAGGCTCCCGCAAGGGACCTTCCGCCTTCTCCACATACATGTGCCCGTCCAGATGATCGCACTCGTGGCAGATAGCGCGGGCCAGCAGCTCTTCTCCCTCCAGTTCATAGTGTGCCCCGTCTTCCCCGGTAAATTCCACCTTTACCACATTGGGGCGGGTGACGGTGCCCACCTTCCCCGGCAGGCTCAGGCACCCTTCATCTCCGGTCTGCTCCCCGGAAGTCTCCAGGATGGACGGATTGATCATCACAAGGGGGCCGTCCCCCACATCGATCACCACGATGCGCTTCAGCACCCCTACCTGTGGAGCGGCAAGGCCCACGCCCTGGGCTTCGTACATCGTGTCCAGCATGTCATGGATGAGCATTTTCACCCTGGGGGTGATGAGTTTTACTTCCTTACTTGTCTTTTCCAGTATGGGATCTCCCATCTGACGGATATTGCGAATAGCCATATTTCCTCTCTTTCGCCGCAGGCGCGGCACATTATTTATACCGGATCCAGGTCATACTGGACCGTAACATTCTTTCCCTGTTCCCACCGGGCAAAGGCCGCTTCCATGGCTTCCCTTGCCTCCGCCAGCACAGAAGTGCTGCCGTGGCGCAGGTACAGGACCTGCTGATACATATCTTTCACCCGGGCCACGGGCGCCGGAGCGGGCCCCATAGCCGACAGGCCTTCCGAAAAAGGCGCTAAAGGCGCTGCTTCAGAGCCGCCGGACGGAATCTCTGATCCCGGCGCGCTCCCGGGGAGTCCGGCTTCCAGCGCCGCTTCCTTCAGAGCGCCGGCCAGAGCGGCCGCTTCCTCTTCCCCGGCAGCCCCCACAAGAACCGCCAGCAGATGTGACGCCGGGGGATAGCCTCCCAGCCGCCGGTAGCTGATCTCTTCTTTGTAAAACTGCTCATAGTCATGAGCCGCGGCGCACCGCACGGCGTAGTGGTCCGGCTGGTAGGTCTGAAAGATCACCTGGCCGCCGCGCTCTCCCCGCCCGGCCCGGCCTGCTGCCTGGGCCAGCAGCTGATAGGTGCGCTCCGCCGCCCGGTAATCGGACATGTGCAGGGATATGTCCGCCGCCAGCACTCCCATGAGGGTCACGTTGGGAAAATCATGTCCCTTGACGATCATCTGGGTGCCTACCAGCACGTCCGCTTCTCCCCGGGCAAACTGCTGCAATATATTCTGATAGCTGTCTCTGCCCCGGGTGGTATCCATATCCATGCGCAGCACCCTTGCCCCCGGGAACAGCCTTTCCACGCCCCGCTGTATCTGCTGGGTGCCGGCTTTAAAGGTTCCTATGTAGGGGGAACCGCATGTGGGACAGGTCTTCACCATAGGAATAGTGCAGCCGCAGTAATGGCAGATGAGCCTGCCTTCTCCCTCCGGATCCCCGTGAAACGTCATCGACACATCACAGTGGGGACATTTCACCGGACTGCCGCAGCTTCGGCAGGATACAAAACCCGCGTAACCTCTGCGGTTCAGAAACAGCATGATCTGTTCTTTTTTCTCCAGCCGCTGTCTCATGGCCTCATAGAGGCTGCGGCTGAACATGGTACGATTGCCCTCGGCCAGTTCCCGGCGCAGGTCCACTACAGACACCTGCGGCAGCCTGCCTTCCCCCGCCCGCCGGCGGATCGTGTACAGTGTATACGTGCCGTCCATGGCCCGGCTGTAAGCCTCCACGGAAGGCGTGGCGCTGCCCAGCACTACCATGGCGCCGCACATGGCCGCTCTGGCCTCCGCGGTTTCCCTGGCATGGTACCGGGGCATGGTGTCGCTCTTGTAAGCAGGTTCATGTTCTTCATCTATCACGATAAGGCCCAGATCCGAAAACGGCGCAAACAACGCGCTCCTGGGCCCGATGATCACGTCCAGCAGTCCGTTTTTTGCCCGCCGGAACTGATCATACCGTTCTCCCGGGGACATACGGCTGTGGAGCACCGACACCCGGTCCCCGAACCGCCGGACAAAACGCAGCACGGTCTGGTAAGTGAGGGCGATCTCCGGTATCAGGATGATGGACGCCTTCTTTTTCTCCGCCATGGCCTCGGCCAGACGGATGTAGATCTCGGTCTTTCCGCTGCCTGTGACGCCGTGGATAAGAACCGTGCGCCGTACGCCCTCCCGATATTGTTCCAGGATCCCCCCGATAATATGCTTCTGATCGCCCGTCAGTTCCGGCGGCGCCTCCGGCGCTTCCTTTACCCGGGTAAGAGCTGCCCGGATCACCGACGGGACACGGTAACATTCCGCGGCCTGTACCTTCAGGATCCCCGCCTCTTCCATGGCCTTTATGACGCCGGCGGGGACGTTGATCTCCTTTGTGACCGCCTGATAAGGGACCTCGCAGCGCCCGGAAAACGCCTGCAGCACCCGGAGACGGGCAGCGGCATGTTTTTTTTCATACAGAACTGTCTGCTCCAGGAGCGCTTCCCCGGACAGGCACAGCCGGACCATCCGCTGCTGCTCCTGCTCTACCTGCTGTTTTACAGGCAGCACCGTCTTTAGGCACCGGATCATGGTGGCGCCGTAACGGCGGTGCATCCAGTGGGCCAGCTCCAGGAACTGCTGCTCCACGCTCTCCCTCCGGGGCCGGACAGAACGGATCTCCTTCAGCTTCTCCGGATCCCAGCCGCACCGGTCCGTCAGTTCCATCACATAACCGGAGCGCAGCTTATCTCCCCTGCCAAAAGGTATGGACACTTCCATGCCCACCTTCAGGACGCCCTCCATGTCCGGGGGGACCCGGTACTGAAAGGGCCGGTCTACCTTTTCATGGGCGATATCCACGATAATATTGGCATATTGGGTCATTCCACACCTCCCGGCAGACCGGCGGTTCCTGACGGCTTCTGCGCTGTCACGGGCCTGCCGCCGGCAGCCTACTGTCCGTTTCTGTCCTCCTCAAGGATCTCCGCAATGAGCACACGCTCATCCATGGGATATTTCACCCCTTTGATCTCCTGATAATCCTCATGTCCCTTTCCGGCCAGCACGATCACATCCCCCGGCTGCCCGTGATGGATGGCGTAGGCGATGGCTTCTTTCCTGTCCGGTATCATGATATAGTTTCCATCTGTCTTTTTCATGCCGGTCTCAATGTCCGCCATAATGTCCAGCGGTTCCTCAAACCGGGGGTTATCCGACGTGATAATGGTAAAGTCCGCCATCTTTCCGCTGACCTCCCCCATCTCGTAGCGGCGCAGCTTGCTGCGGTTGCCGCCGCAGCCAAACACCGATACCAGACGGGCAGGATGGTAATCCTTCAGGGTGCCCAGCAGGCTTTCCAGCGCCATGGCGTTGTGGGCGTAATCGATCATCAGGGTAAAATCATCCGACACGGGGATCATCTCCACCCGGCCCTTTACCTTTGCCACCTTCAGAGCCGCCTGGATCTTTTCCACGGGCACGTTGAAATGGCTGCACACCGCGATGGCGGTGAGGGAATTGTATATGCTGAACCGGCCGGGTATGTCGATCTCCACGGAAAAATCCATTTTCCCCGCCACATGGTACGCAATGCCCAGATAGCCGGGACGGCTCACCAGCTTCGGCTCCGTGGCGCGGAAATCCGCTCCGGAGGCAAAACCGAACGTCTCCAGTTCGCACGTGTGACCTTCCAGCACCGTTCTCCAGTGCTCATCATCTATATTGACAATGCCTTTTTTGCACTGCCGGAACAGCATGCCCTTGCACGCCATATATTCCGCAAAATCCGCATGCTCCCCTTCTCCGATATGATCGGGAGACATGTTGGTAAAAATACCGATCTCAAAAGGGATCCCCGCCGTGCGGTGCATCTTCAGCCCCTGGGAGGACACCTCCATCACCACGATCTGACATCCCGCCTCTGCCATTTTCGCCAGATAACTCTGGAGCACATAAGACTCCGGTGTTGTGTGGCTCGCGTGGATATGCTCGTCTCCGATAATGATCTCTATGGTCCCCACAAGGCCCACCTTGTACCCCGCGCTCTCCAGAATGGACTTGATCATATAGGTCGTGGTAGTCTTTCCCTTGGTGCCGGTGATCCCGATCATCTGCAGCTTCTCGCCGGGGTAGTCAAAATAAGCCGCCGACGCGACAGCCATGGCATAGCGGGTGTCCTCCACCTGCACCACCGTCACCGTATCCGGCACGTCCACCGGTTCCTCCACAAGCAGCACCGCCGCTCCTTTCTGTGCCACATCAGGCGCGAACGCGTGGCCATCCACCTTTGTGCCCCGGATACATACAAACAGATCCCCCGGTTCCACCTTTCTGGAGTCAAACACGATATCCTTCACTGCCACGTCCATACTGCCCTGCAGGCAGACATGTTCAAGGCGCTCCAGCAGTTCCCTTAAATGTTTCATAACTTCCTCCATCCAAACTGCTTCTTCTGGTTATGTTATAGTATAAAATACACAGATTTATTCATAGTGCATTATAGCATAGTTGACAGCCGGTTGCAATAATAGGGGGCTTTTCCCCTGCGGAAAAAGCCCCCTGAAATCCTCATATGTTTACTTTAACTTTTCCACCGTCACCTGACGCAGCAGCCGCTCCATATCCTCCGTGCGGAAGCTGCCTGTCTCCATGGTCAGAGCATTGGCGGCAGATACCGCCACGGCGTAGGCCAGTGCCTTCTCTATAGCATACCCTCTTGCAAACCCTACGGCAAAAGCCGCCAGCATGGAATCGCCGCAGCCTACCGTATTGACCGTTTCGATGACCGGAGGCCTGCCGTGGAATACCCCTTCCTCGCAGACCACCATGGCGCCGTCCGCGCCGAGGGAAACCACCACATAGGGAATGCCCTGTTCATGCAGCTTTTTCGCTCCGGCAAGGATCTCCTGCCGGTTGGTGACCGGCACACCCAGAAGAGCCTCGATCTCGTCATCATTGGGCTTGATCATAGTAGGGCCGGACCGGACGCCCTCTGCCAGGAGCTGTCCGCTGGTATCCAGCAGCACAGGTTTTCCTGCTGCCTTGCAGGCAGCCACCATCCGCCCGTACATATCCGCCGGCACGCCGGCAGGCACGCTGCCGGAAATGGTGACGACCTGACTTTTCTCCGCCAGCTTTTCAAACTTTTCCAGAAAAGCCGCCACTTCCTCCTCCGTCACCGGGGCCCCGGTTCCAGAAATTCCGTGGAAGACCCGTCCGCCGCCAGAATATTGATGCAGCTTCTCGTCTCGCTGGCTGTATGTACAAAATCATTGGGCACCTGGATCTTATCGAGCATATCTTCCACATAAGCTCCCGCATGGCCTCCCACAAAACCTGTCGCCAGCACTTCCTCGCCGCAGAGCTTTGCCACCTTGGCCACATTAAGTCCCTTGCCGCCGGGGGTGTTGGTACACTTCTGCACCCGGCTCACATGGCCCACATCAAAAGACTCCACCACATAAGCCTTGTCCACCGCTACATTTAACGTTACTGTTGTGATCATAATGCCCTCCCGATATAAATTATCTAAAAAAACGATTCATTTCTGATGTAATATTATACCGTTCTTCTTCTCACAATTCAACCTGTTCTTGCGGGCATCGTTGCATATTACATATGCAAGTGGTGGGACGGAAAATAATAGACAGAACCCGCCACAGGTCTAAGCCTCCTGTCTAAACATCGGAATAGAAAACCCCAGAGTCGCACCTCTGGGGTTTTCGTTTTCATGTTTGTGTTTTTTCATCCTTCGCTTTTTACAGCGACATCATCATAGCACACCGACGATGTTTTTGCAAGCCGTTCAGCGTAAAAAACTTTAAACTTATAGTTTAAAGACTATCCCTGTTTTTTCTGAAACACTGTCGGGGTCCTGCAGAGCACCTTCCGGCAATTACTTCTTGGTGTATCCGTTCCAGCCGGGGATCTCGCCGTTGATATCCCACAGATCCTGCCAGTCATGGGCGCCTTCCCACAGGAACACCTGTCCCTTGATAAGACGGCAGTTGCGGTCTACGCCTTCCAGGATCTTCATTTCCTCATCGGTAAGAGGATCTTCAAAGGTGCAGCGCAGGTTGCTCATGTACTCGTTTCTGTAAATGGAGAACGGAATAGGGGAATGTCCTCTCTGCACGGCCCACTTGAGGCAGATCACAGCGGGATGCACGTTGTGAGCCTTGGCAATGGCCTGCACCTCAGGCATCTGGATATCCGCGATGTCGTCCGCCGTCTTGTCACGGTCAGGGCGGGTGGGAGAACCGATGGGGCAGAAGCCGATGATCTGCATATCGTGTGCCTTACAGTAATCATACAGCTCCGGCTGCTGGAAGCAGGGGTGAAGCTCCATCTCGTTAACGGCAGGCCTGATCCGGCAGTCCGGCAGGATCTTCTCCAGCTTGGGAATGGTCACGTTGGACACGCCGATGTGCCTTACAAGGCCCATGTCCACCAGGCGTTCCATCTGACGCCAGCATGCCATGAACTCCTCATGGATATAAGGACGGGAATTGGGATTTCTCGTATCCGCGTCACATCCGGGAGGATGATAGTTGGGGAAAGGCCAGTGCACGAAATACAGATCCAGATAGTCCAGACGCAGATCCTTCAGCGTCTTGGCGCAGGAAAGCAGCACATCGCCCTGCCCGTGCATATCGTTCCACACCTTGGAGGTGATGAACAGATCTTCTCTCTTGACCCCTGCCTTCATGGCATTTTCCAGGGCAACGCCGATCACATCTTCGTTTTCGTAACAGGAAGCGCAGTCCACCAGACGGTAGCCGGATTTCACTGCGTCCTCCACTGCATTGGCAATGTCCTCTGCCGAAAAACGGTCAGAGCCGAATGTGCCAATGCCCAGACCGGGCATCTTGGCGCCGGTGTAGAGGGTTCTCTGGGGAACCTTTGCGGGATCCACCGCATCCATGGGGATTACATGTTCACTCATAGCTTTTTCTCCTTCTATATTTGAATGTTTATGGTTTCCTGTTCTGTTCGCTGTCGATGAGGATCTTGCCTTTTACCGCGCCGGGAGTCTTGTACAGTTCAAAAGCGTCGGCAATGTCCGCCAGAGGCATCTTCTTAAAGATCAGCGCCGGGTCAAACTTCAGCTGCCCGCTCTTGAAATAAGCTGCCGTCAGCTCCCATTCCTTACCGGGGAAAGGAGCGCTGTAGGACATCCAGGAGCCGGTGAGCATAAATTCCTTGCGGTTCATGTTCTCCCAGTCCTCCACGGAGAAGGTCAGTTCCTTTGTGGGCGTGCCGATAAAGCACACCCCGGCCTTGTTGGCCGCCACCTTAAAAGCAATGTGCATGGTAATGGTATTGCCAGCCGTCTCATAGACGAAGCCGTACCCCTTGCCGCCGGTAATGGCCATGGCCTTATCCATGAAATCTTCTTCCAGGGTATTGACGCACGCGTCCGCCCCCAGCTTCTTTGCCAGCTCCATACGCTCCGGGCTGATGTCAAACACCACTACCTTGCGGGCACCGAAGATTTTTGCCCACTGCATGGTAAACAGGCCGATGGTGCCGCCGCCCAGGATAGCCACATACTCCCCGCCGTGGTAATTGACACGGTTCAGACCGTGGAGCGCCACCGTGGAGGGTTCAAAAAACGCGCCCTGCTCAAAAGATACCTCATCGTCAAACTTCACCGCGTTGCGTTCCGGCACCACCACATACTCTGCAAAGCTGCCAAACTCTCTGGAGCCGATAAAACTGTAATGCTTGCACAGAGAATAATTACCCTTCTGACAGTCCTCGCACTCCATACAGGGCACGAGAGGCACGCCGGATACCCGGTCGCCGGGCTTTACGGACGTAACGCCTTCTCCGATCTCCTCCACCACGCCGGAAAACTCATGCCCCAGCACATTGGGAAAATAGTGACAGGCGTCCCCGTTGACGCGGGGCACATCCGAACCGCAGATACCGGTATATTTTACTTTGATCAGAACCTGTCCGGCTTTGGGTGCCGGCTTCTCGATATCCTCAAAGCGGATATCTTCCCTGGCGTGTACCACGCCGGCCTTCATCATATTCGCACTCATTTTTTCCTCTTTTCCGCGCTCCGCTGCCGCTGCCGCGGCATGCCATCCGGAGCGCTCCATTTTATTCAGGGATCTGTATCTGCAGCATTTCAGGAACCTGCAGCATAATTATTTATTCAGGAACCTGCAGCATAATTATTTATTCAGGAATCTGCAGCATATTTCAGGAACCTGCGCCCAGCCCTTTCAGCCGCTGGTACAGCTCCAGATACACTTCCATAGACTTTTCATAAACCTTGTGGGCTCTCGGATTGGGCCTGTGCTCTCTCGTGATGACGATGGTCTCCTCCACCGCCTGTCCGAAATCCTCATACATCCCTACGCCTACGCCTGCCAGAATGGCTGCGCCCAGCGTGGTAGCCGTATCGGAGGTAGGCACCCGGA
This sequence comes from uncultured Lachnospiraceae bacterium, assembly GCA_947623905.1. Classification (GTDB taxonomy): domain Bacteria; phylum Bacillota; class Clostridia; order Lachnospirales; family Lachnospiraceae; genus CANQHX01. The sequence goes on from CANQHX010000007.1 coordinate 39,642, forward strand.
TCACCTTTCCGGTGACGTCCGCCTTGATCTGCGTCCAGAGGATGCTGTTGGAGGAGCCGCCCATGGCAATGAGCTCGTCCACCTCCACACCGGTTTCCGCCGCCGTGCGCAGATTGTGCTCCAGGGAAAATGCTACGCCCTCCATGGCTGCCCGCACCATATGTCCTTTGGTCTTATCGAAGGACAGTCCGTAAAACACCGCTCTGGCATCGGGATCCCAGATAGGCGAACGCTCCCCTGCCATATATGGCAAGAACACCACTCCATCGGACCCTGCAGGCACCTTCTGGGCCAGCCGGGTGAGATCATCAAAGCTGTCCTCAATGCTGCCCAGCTGCTCCTTGAACCAGCGGAGCACACCGCCGCCCCCTACGGTACCTCCCTGCAGAAGCCACATGCCGGGCACTACGTGGGGACTTAGGATCAGCTTGGGATGCGCGACTGCTTTATCCATGCAGATGCTCATGCCGCCTGCCTGTCCCCCCTGTTCCTGTGTCTGTCCGGGCTTGTACACGCCTGCTCCCAGAGTACCGCAGGCCGCGTCCAGGCCGCCTGCCACCACAGGAGTGCCGCGGTGCAGTCCCGTGATCCGGGCCGCTTCCTCTGTCACCTGCCCGATGACAGCGTGGCAGGGGTACAGCTCCGGCACCTTATCTACGGACAGACCCAGCTTTTCCGCCTGGTCCTCATCATACGTGCACGTCTCCATATTAAAGAAATGAATGCCGTAGCCCTGGGACAGATCCTGGCTCATGACACCGGTAAGCATCATGGCAATATAGCTGTTGCTCTGTAAAAACTTGTATGTATGTTCGTAGATGTCCGGGTGCTTTTCCTTCATCCAGAGCATCTTCGGCGTAGTGTAGGCCGGTTCAAAGGCATTGCCCGCCACTGAAAAGATGGTGTCGAATCCCAGCCGCTCCGTGGTGGCCCGGGCGATCTCCCTGGCACGGGTATCCATCCAGATAGGCGTATTGGCAAGAACTCTGCCGTCCCGGTCCACGGGAATGGCCGACCAGCTCTGCCCGTCGATGCCCACGCCGGCAATATTATCCGGGCTCACTTCAGGGGCCTTGAGCACCTTGCGGATGGCCCTGCACACTGCCTGCCACCATTCCTCCGGATTCTGCTCCACCCATCCCTTATGAGGATAGTACAGCGGATAATCCTCCATAGCGGAAGCCAGCACCGTGCCCTCTCGGTCAAACACCGCCACCTTGCAGGACGATGTGCCGATATCGATTCCCATTAACAATTCCGCCATGTCACTGTGCCTTTCCGTCGCAGCCGCACACCTTCATGCGGTTCATCACAAGCTGCTACACATGCTCCCGGCCTACCACGCCGTACTTTTTGGGGTCAAACACATCCGGCGTCTGGGCCAGCACTTCCTTCACACCGTCGCTGTAGGCGATGCGCAGCTCCGTGGCAAAATTCACCTTACAGATGCCCCGCTTTATGCTCTCCCGCACCGCCTCGTCAGTGAGGCCTGACGCGCCGTGAAGCACAAGAGGGATATCCACCACCTTGCGGATCTCCGAAAGACGATCCAGATCCAGCTTAGGTTCTCCCACATACACGCCGTGGGCCGTACCAATGGCCACAGCAAGGGAAGACACTCCCGTGCGCTCCGCAAATTCTTTCGCCTCCATAGGATCTGTATAACCGCCTGAACCGCCGTCCAGATCATCCTCCTTGCCACCTACCTTGCCCAGCTCCGCCTCTACAGGCACACCGGAAGGGGCGCATGCGTCAGCCACAGCCTTTGACACAGCGATATTTTCCTCAAACACACTGTGGGAACCGTCGATCATGATAGACGTGTACCCCTCCCGGAGGGCCTGCATAGCCAGTTCAAAGCTGTCGCCGTGATCCAGGTGAATGGCCACGGGCACGCCGGCGGCCTCCGCCGCTGTCCTCGCGTTGGCATAATAATATGCCAGGCTGGCATACTTCACGGTAGAAGGTGTCGTCTGCATGATCACGGGCGCTTTCAATTCTTCTGCCGCCGCGATCACCGCCTGCACCATCTCCATGTTTTCCACATTGAACGCACCCACGGCATAGCCGCCTTTCTGGGCGTCCAACAACATTTGTTTCGTTGTCACTAAGGGCATAGATATCTCCTCGTTTCTGCACGCTGTATGTATGTAAGTTCGTTTCCGCCGGACATCAGATCTTTTTTCTCCGATCCATTCCCGGGAAATGGCCTGTTCCCCGTGCGCCGGACCAGGCTGTCTGGTTAAATTATAACACCCATTGGGAGAAATGAAAACAGGAAGTTCCAATTTTTGTGAAAAATGCAATGCGACGCTTGTTGTACAACCAATCGCCCCATAAAAAGGATGCCCGGCAGATGCCGGACATCACAAACTATTACAGTCATTGTATTGTGTGAAAAAAGTTTATAGAAATGGACACCAGATGCCATACTGTAAAATCTCTACAAAGATACATCGGATAGTTCCATGTCTCTCATATATTCCTCCGCTTCTTCCTCCTTCAGGGAAAAGCGCTCAGATAGACGACTTATGATCTGGTGATCCGAAAGTCCCTCCTGCCGGGAATTCTGTATACATGCCGATATGCGCATTCCAAACAGGATGCCATCCCGTCGGCCAGATTTGCGGCCGATCTCTATACCGGACTTGCGGCCGATCTCTATACCCTCTGCTCGACCATCCCTGCGGCCAATTTCGATGCCATCCTTCTGCCCATCCAGCCAGGAACTTTTCAGGTAGGCGTCATGGTCCCTCTCCGCCTTCTCCCTGGCCTCATACTCCAACCGGGCCATCTCGTCCGCGCTCAGCTTTACTACCTGCCGGTATGCTTTCCCGATATATGGGTCTTTTACTGCCATAGACTTCATCTCCTCCCTTGTGTTGCTGTTTAAAAACTTCGCCCAGTGCAGCAGCTTGCTCTCCGGATATGCTCCATCTTTTATCTTAGGCAGCTCCAGCACATGGACCTCCAGCTTGTCCGTATACATCTGCCGTCTTGTGTCCTCCCACAGGTGGAAACGAGAGTGGTACGCCTCGTTATCAAACAACTTAAAATCCAGAATCCCGATGTGGATGCATTTCTGCAGCTTCTCATAGCCGTCCCCTTCATGGAGCTGCCCCGCGTACATCCTGCAGAGGTAGAACAGGCTGCGGGCCAGCCACCAGGCGTGGCTGTTCATCTGCATCTCAATATCAATCTCGCTGGAGTTATTAAGTCGCACGCGCACATCCAGGATCCCCAGCTTGTCGTCTCCGTACTCCGGAAGAGTACCGGTAGGCAGGAGCACTGCGCTTTCTATCTCTTCCGACGGGATATCCAGTATAGCAGACAGGAAGCCGGTGCGGACCTCTTCGTCCTCC
>CANQHX010000008.1 GCA_947623905.1 uncultured Lachnospiraceae bacterium
TTTGATCCGGTCCGCCTTGCTGGCTTCTCCGTTTCTTTACTGTCCTTAGGTTGTTCTGAATGTTTCTCTCTTCCCCCAGCACCCGCCGCCATGCATGTGGATGGCTGCTTCCTCTGGAGGTTCCGGAAATCTTCAGGGTTGTTTCACTGTTCAGTTATCATGGTCCCAAACGAATTATCGAAGATGATCCGTTTTGCCTGCATCTGCGGCAACTTTGATAGGATAGCACAATCGCCGTCCGTTGTCAACACTTTTTTTCACAGCTTTCAAAAGCCGGTCTCATCGGCGTTGACAATGGCTATTATATGCTAATCAGGCACTTTTTGTCAACGATTTTTTTTAATTTTTTGATACAAAAAATATTCCCCCAGATATTGTATTTACGGGGTTTTCTCAATCTACATCTAGTCCAGTTTTACAAGGTTATGATATCTGTTCATACATTTGTTACACATTTACACAAATAAAACACAGTTTCCTGTTATAATCTCAATTCAACCCGCTCTGTAAGAAGCGGCGCGGAAAGGAGGACCAACCGATGACACCACAATCTACACAGGCAGAACTGAAACAACTAACAGAACTATGTGTTGCCAACAACCAGATCGATACCTCCCTTTATTCCGTCTACGATGTAAAACGGGGACTGAGAGACATTAACGGCAAGGGCGTCCTGGCCGGACTGACAAACATTTCCAATATCCATGCGAGCAAAATAGTGGACGGCGTCCGGGTGCCGGACAAGGGCATCCTGTACTACCGGGGATATGACGTCTCCCAACTGGTACGCAACTGCGTCCTGGAACACCGGAGCGGTTTCGAGGAAGTCACTTATCTGTTGCTTTTCGGAAAGCTTCCCACCGTCAGAGAGCTCGCTGATTTCAAAACGCTCCTCAGCAATTACCGGGCGCTGCCTCTGCATTTTGCCCGGGATGTGATCATGCGGCGCCCCAGCGCGGACATGATGAACGGACTGGCCAACAGCGTGCTGGCGCTCTATTCCTATGACGACAATCCCGACGCCATTGATCCGGAAAATGTGCTGCGCCAGTGCCTGCAGCTGATCGCGCGGATGCCCCTCATGGCCGTATACAGCTATCATTCCCATATGCACTTTAACAAAAACCAAAGCCTGTATATCGGCAATCCGGACCCGGCGCTGGACACCGCGGAAAATATCCTGAAGATCCTCCGCCCCGACGGAAAATATACTATGCTGGAAGCCCGGGTGCTGGACATTGCCCTCATCCTCCACGCGGAGCACGGCGGCGGCAACAACTCCACCTTCACCACCCACGTCGTCTCTTCCTCCGGCACAGATACATATTCTGCCATTGCCGCGGCTCTGGGATCTCTGAAAGGGCCGCGCCACGGCGGCGCCAATGTGAAAGTGACCCAGATGTTCAATGATATGAAGGAAACGATCAAAGACTGGACCGACGACGAGGAGATCTGCCGGTATCTGAGCGATGTACTGGACAAAAAGGCGTTTGACCGTTCGGGACTTATCTACGGCATGGGACACGCAGTGTATTCCATTTCCGACCCCAGGGCCCTTATCTTTAAGAGCTTTCTGGGAGCGCTGTCTGAAGAAAAACACCGCAACGACGAATTTGCTTTCTATTCCAGGATCGAGGAACTGGCGCCCCAGGTCATCGGGAAAAAGAGGAAGATCTACAAAGGCGTCAGCGCCAACGTGGATTTTTACAGCGGTTTTGCCTATCAGATGCTGGATCTTCCCATGGAGCTGTACACGCCGTTTTTCGCCATTTCCCGTATCGCCGGATGGAGCGCCCACCGGCTGGAGGAACTGATCAATGTAGGAAAGATCGTCCGCCCCACTTACCAGAACGTGTGTCCCGAACAGGAATACATCCCTCTGGATCAGCGCTGAAGCACGGGAAAGGGTCAAACAAACAGCAGACTATCATCTGTTTCTTCCTATTATAATTATAAATGTCATGTGCATATTTATAAACACAAAAACAGGCAGCGGATAAACCGCTGCCTGTTTAATTGCCAACCCGGTCAGATCGCCTCTACATATCCCTGAAGCCAGATGGTTCCTTTGAACCTTCTGCCGGTCATGGGCTCTCCCTGCAGATCCTGGCTGTTGATGGCCACATCAAACGTCAGATCGTTGCAGTCGATGGTGAGCAGGTAGATGCTGTCGCCCGTTATATGGTTTCTGGCCGTGCGCACGCCGTGGATCTCTCCCACTACCGCATACTGGTCACACTCGATCCCGCATGGCATAAAGGACGTATCCACGATACTGTACACATCCTCCCTTGCAACCCGGCGGTGGATCATGGAATACAGATCCATATCCTCCAAAGCCAGGTCCTCCATGGCTTCTTCGTCTCCCTGCCGTGCTTTGTACAGCAGCTTCGCGTGTTCTGCCTTGGCCGGCTGCACCCCTGCCTTTCCCTTCCGTTCCACGGGAAGGAGGATCTTTCCATCCACTGACAGACCGGAAAGGGATACATTGCACATCTGGCCTTTCACAGCATTTTTCGGATTTTTCTTCATATATTCCGCGGCATTCTGCAGGTAAAAGATCAGGTTCATCCCCAGCTGCATATCCTCGCAGATACCTGCATAGGAATCCTTTTCCGCGTGGCGCTCCACGCTCACCTGCTCAAACAGGTTGATCCCTGTGCCTTTTAAATAAGGAAAATAATATTCTCTGACAAACTTGTTCTCATCATTATATTCGCCTCGGATACACACGCCCATACAGGAATCGATATCCATTTCCATCTGGGCAAATATTCCCGCTTCTTCCGGCTTGCTCCACAGGACCTTCTCATCCGGTCTTGCTTCCACATTGCTGCAAAGGGCCAGAATTTCTTTATGGGACATCTTCTTGCTGAAACCAATGGCCCGCATATATCGATGCACTTCAAATCCCCCTTTCTGTGAATCTGGTCAGCTTCCTCTTTAGTGTCTCCTCAATCGTCCGGTTTATAACTTATTTCCGGCGGATTTCTGTCATGCCTCCCATGTAGGGTCTGAGCACTTCCGGTATTTTCACCGTTCCGTCCGCCGTGAGATTATTTTCCAGAAACGCAATGAGCATCCGGGGCGGCGCCACCACCGTATTGTTCAGCGTGTGGGCAAAATATTTGCCGTCCTTTCCGTTGACGCGGATCTTAAGCCTCCTGGCCTGGGCATCCGACAGGTTGGAACAGCTTCCCACCTCAAAATATTTCTGCTGACGCGGAGACCAGGCCTCCACGTCAATGGATTTCACCTTCAGATCTGCCAGATCACCGGAACAGCATTCCAGTGTACGCACAGGAATATCCAGACTCCGGAACAGATCCACCGTGTTCTGCCAGAGCCTGTCAAACCACATCTTGCTCTCCTCCGGCCTGCACACCACGATCATTTCCTGTTTTTCAAACTGATGGATCCGGTACACGCCCCGCTCCTCCAGTCCGTGAGCGCCCTTCTCCTTTCGGAAGCACGGAGAATAGCTGGTAAGGGTATAAGGAAGCGCGTCCTCCTGCAAAATAGTATCGATAAACTTTCCGATCATGGAATGCTCGCTGGTGCCGATGAGATACAGGTCCTCTCCCTCGATCTTGTACATCATGGCGTCCATCTCCGCGAAACTCATCACTCCGGTCACCACATCGCTCCGGATCATAAACGGGGGCACACAGTAAGTAAAGCCTCTGTCGATCATAAAATCCCTGGCATAGGAGATCACCGCGGAATGGAGCCGGGCGATATCTCCCATGAGATAATAAAATCCGTTGCCGGCCACCTTTCTGGCGCTGTCCAGGTCCAGGCCGCCAAAGCTTTCCATGATCTGGGCGTGATACGGGATCTCAAAATCCGGCACCACCGACTCCCCGAAGCGCTGTATCTCCACGTTTTCCGAGTCGTCCCGCCCGATGGGCACACTGGGATCGATGATATTGGGGATCACCAGCATGATCTCCCGCACCTGCTGCTGCAGCTCCGCCTCCAACTTTTCCAGCTCGGCAAGACGCCTGGCCTGCTGATTCACCTGTTCCTTCAGCGCCTCGGCCTCTTCCTTTTTCCCCTGAGCCATCATGCCGCCGATCTGTTTGGATATTTTTTTGCGGTTCGCCCGCAGACTGTCCGCCTCCTGCTGCGCCTTTCTGCTCTGCCGGTCCAGTTCAATGACCTTGTCCACCAGCTCCAGCTTGCTGTCCTGGAACTTATTTTTGATATTCTGCTTTACAATGTCCGGATTTTCCCGTACAAATCTGATATCTAACATACCGTCTGTCCCCTTCTGCTATTGCATATAATTATCGCTCTCCACCGCCTGTTTTATGGCGGCCCGCTCTTCATTACCCAGCATGACGTAGGATTCTCCTCTGACGATCTCCTTGACGTACGTGTAACAGCCGTCGGAGCTGTGAACGGAATTGAGCACCAGGCCGCTGTTGTCCTTATTGAGGAGCGCCAGGGCAAAGCTCAGGTTGCCGCCCATCTCGTCAAACGCGTTGTATTTTACGATCCCCATCTTTTGAATGGATAATGCATACATGTCGCTGATCTGATTCAGCGCGTTTGCCACGGTGTTCATATTTCGCTTCAGCACCGCGATATCCCGAAATCCGTCCGTCACTACCTGCTCCAGGTCTGCCAGGTCTTTTCCCTGAAGGAACCTGTCGATCCGCTGTGTCAGACGATCGATCCGTTTTTTTTGCACGATCAAAAGGATCAGCAGCACCAACACGCAGACCGTCAGCAGGCCCGCGGCGGCCGGCAGTATCCAATCCCGCATACGCATTCACCACCATCACATATTGTATGTATTTCTCTTGTAGGCCATCAGATATTCTGTTATGGCCTCCAGTTCTTCGTTGGAATAATATTCAATCTGTATCTTTCCCTTGTTTTTCCTGTTTTGGATCACAACCCTGGAGCCCAGCGCATCGGTCAGCCGTGTCTCCATGTGGCGGACTGCCGCTTCTACCTGCAGATCCTCCTGTTTTTTGGCTGCAGGCGCCTTCTGAGGGCGATTCCACTGCTTGATCAGCTTCTCTACCTGCCGCACGCTCAGCTTCTCCGCTATGATGCGGGATGCCAGTTCCACCTGGTAAGCGGGATCCTCCACCGGGATCAGCACTCTGGCGTGTCCCTGGGTAAGCTGCCCGTCTATGAGCATCTGCTGCACCTTCTCGTCCAGTCGGAGGAGACGCAGAGAATTGGTCACCGCCGTACGGCTTTTGGATACCCGCTGCGCCGTCTCTTCCTGGCTCAGATGAAATTCCTCCAGCAGCCGTCGGTATGCCTGGGCCTCTTCGATGGGATTCAGGTCCTCCCGCTGAATATTTTCGATCAGCGCGATCTCCACGGATTCTCTGGGATCCAACGTCCGGATAATGGCAGGGATCTCCTTCAGCTTTGCCAGCTTCGCGGCCCGCCAGCGGCGCTCCCCCGCGATGATCTCATAATAATCTTCTTTTTTCTGCACAAGGATGGGCGTAATAACGCCGTGCTGCCGGATGGAATCCGCCAGTTCCTGCAAGCCTTCCTCTCCGAAATACTTCCGGGGCTGTTCCCGGCTGGGCTCCACCTCTGTAACAGAAAGCTGCACCACCGTATTTTCCGGAGGGTCTGACTGCTTTTTCTCTTTAGTATTGACCGATCTGACAGAATTTTTTACAGCATTTTTTTCTTGCGGTTTTTTTGCCGCCGTCTGCTTTGGCGATGCTCCTTCACTTTTCTTTACCGGTCTGGAAATAACGCTGTCCAGTCCGCCGCCGCTTTTAATGCCTCTTCCTAATCCTCCCTTAGCCGCCATGGTACCCTCCGTTTCAAAATCACTTCTCTTCGCACGCGCAAAGCAGTGCAAACCACCGGGGTCAGTTCTTCCAGTCCATTACCTCTTCCGCCAGCATCCTGTAGCTGTTGGCTCCGTTAGACCGGGGATCATAAATATTTATGGGAACGCCATAGCTCGGCGCTTCCGCCAGCCGCACGTTTCTGGGTATAATGGTCTTATATATGTTCTGCTCCAGATTTTCCTTTACATTTTCCACCACCTGCAAGGACAGATTGGTCCTGGCGTCATACATGGTAAACACCACGCCTTCCACCTGCAGCGCGGGATTCAGGCGTTCCTGCACCAGTTCCACCATATGAAGCACCTGGGTAAGCCCCTCCAGGGCATAATACTCGCACTGGATCGGAATGATCACCGTGTCCGCCGTCGTCATGGCATTGATCGTAAGCATATTAATGGAAGGCGGGCAGTCGATGATCACAAAATCATAATGATCCCGCACCTGGCTGACCGCTTCCCGCAGCAGAAATTCTCTGTCCTCCACAGAAAGAAGCTCGATCTCGGCTCCCGCCAGATTGATGTTGGAGGGCCAGATGTCAAGATTTTCCACAAAATCATTTTCCAGCGTACAGTCGTACGGTCCACACAGGCCCAGCAGCAGTTCGTAAACCGTATTTTCTACCTGCTCTTTGTCGTATCCGAGACCGCTGGTGGTATTTCCCTGCGGATCCATATCGATCACCAGTACCCGCTGACCCATTTCCGCCAGACAAGATGACAGGTTGATGGCCGTGGTTGTCTTCCCCACGCCGCCTTTTTGATTAGAAATGGCTATGATCCTACCCATTTTTCTCCTCATATCACGTGTTTCTTATTTGCTGCCTTTTCATCACGGGACATTTGCCCGGATGATCTGCTTTTTATCCATACCCTATGACAGTATAGCACACTTGTTTTTGTATTTCTACCCCTAAAAAAGGTTTCACGTGAAACATTTTTGCATGTTTCACGTGAAATCTTGTGTCATTCGCCGATTCTGCCGGCTACCGTGATCCGTATCACATCATTGTCAAAACAATTGCGGTTTACATCCAGACCGTTTTTCACCGCGTCCCGACGAAGATTGCGCCATTCCACGGTTTCCTCCATATCCTTTGCCGTGTTGTCGCTCGTCCATTCAAACAGCACCGCAAGCACATTCCGGTGACTCTGCAGATGAAACTGTATGTAAGAACAGTTCGCGTAATTGAGAAGATATTTGTAAAATTTCTGACAGAGGATAACAAAGCGGTTTGCCATATCTTTGGGCACATCCATCTCAAATTCATCCTCGTAGTAATAATCGGTGCGTTTCGAGGAGATCGCCGCATAACTGTCCACATATTCCTCAAACACATCGGATATATCCGATGCCTGCACGCAGATCATTTCTTCCTCCTGAGGCGGATCCTCCCTTTCCGGCAGCCGGTCCGCCTGTTCCGGACGATATACTTCCCGCTGTCCGCCGGGCTGAAGATAGGACGAGTGGGGCAGATGCATGTTTGGCTCTGTCTCGTTTTTTATCTCCGATGCTTCCTGCGCCGTGTCTTCCCCGCCGGGAGAGGGGAGGGCGGCGGATCCGGCGGCGGGAGAGGACACATCCGCAGTTTCTTCCCGGGATTCCGTGTTTTTCTCCATACGGCGTATCTGCTGTTCAACCTTACTCAATTCCACAGACGTCCTGCGGGGATCTACTCTGGCAAACCGGGAAGCCGCCGTCACATACTGCGCCAGGGTCTGCAGATCTTGCAGCAGATCTCCCCGATATACACCGCCGGCTCCGCTTCCGGAGCTGTCTGACGTATAGAAAGAGGTTTCTTCCTGATACAGTGCGTCTGCCGGCTCTCCGTCCGGCGTTTCTTCCGCCTGCGGCTCCAGGGCCGCGGCAGATTCCTGCTCCATCCGTTCCTGTTCGCTCGCCTTTTCAAGCTGTTCCTCCATCTCCCGGATCTTTCCTTCATAAAAACGGATATCCCGGAGATATTTTTCATTTTGTTTTTCCAGCAGCTCCTGCTTTTCCTGTGCCTGGGCGATCTCTACCTGAAAAGAAGATTCGATGGAAATAGGAGAGAGCAGCGCAAATCCGCTGTCCTCTCTGGATCTCATAATGCGCACATCTGTCTTGCACGTTTCGATCTTCTCCATATTCTGACTGTAGTATGCCCGCAGCGTGTCGCACATTTCGCTGTATTCCCGGATCTGTCCCTCCAGATACATCTGCAGCACCCGGCCGGAATGTTCCAACTCCAGAGATTTTTCTTCTGTCTGCATGTTATATACCCCGCAATATATCACTTATTGTATGTGTATTATATATTTGTGCGTCACCTTGTGTCTTTTTCTTATATTAAACTATTTTTTCCCCTTTGAAAAGAGGGATTTCCTAAGAAAACAGCGCCGGGTTCGCAAAAAAGTCCAGCGTATTATGCTTGTATAATAAGAAAAAATCGTTTATACTGTTTTTAACGGTATTTTTTCTGACGAATAGGGAGTGAATGCATATGGGACTTGGCAAACATCTGATCAAAACCGGCATTTTCGCCACGGGAAGTGCTTTTCTGTTAAATGAGGGGATCGACCGGCTGGCGGCGATCCGCGGACTTCTGAACAAGGACGGCGGCATGTATTACCGCTGGGACAACACGGAGGTTTTTTATACAAAAGCGGGAGAGGGCAGTCCTCTGATCCTGCTCCACGACCTGCGCCCCGACAGCTGCGGCTATGAATGGGACCGCGTGGCAGAAGCCCTTTCTGAAACACATACGGTATACACGGTGGACCTGCCGGGCTGCGGGCGTTCCCAGAAGCCGGGCGTGCAGTATACCGCCTACTATTATCTTTTATTTCTGAAATCCTTTATTGCCGACGTGGTCAAAGAACCGGCCTCCGTTCTGGCGTCCGGCGCCAGCTGCTGCTTTGCCGTTCTGGCCGCAGCAGACGAGGATGGCGGCGTCGCGTCCCTGACCCTGGTAAATCCCCCGTCTCCGGCGCAGCTTTCCCGTACGCCGGACAAAAAAGATAAGCTGTTCTGGCAGCTTCTGGCAGTTCCCGTGCTGGGCACGTTCTCCTACAACATGCTGTGCAATTTTACAGCTATAAAAGAAGATCTGGAAAAAGACTTTTCCGATGAGGCAAACTGCTCAAAAGAGATGATCGACACATTTTACGAGGCCTCCCACGCAGGATCCAGCAGCGGAAAGTTCCTGTACGCCAGCCGCCGGGGCGGATATCTCAACCTTCCGGTGGACCGCGCCCTTGACGCGCTGACCGTTCCCGTAAAGGTTATCCTGGGAGAGGAGAGCAGCAGCCGGCAGTCCGCCGAAGCCTTTTATGCCGCGCATGTTCGCGAGGACGGCCTGTCTGTTGTGAAAAAAACAAAGACCTTTCCTCATCTGGAACAGCCGGCCGAATTTCTGAAATGCCTGTAAGATCCGTGACGCGGCGGCCGCCCCGGAACGTATACACCCCACAGGGGGATGAAAGGAAGATGCACGTTGAATTCCATTGACAAAAAAATACTGGAGCTGCTTCAGGAAAACGCGCGGATGCCGCTGAAGCAGATCGCAAAGGAAGTGTTCCTTTCCTCCCCGGCAGTATCCGCCAGGATCGCGAAGCTGGAGAGCGAAGGTCTGATCCGGCATTATACGACTATCGTCGATCCCTACCAGCTGGGATACCATATCAAGGCTTTTGTCAGCCTGGAGATCAGTCCCGCCCAGAAAGCGGAAGTGTATCCCTACTTAAGAAGCCATCCCAACGTACTGGAATGTGACTGTGTAACGGGAAACTATTCCCTTTTTATCAAGGTGATGTTCAAAAGCACCATGGATCTGGACAAATTTATCGGGGAAATACAGAAATACGGCAAGACAAGCACCCAGATCGTATTTTCCACCATCGTTGAAAAACCCTGCATCTCTGTGTGATGCAGGGTTTTGATCGTTCTGTAAGGGACGTTCACCCGGTCCGCCGTGTGCAAAGCCGCCTGTCGCCGGCCGCTTCATAACGGCCGCTTTTCCGGGATGCCGGCCTTTCTCGGATAGCTGCGGGGAGTGGCTTCCTCCTTTTCCACCACCACAAGAGAACGGTCCGCCTCCGCCCCGGGAAGGGTAAAGGTGACCACATCCGCGATGACGCCCCCGAGGGTCTCCACCGCGTACTCCGCCTTTTTGCATTCTTCCGTCACATCTCCGCCTTTATAGGCGACAAACAGGCCGCCGACGCCCACAAAGGGCAGACAATATTCAGAAAGCGTGGACAGATTTGCCACCGCTCTGGACACGACGATATCGTATTTCTGCCGGTATTCCTTCTGACGCGCCAGATCCTCCCCCCGGCCGTGGATGGCCCGGATCTGCTTTAAGCCCAGCTGACGGATCACATCCTGCAGAAAATCCACCCGTTTCCCCAGGGAATCTACCAGCGTCACATTCAGATGGGGGAAGGCGATCTTTAAGGGAATGCCCGGAAATCCGGCTCCCGTCCCCAGATCCAGCAGCGTCTCAAGATCCGCGGGGTCCACCGCCATCACAAGGGAAAGGCTGTCAAGAAAATGCTTTTCCACTACCTGCTGAAATTCCGTGATGGCAGTCAGATTCATGACTTTGTTCTTTTCCACGAGAAGTTCATAATAATTCAGAAGCTGCTCCGTCTGCCTGCCCGAAAGGGGAATGTCCAGTTCCTTCAGGCCTTCCCGAAGCCCGGTAAGATCATATCTTTCATCCATTTCGTTTCCTCAATCCTTTCCGACGCCTTCTTTTCCCAGCTTTTTCAGATACACCAGCAGTACGGAAATGTCCGCCGGAGAGACGCCGGATATCCTGCCTGCCTGACCCACGGAAGCAGGGCGGTACGCCTTCAGCTTTTGTCTTGCCTCGAGCCTGAGGGAGGGCACAAGATCATAGTCAAAATCCTCCGGTATCGTTTTGCCTTCCAGCTTTTTGAACTGTTCCACCTGCTGCATCTGCCGCCGGATATAGCCTTCATATTTTACCTGAATGTTTACCTGCTCCCGGACAGCGTCCGGCAGGAGAGGGCGCTCCCTGTCTACAGGAGCCAGGACTTCATAGTCCAGCTCCGGGCGGCGGACAAGATCCGCCAGCGTATTTCCAGCCACGGGTCCCGCGTCCGGATGCGCCGCGGCAAATGCCTGAACCTCCGGGCTGTTTCCCACGCCGGTGTGCTCCAGGCGGCGGATCTCCTCCTCTATGAGCCGCTGTTTTTCCAGCACCTTTTCATATCGCTCCCGGGAGATCAGACCCACCCGGTATCCGATATGGGACAGCCGCATATCCGCGTTGTCCTGGCGGAGCAGGAGGCGGTATTCCGCCCGTGACGTCATCATGCGGTAAGGTTCTGCAGTCTCTTTGGTCACCAGATCGTCTATGAGAACACCGATATAGCCGTCGGAGCGTTTCAGCACCACAGGCTCTTTCCCCAGTATTTTCATGGCCGCGTTGATGCCGGCGATAAGGCCCTGTCCGGCGGCCTCCTCATAGCCGGAGCTTCCGTTGAACTGGCCTCCGGCAAACAGGCCGCTGATGGCCCGGAACTCCAGGGTATTTTTCAGCTGGCGCGCCTTGATGCAGTCGTATTCGATGGCATAAGCGTTTTTTACGATGACGGCATGCTCCAGGCCCTTGATGGAGCGGTACATGGCGTGCTGCACATCCTCCGGAAGGGAGCTGGACATGCCGCTCAAATACATTTCGTTTGTAGAAAGTCCTTCCGGCTCGATAAAGATCTGGTGGCGGTCTTTATCCGCAAACCGCACCACCTTGTCCTCAATAGAAGGGCAGTACCGGGGGCCTGTGCCCTTGATCTCCCCGGAAAAGAGGGGAGAGCGGTGGATGTTTTCCCGGATGATCGCATGGGTCTTCTCATTGGTGTAGGCCAGCCAGCAGGACACCTGCTCCTTCTGCACCGATTCCGGATCCGTTTCAAAGGAAAACGGAATAACCTTCTCGTCCCCTTTCTGCTCTGTCATAACAGAAAAGTCCATGGACCGCCGGTCGATCCTTGCCGGCGTTCCCGTCTTGAACCGCACCATCTCTATGCCGTTTTCCTTCAGGGAATCCGTCAGATGAGTGGCCGCCATAAGGCCGTTGGGCCCGGTGGCGTTGCTCACCTCCCCGTAGATACAGCGGGCGTTGAGGTACGTTCCGGTACAGAGTACCGCCGCCCTGCAGTGATAAATGGCCCCGGACGTCGTCTTCACGCCTGTGAGGACGCCGTTTTCCACCAGGATCTCGCTGACTTCCCCCTGACGGATCACCAGATGATCGGTATTTTCCATTGTCTGGCGCATGGCGCGGCTGTATTCCGCTTTGTCCGCCTGGGCCCGGAGAGAGTGGACGGCCGGACCCTTCGACCGGTTCAGAAGCCGGGACTGGATAAAGGTCTTGTCAATGTTTTTTCCCATCTCGCCGCCCAGCGCGTCCACTTCCCGCACGATATGCCCTTTGCTTGTGCCGCCGATGTTGGGATTGCAAGGCATAAGAGCGATGCTTTCCACACTGATGGTGAACACGATGGTCTCCAGTCCGAGCCTCGCGCACGCCAGGGCAGCCTCGCAGCCGGCATGGCCCGCGCCTACCACCACAACGTCGTAAGTTTCTTCCAGGACATGGTACGGTTTTTCTTCCTTTTTTTGATCCATGAAAAAACACCTCTTTTTAACAGGCCGCTATTTGCCCATACAAAATGTGCCGAATATCTTGTCCGCCAGATCTTCCTCGATCTGTTCTCCGATGATCAGGCCCAGCTTTTCATAGGCATTCATCAGGTCAATGGAATAAAAATCTTCCGGCATGCCCTTCCGGATGCTGTCCAGCACAAGCTCCAGGCTTTCCTTCGCCTCCGTGAGGGCTTCCTTCTGCCGTATATTTGTGATATAGATCTCGTCATTAAAGGAGATATCTCCCCGGAAAAACAGATCTCCGATCATCTGCTCCAGGCGGTCCACTCCGGTGCGCTCTCTGGCGCTGATCTCCAGCACCGCGGCGGCATGTTCTTCCCCCAGCATTTTTTTCAGGAGGGAAAGATCCGTGACGCCTTCCATATCTGTCTTATTCAGCAGCACGATGACCTTCCCGGGGGAGAGCATACGGATGATCCGCATATCTTCTTCGGCAGCCGGCTGGGAGCTGTCCAGCACATAAAGCACCAGATCCGCTTTTTTTCCGCATTCCAGCGCCCTCTCCACACCTATCTGCTCGATCCGGTCATCTGTGTCGCGGATGCCTGCCGTATCCATGATCAGCAGTTCCGTTCCTCCGATGAACGCCGACGCCTCCAGTACATCTCTGGTCGTGCCGGCAATATCGGTGACGATGGCTTTCTCTTCTCTCAGCAGAGCGTTCAGGAGCGTGGATTTTCCGGCATTGGGACGGCCCAGGATAGCAGTACGCACGCCTTCCTTCAGCATCCGTCCGCTGTCGAAGGAGGCGATCAGCTTTTGGATCCTGCAAAGCAGCTCCTCTGTTTTCTGTTTCAGGCGTTCGCTGTATCCCTCCAGGCTCATATGCTCCGGATCGTCCAGCGCCGCCTCGATGTACGCTGTCTCATACAGGATATCCTCCCGCATGCGGGAAATGACGCCGGACAGATTTCCCTTCAGCTGTCCCACCGCGTTGTCCAGGGCATACTTGTTTTTCGACTGGATCACGTCCATGACGGCCTCTGCCCGGGCAAGATCCATCTTTCCGTTGAGAAACGCCCGCTCTGTAAATTCTCCCGGCCGCGCGCTCCTGGCTCCGGCCTCCAGCGCCGCTTCCAGTATCCTGCGCAGCACGAAGTTCCCCCCGTGGCAGTTGATCTCCACGGTGTCCTCCCCCGTATAGCTGTGGGGCGCCAGAAATACCGAGACAAGCACTTCATCCAGCACTTTTTCCTTCCACCGGACGGTACCGTAATGTATCGTATGGGTATCTGCCTCAGACAACCGGCATTTTCCGTGAAACAGCCGGTCGCCCACAGCCACGGCGTCCGGACCGCTGACGCGCACGATGCCGATGCCTCCCTGTCCGGAAGGAGTGCCGATGGCGGCAATAGTATCCTCTCTCATATCAAGCCTTTCATCAAGCATTTCAAAAAAGGCCGTCGTAATCGCTACAACGGCCTCCCACTCAATTCACTTTATTGTCATTGTAAGAATTTTTCTTCAATGAAATGACCACCCGGCGGTAAGGCTCGTCCCCCTCGCTGTGGGTCTCCACATACCGGTCCTTCTGCAGCGCCGCGTGGATAACCCTTCTCTCATAAGGATTCATGGGCTCCAGCGTCACATCCTTGCGGGTCCTCTTTACTTTGTAAGCCATATTCTTGGCAAGATTTTCCAGAGTGGCTTTTCTTCTCTTGCGATAATTTTCCGTATCCAGCTTTACGCGCACATATCCGTCGGAATCTCTGTTGGCCACCAGGCTTGTAAGATACTGGAGGGAATCCAGCGTCTGGCCTCTCTTGCCGATCAGCACGCCCATGTCTTCGCCCACCAGCTCGATATCAAGCTGTCTGCCCGTGGCGTCCAGAGATGTCTTGATCTCGATGGGCATGTTCATAGCCTTAAATACATCTGCGAGAAATCCCTTTACGTTTTCCTCCGCCTTTTTGTTGTCGCGGACTGCCTTTTCAGAAGATTCCTCTTCCTTTGCGGGAGAAGCTTCCTGTCCTTTTGCCGGAGCGGGAGTTTCCTTCTTTACCGGCTTCTGTTTTGCGGGAGCCTTTTTTTCGGGCTTCCTGGCCGGCACAGGCTCTTCCTTCTTAACGGAAACCTTTTTTTCCTGCACGGGAGCCTTCTTTTCCTGTACAGGCGCTTTCTCTTCCTTCGCGGGAGAAGGTGCTGGAGCCGGCGCCTTTTCCGGAGCCTCCTCCTTTTTCAGAGAAACCTCCAGGGTCCAGGGCTTTCTTCCGATACCGAAAAAGCCTTCGCTTCCCTTTTCCACGATCTCGTAGGTCACTTTATCGCTTGTGGTCCCAAGCTGTATCAATGCTTCCGTCAAAGCATCATCCAGAGTTTTTCCGGATACTTTAATCACATCCATTTTTATATCATTCCTTTTTACTTTTTCTTCTTGGCATTCCGTTCGTCGTACTGCCTGACCATATTTGCCTTGGCTGAAATACTGTTGGGATTGGATGATTTCTGGTTATAATATTCCGTAGACTTTCTCACCTTTTCCCTTATGGCTGAGGTGTCCGTTTCTTTTGGCTTATCTGCCTCTACATTTTTCGTGTTCATCCTCGCGGCGGCCGCCACCTTCTGAGGAGGAAGCCCCTTCTTTTCTCTCTTGGCGTTGATCTTTGCCAGATTTTTCTCCACTACCTTATTCATGTCCATCTTGTCCAGCTTTTTATTCATGATCACGTTGCTGACAAAACGGTACAGGCTGCTGGCAGTCCAGTAAATGCCCACGCCGAGAGGAATGGTGAAACAGAAGACGATAGATATCAGAGGCATGACATTGTTCATCGTCTTCATGGTGTTGGCCGTGGTATCCCCTGCCGCAGACATATCTGCCTGAGGAATGGCCTTCACGGACAGCCACTGGAACAGACCGGCCAGAAGGGGGATCAGCAGGGCAATGAGGATCACCAGCCAGTTGAGATTGCTGAAGATCTCTCCCAATCCGTTCTGCAGGCAATTGCCCAGAGTAGAAGAGGGAGATTCCGCGATATCCAGCAAAAGAAACCGGTTCGCGCTCACTGCTGCATTTTTTGTCGTCTCAATGATATTCGGGTCAATGGAAGGAAATTTTTCCGCGAGGGCTCCCCAGTCACCGGACTTAAAATTGTAAAGGATCTGGGTGATGAGGTTTCCGTCCATGTTGCCGGACACATTTACTGTCCTGGCCGCGAATTCTTTTAAGGTGTCTACATATTCGGGAGCCTTTTCGATCACTTTCAGTATCTCATCTACAAGATTGGAATAGATACCCCGCACGCTCTCCACATACGCGGGAATATTGTAGATGATACGGTACAGCGCGAACATGATGGGCAGCGATATGATCATCTGCAGACAGCTGCCGGCAGGCGCTACTCCGTATTTGGAATATACCTCGCGCAGCTCGTCGTTCTGCTTCATCATGGATTCCTGGTCTGTCTTTCCTTTATACTTATCCTGGATCTTCTTGACTTCCGGTCCCATGATCTTGTTCATGTGGGAAAATTTCTGCTGCTTGTAATTCATGGGAAGCATCAGCGTATATACCACAATGGTAAAAAATACGATGGAAAGACCGATGTTCTGAATACCAAACACATTCTGGAAGAAAATGAATATGATATTCATGATCCATCCTTCTACCTGTTTGATAAATTCCCAGATAGCAGAGAACGGATTCCATGCTACGACCAGCTCGGATAACATACTATCAAACATAATTCCTCTCATTCTGCCTGAAACGCTCCCCTTCAGGGGACCGGATCAAAGCCGCCTTTGGAAAGGGGATTGCAGCGAAGGATCCTCTTTGCTGCCAGATATCCGCCCTTTGCGGCGCCGTATTTTTCAATTGCTTCCTTGCCATACTGGGAACAGGTGGGAATATACCTGCAGCATGGCGTGCGTTTTGCAGGCGAAATAAATTTCTGATATTGATCAATGGTCCAAAGAAATACTTTTTTCATTTAACATACCATGAAGTCCCGCCAGATGTAACAGTGCGCTTTCCATTTCACGATAACTTCTGCCCTTTGCGTTTGCCCGCAGGACAACAACTATATCATATCCTGAAAAAAAATGTGTTTCATTTAATCGATAGCTTTCTCTGATCAGTCTGGTCAGCCTGTGGCGCACTACACTGTTTCCTACTTTTTTGCTGACCGATATTCCTATTCTGTTGCGCCCTTCATGGCCGGGCACAGCATACATTACCAGATATCTGTTGGCGTAGGACTTTCCTTTTCTGTAAACCTTCTGAAAATCAATATTTTTTTTAAGTGACTGGGAAAATTCCATAATCCTCCTCACAGCCGCACAAACCGTACGACTTTATGATAAGGAAAGAAAAGGCCACTGAACAGCGGCCTATGCGGACAATCTCTTTCTTCCTTTTGCTCTTCTGGCAGCAAGCACTTTTCTTCCGCCCGCACTGCTCATCCTTGCGCGGAAACCGTGCACCTTTTTCCTCTGCCTGTTCTTGGGCTGAAATGTCATCTTCATACGCAACACACCTCCTTTTTCGCTCCTTAAATGAAAACATCAAGCCAATTATATGTAATAACCCCTGCAAAGTCAAGAAAATATTGCGAAATTTTGAATTTGATTTACATAATATTATCCACACATTGTGAATAAATTTGTGGATAAACTGTTCTTATCCTGTGATTTATACACAGGACCGTAGAAGAACCTTTTATTTCCGCCGTTTTTCAGGAGGAACAACTTGTACAAGATTATTCACACAAAAATGGCCCCATCAGGAGCAAAAGAACCCCTATTATAAATAGGAAGAAAAACATACTTTTTTACTCCCTTTTATTGTATTTTCCCTTTATTTATAGTATAATTAGCGTGGAATTGTTTGGGAATACATCAGGTATACCCATCTGTTATTTTTTTCCGCTTTTGCGGCAGAATGAGAGGAAACATGACGACCATCAGCAAAAACCAATGGAAAGAAATATTGGACAACGCATGCAGAGATCACGGCATCACAGCTATTTCCAGGGAAACCTGGCTCAACTCCCTGCATGTCAGCAGTGTGGACAATGATACCGTATACCTGACGGTAAACATGGAAAATGCTTCCATGGCCATTCATTATATTGAAAAAAAATACAAAATGATACTCCGCACCAGTATCAGTGAATATTTTAACAAATTGTACAATGTAGAATTTCTGACGCCGGAGGAAGAAAAGAAGTCCGGCATAAAGGCAAAGAATGAAGTCGGCTACAACTATGAAGCGGCAAATCTGAACCTGAAATATACATTTGACACATTTGTGGAAGGCAACAACAACCGGTTTGCCCGCAACGCGGCCCTGGCTGTGGCGGAAAGTCCCGGCGAGATCTACAATCCGCTGTTTCTCTACGGTAATTCCGGCCTGGGAAAGACCCATCTGATGCACTCCATCGGACATTTTATCTTATCCCAGCATCCGGACGCCAAAGTGCTCTATGTTACTTCCGAAGTTTTTACCAACGAACTGATCAGCTGCCTGCGGAGCGGCTCCGGCAACACAGGTCCCATGACGGAATTCCGCGAAAAATACAGAAACATAGATGTACTCCTCATTGACGACATTCAATTCATCATCGGCAAAGAGAGCACCCAGCTGGAATTTTTCAACACGCTGAATCATCTGCATCTGAATAAAAAGCACATTGTCATAACCAGTGATAAGCCTCCCAAGGAATTTGTAGAACTGGAGGAACGGTTCCGCACCCGTTTTGAGATGGGTCTTATCGCGGAGATTGATTCTCCCGACTATGAGACCCGCATGGCCATTCTGGAAAACAAGGCGGAGCAGGAAGGCTACAACATAGACAGAAGAGTGCTGGAGTACATCGCCGACAATCTGAAATCCAACATCAGAGAGCTGGAAGGAGCGCTGAACAAGCTCATTGCCTTCCAGAATCTCGGCAACGGCGCCATCACTCTGGAGATCGCCGAGCGGGAACTGAAATCCATCATCTTCCCCGACGCGCCCAGAAAAGTCACTCCCGAACTGATTCTTCAGGTTGTCTGTGAACACTATAACATAGATACGGAAAGCATCCGGTCTTCCAGGAGAAACGCGGATATCGTCCTGCCCAGGCAGATCATCATGTACCTTTCCAGGACCATGACGGACGCGCCTCACCAGTACATTGCAAAAATGCTCAACAAAAAAGATCACACAACGATCATACACGGTTACGAAAGGATAAAGAACGATATCAAGAATGACGCCAATCTGCAGAAGACCATTGATATCATCAAAAAGAAGATCAATCCCGTGTAGTGGATAACATGTCCTTTATACACACTCGACCCGTCGGTTTTCACAGCATTTTTCAATGAGAAAAACCCGTGCTTTGGGACAAAAAATCAATTATTCACAAAATCACAGCCCCTTATAAATAATACTACGGATACATTAAAGTAAATTATTATTCTATTATGGAGGACCTCACATGAAGATCATCTGCAAAAAAAATGAATTGATAAAAGGTGTGAACATCGCTTTAAAGGCAGTTTCCAATAAAACTACCATGCCCATACTGGAATGCTTCCTCATCCGGTGTGAAAATGATACCATTACGTTTATGGCAAATGATATGGAACTGGGCATTGAGACTATTGTGGAGGGAACCATCGAAGAAGAAGGGACCATTGCCGTGGAGGCAAGGATATTCAGTGAGATCGTGAGAAGGCTTCCCGACAACGATATCACGATCCAATCGGAAAACAATCAGGTGATCATCACATGTGAAAAGGCGAAGTTCAACATCGGCAGCAGAAACATTGATGAATTTCCGCAGCTTCCTTCCGTGGATAAAAAAGAAAAAGTGTCCATTTCTCAGTTTTCTTTGAAGGAGATCATCAAGCAGACGATCTTTTCCGTGTCAGACAGTGATACAAACGCCATGATGACAGGCGAATTGTTTGAGATCCGGGATAATGACTTTAAAGTAGTGTCTCTGGACGGACACCGTATTTCGATCAGAAGGATAGAACTGAAGGAAAACTATGAGCATAAAAAGGTCATCGTACCCGGAAAAACACTGAACGATCTGACCCGCATCGTGGGAGGAGACGCGGAAAAGAATGTAGATATTTATTTTTCCTCCAATCATCTTTTATTTGAATTTGATCAGACAAAGGTGGTTTCTCGGCTCATAGAAGGGGAATACTTTAAGATAGAACAGATGGTTTCCAGAGATTACCAGACTAAGATCACGGTGAATAAGCAGGTGATGCTGGATTGTATCGACCGGGCCACTCTTCTTGTAAAAGAAGGAGATAAAAAGCCCATCGTCATGTATATCGATGACGAAAAGATGGAAATGAAGATGAATACTACGGTAGGCGCTATGGATGAGATCATCGAGATCGAAAAAGAAGGAAAAGATATCGCCATCGCGTTCAATCCCAAATTTATCATAGAGGCTCTCAGAGTCATCGATGATGAAACGGTAGATATTTATATGATGAATCCCAAGGCTCCCTGTATCATTAAAAATGAAGAGGAAGAATATATTTATCTGATCCTGCCGGTCAACTTCAGCGCCGTGCAGTGAGGTAAGAGAAAAAGGGAAAGGCGCGCGGTTTATGGAATATCTGAAATTGAAGGATGATCATATCAAGCTGGGACAGGCGCTGAAGGCAGCGGGACTGGCGGACAGCGGCGTGGAAGCGAAGATACACATACTGGAAGGAGAAGTTTTGGTCAACGGTGAGGTGTGCACCATGAGAGGAAAAAAACTGCACACCGGAGATGTCTTTACATTTGGTGGTCAGCAGATTACCATTCAGTGATAGTATAAAAGAGATTCTAAAAAACAGGTATGGGAAATGTATGATCGTCAAGTGGATTGAATTAAAAAATTTCCGCAATTACAAATTTATACATCTGGATTTTGACAGTCAGACGAATATTTTTTACGGGGACAACGGCCAGGGAAAGACCAATCTCCTGGAAGCTGTTTATTTCGGCGGCACTTCCAAATCCTACAAGGGAAGTAAGGACAAGGAAATGATACGATTCGGAAAAAGCGACTGTCATATGATCCTTCAACTGGAAAAGAACAGCGCGGAATACCGTATCGACCTCCATATTAAAAATAATAAGCCGAAGGGAATCGCCATCAACGGCATCCCCATTCGGAAAGCCAGCGAACTGTACGGTACGGTATATATGGTTTTCTTTTCACCGGAAGACCTGAATATGATAAAAGAAGGTCCCTCCGTGAGAAGGAGATTTGTCAATCAGGAACTGGGAATGCTGGACAAGATCTATCTGAATCATCTGATTCAGTATAATCGTGTCATCAACCAGAGGAATATGCTTTTAAAAGAGATTGTTTTCCGCCCGGACATGGAAGATACTTTATCGGTGTGGGATGAACAGCTGGTAAGGTATGGAAGAGAGCTGATCAAGGCCAGAAAAACTTACGTGAAAAAACTGAACGATCTGGCAGCTCCCATTCACAGTCAACTGACAGACGGAAAAGAATCTCTTGAAATTTATTATGAACCCAATGTAGAAGAAGAAAATCTGGAAGAAAGTCTGAAGCAGAACCGGCAGAGAGATCTGAAATTTAAGATGACATGCGCCGGCCCTCACAGAGACGACCTGAATTTTGTCATTGACGGCGTGGATATCCGAAAATTCGGTTCCCAGGGCCAGCAGAGAACGACGGCGCTGTCTCTGAAGCTGGCGGAAATAAAAATGGTAAAAGAAGTAATGCATGACACGCCGGTGCTTCTGCTGGACGATGTTCTCTCGGAACTGGACAGTCACAGGCAGAATTGTCTTCTCGGAAGTATCCATGATGTCCAGACGCTGATCACCTGCACGGGGCTGGATGAATTTGTGCAGAACCGGTTTCATATCGACAAGATTTTTTATGTAAAAAGCGGACAGATAGAAGAAAAGAACAGCGAAGAAATGAGGAAAGAATAAAATATGAGTACAGAATACGGAGCGGATCAGATACAGATACTGGAGGGCCTGGAGGCAGTGAGAAAGCGTCCCGGCATGTATATCGGCAGCACATCGGAGAGAGGTCTCCATCATCTTGTCTATGAGATCGTGGACAATTCCGTTGACGAGGCTCTGGCAGGCTGCTGCGATTATATAGAAGTAGTTATAAAGAAAGACAATTCCATTCAGGTAACGGACAACGGCCGGGGCATTCCCGTGGGCATCAATTCCAAAGCGGGCATTCCCGCGGTAGAGGTGGTGTTTACCATTCTTCACGCCGGCGGTAAATTCGGCGGCGGCGGATACAAGGTATCCGGCGGACTTCACGGCGTGGGCGCTTCTGTAGTAAACGCTTTATCGGACTGGCTCACCGTGGAGATCTTCCACGAAGGGAGCATTTATCAGCAGGAGTACCGCAGGGGAAAGGTTATGTATCCCCTCAAGGTCATCGGGGAATGTGAAAAAGAAAAGACCGGCACGAGAGTGTGCTTCAAGCCTGACGCCACCATTTTTGAAGACACGGTGTATAACTACGATACATTGAAGCACCGCCTGCGGGAGATGGCGTTCCTCACAAAGAATCTGAAGATCGTTCTGATCGATGAAAGAGAAGAAGAACCCAGAAAATCCTCTTTCCATTACAAAGGAGGCATCAAGGAATTTGTACAATATCTCAACAAGGGAAAGACGCCTCTTTACAGCGAAGTGATCTACTGTGAAGGCAGCAGGGAAAATGTGCAGGTAGAAGTCGCCATGCAGCACAATGACGCTTACAATGAGGGCTGCTACTGCTTTGTCAATAATATTAATACCCCTGATGGCGGCACGCATCTGGAGGGCTTTAAGAGAGCTCTTACAAAGACTATTAACGATTATGCCAGGAAGAACAAGCTGCTGAAGGACAGCGAACCCAATCTGTCCGGCGACGATATTAGGGAAGGCCTTACGGCGGTGATCAGCGTAAAGATCGAAGATCCCCAGTTTGAGGGCCAGACCAAGCAGAAGCTTGGCAACAGCGAGGCCAGAGTGGCGGTGGACAATGTGGTCAGCGAGCAGCTGACCTACTATCTGGAACAGAATCCTACAGAAGCAAAGATCATCTGCGAGAAATCCATCTTGTCGCAGAGGGCACGAGAAGCCGCCAGAAAGGCAAGAGAGATGACCAGGCGGAAGACTGCCCTGGAGGATATGGCCCTGCCCGGCAAGCTGGCCGACTGTTCCGACAGAGACCCCGCCAACTGTGAGATATTTATAGTGGAGGGAGATTCTGCCGGTGGCAGCGCCAAATCCGCCCGTTCCCGGGCTACCCAGGCTATCCTTCCCCTGCGGGGCAAGATCCTCAACGTGGAAAAGGCCCGCATGGATAAGATATACGCCAACGCGGAAATCAGAGCTATGATAACGGCTTTCGGCACGGGAATTCACGATGATTTTGATATTTCCAAGCTTCGTTACCACAAGATCATCATCATGACAGATGCCGACGTGGACGGCGCCCACATCAGCAACCTGCTGCTGACCTTTTTGTACCGGTTCATGCCGGACCTCATCAAGGAAGGATACGTGTATCTTGCCCAGCCGCCTCTGTACAAGCTGGAGCGCAACAAAAAGGTGTGGTACGCTTACAATGACGATGAGCTGGCCGCCATTTTAAATGAAGTGGGCCGGGATAATTCCAATAAGATCCAGCGGTACAAAGGTCTGGGAGAGATGGATCCGGAGCAGCTGTGGGAGACGACCATGGACCCGGAAAAGAGAATCTTAAACAGAGTACAGTATGATGAGAGCCTGGCTTCCGAACTGGATATTACGTTTACTACTCTTATGGGAGATCAGGTGGAGCCCCGCCGGGAATTTATCGAGGCAAACGCCAGATTTGCGGAAAATCTGGACATATAAGCAAAAGGAATAAAACATATGGATGACAAGATATTTGATCAGGAGACGCTGGACCGGATCCACGACGTAGACCTGAAAAAGACAATGGAGAAATCCTTTATCGAGTACGCTATGAGCGTCATTGCCAGCCGCGCCCTGCCCGACGTGCGGGACGGTCTGAAGCCGGTTCAGCGGCGTATTCTGTACGCCATGATCGAGCTGAACAACGGGCCGGACAAACCCCATCGTAAATGCGCCCGTATCGTCGGCGATACTATGGGTAAATTCCATCCCCACGGCGACAGCTCTATATACGGCGCGCTTGTAAATATGGCTCAGGACTGGTCCTTCCGCTATCCTCTTGTGGACGGTCACGGCAATTTCGGCTCGGTAGACGGCGATGGCGCCGCCGCCATGCGGTATACGGAAGCCAGACTGTCAAAGATCTCCATGGAGATGATGGCGGACATCAACAAAAACACGGTGGAGTTCGTGCCCAACTTTGAAGAAACGGAAAATGAACCTACCGTTATGCCCGCCCGTTTTCCCAATCTGCTCGTAAACGGCACCACCGGTATCGCTGTGGGCATGGCTACCAACATACCGCCCCACAACCTGCGGGAGACCATCAACGGAGTCGTAAAGATCATAGACAACTATGTGGAGAACGACCGGGAGACGGACATTGAGGAGATCATGGATATCATCAAGGGTCCGGATTTTCCTACCGGCGCTGTCATCCTGGGAAAGAAAGGCATCCAGGAAGCGTACCGCACCGGCCGGGGAAAGATCCGGGTACGGGCCGTCACCGATATCGAGACAATGGACAACGGCAAGAGCCGCATCATCGTCACAGAGCTTCCCTACATGGTAAACAAGGCACGTCTCATTGAAAAGATCGCGGATCTGGTGAAGCAGAAGCGGATCGACGGCATTACCGCCTTAAGAGACGAATCCAACCGGGAAGGTATGCGCATCTGTATCGAGGTGCGCAAAGACGTCAACGCCAATGTGCTGTTAAATCAGCTGTACAAGCATACTCAGCTGCAGGACACTTTCGGCGTGATCATGCTGGCCCTGGTGAACAACCAGCCCAGGATCATGACGCTGCTGGAGATGCTGCAGTATTACCTGGACCACCAGAAAGACGTGATCACCCGCCGCACGAAATTTGACCTGAACAAGGCGGAGGAGCGGGCTCATATACTGGAAGGCCTGATGATCGCCCTGGACCACATCGATGAGGTGATCCAGATCATCCGCAATTCCGAGAACGTCAATGTGGCAAAAAGCCGTCTTATGGAACGGTTCGGCCTGTCAGAGGCTCAGTCCCAGGCAATCGTGGACATGCGGCTTAGGGCGCTCACCGGACTGGAGAGGGACCGGCTCCAGGCGGAATACAACGATCTCATGGAGCAGATCACGTATCTGCGGTCGATCCTGGCGGATGAAAAGAAGCTGCTGGGCGTCATTAAAGAGGAAATCCTCGCGATTGCCGACAAGTATGGGGACCAGCGCCGCACGAAGATCGGTTACGATGAATTTGATCTTTCCGACGAAGATCTTATTCCCAATGAGAATACCGTGATCACCATGACGAGTCTGGGATATATCAAGCGCATGACCGTGGATACGTTCAAGAGCCAGAACAGAGGTGGCAAGGGCATCAAAGGCATGCAGATCATTGAAAACGATTATATCCGCCATCTGTTTATGACCAATACCCATGATTCTATCCTGTTCTTTACCAACAAGGGAAGAGTGTACAAGGTAAAAGGGTATGAGATACCGGAGGCAGGCCGCACGGCAAGAGGCACTGCCATCGTAAACCTTCTGCAGCTGCAGGCGGACGAGAAGGTCACAACAGTCATCCCCGTAAACGGCGGAGAAGAGATCAAATATCTGTTTATGGCTACCAGAAAGGGAATCGTAAAAAAGACTCTTTTTGAAGAATTTTCCAATGTGAGGAAAAACGGTATCCAGGCCATTCTCCTGCGGGAGGACGACGAGCTTATGGAGGTAAGATATACTACGGGCCATGACCGGATATTCCTCATCACCCGCAACGGCATGAGCATTCTGTTTGATGAGAAGAATGTGCGTCCCATGGGAAGAAGTACCATGGGAGTGAAGGGCATTGAACTGCAGCCGGATGACATGGTCATCGGCATGGAGATCATGGAGCCGGATAAATGCCTGCTGTTTGCCGCGGAAAAGGGAATCGGAAAACGGACGGACATGGACGCCTTCCGTCCCCAGAACCGGGGCGGTAAGGGTTTGATCTGCTACAAGACTTCCCAGAAGACCGGCCGCCTGGCAGGGGTGCTCTCTGTGGAGAATGAGGATGAGATCATGATGATCACGACAGAAGGCATCATCATCCGCATGAAGGTGTCGGATATCTCCAGACTGGGCCGGGCTGCCATAGGCGTAAAGCTGATGAATCTGGATGAAGGCGTTGCGGTAGCCGGCATCGCCAAGGTGATGGAAGGCGAAGAGGAAGACCAGGAGGACGACGGTCAGGAAGAGACAGAAGCGTAATGAGAGGTTTGTATGAAACGCATTGCCTGGATGATATTTCGTAATATTTTCTTTTTTCCCTACGGGCTTGTCAGATTGTGGATCGTGGCGTATAAAAAAGGCACTTCCACGCTGGAAAAATATAATGTGCTGCGGTATATCACGTCAAAGGCCAACAAAGGGGGAAACGTGACCATACAGGCTTACGGCACGGAAAACATCCCTGACGAGGACGGGTATATGATCTACCCCAATCATCAGGGAATGTACGACGTGCTCGCCATCCTGGATTCCAACCCCCACCCCTTTTCCGTGGTGATGAAGAAGGAACTGGAGAAGATCCCGCTGCTGAAATCCGTGTTCGTGGCCTTTGAGGCCATTTCCATGGACCGCAGCGACGTGAAGCAGTCTGTGAAGGTCATTGTGGAGGTGGCCCGGCGGGTGTCCCAGGAAAAGAAAAACTATCTGATCTTCGCGGAGGGCACCCGGTCAAGGGAAGGCAACAAGATGGGAGAGATGAAGGGCGGCAGTTTTAAGGCCGCGGTAAAGGCGCAATGTCCCATCCTCCCCGTGGCTCTTATCGACTCCTACAAGCCCTTTGATACGAACACCATCTCCCCGGCGACCGTGTACGTCCGGTATCTGAAGCCGATCCCCTATGAGGCGTACAGAGATCTGAGCACTGCCCAGATCGCGGAAATGGTAAAAAAACAAATTGAACAGGCCATTGAAGAACAGCTGGCGCTTAATGGCGCCGCCTGAAAAGGAACAATGGCGGCAGTAAATAATCGTTGACAAACGCGGGTATATTATGTATAATTACTAAGCGTTGTAAAAAGCTCATATTTGTTTAAATATTTAGCTTCAGGAGAAGTACTCAAGTGGCTGAAGAGGCGCCCCTGCTAAGGGTGTAGGTCGTTTATAGCGGCGCGAGGGTTCAAATCCCTCCTTCTCCGTTTCAAAACTCGATGATTATTCATCGGGTTTTTTTGTGCAATAGGAAAGTGCGCGTACAAAAAAGATCCTTCGGGAGGATACTATGGATTATATCGTTTTTGATCTGGAATGGAACCAGTGCCCGTCGGGAAAAAAGAAGGAGAACGGAAAGCTCCCGTTTGAGATCATTGAGATCGGCGCGATCAAATACAACAGCAAAAAAAAATACGTGGATACCTTTCACGCCCTCATAAAGCCCCAGGTGTATCATTCCCTGCACTTTCAGATCAGAAAGGTAGTGTCCCTGACCATGAAGGATCTGGAGAAGAAGGGAGAATATTTTCCTGTTGTGGCGCAGCGGTTTCTGGAGTGGTGCGGAGACGACTACCGGTTCTGTACATGGGGACCGGGAGACTTAAAGGAGCTGCAGCGGAACCTGCAGTTTTATCACATTCCGCTGGAATTTGAAAAGCCCCTAGTGTTTTACGACATCCAGAAGCTGTATTCCATCGCCTATGAGGACGGGAAGACACGGCGAAGCCTGGAGAACGTGGTAGAGCGGATGGGAGTGAAGAAGAAAGGATCCTTCCACAATGCCCTCAACGACGCCCGCTATACGGGGGTGGTACTGGAGCATCTGGAGAGCAGTCTGATACAAAGCCATTATTCTATCGACACATATATCCCTCCCGAAACAAAAAAGGATGAGATCTATGCGGTATTTCCTACGTATTCCAAGTACATTTCCCGGTGCTTTGCCACGAAGGAAGAACTGATGGCGGACCGTGAAGTCACCAGCAGCCGATGTTATGTGTGCGGCAAGCCGGCCAGAAAGCGCATCCGGTGGTTTTCCGCGGGCAGCAGGCTGTATATCTGCCAGGCGTACTGCGAGCACCACGGATACCTGCGGGGAAAGATACGCTTAAAGACCGCGGAAAACGGCATGGTCTACGGCGTAAAGACGCTGAAGCTGATAGGGGAAGAGGATGCCGCGAAGATAAAGAAGAAACAGGAGGAAATACGAAAAAAACGCCGCCTGAAACGACAGGCGGCAGCTTCTACAGAGTCCTGACCAGTTCTACCCAGTCACTGTTGCGGATGAGAAACGCGTTGGCGTCATCTGTGTCAATGTGCATGTCCAGCTCGAAATCCGGGCGCACACGGATGTACACGTTGTCAAGGATGCCGCCTTTTTCATTGTGGATCTTTACCATTACCCGGTCCAGATCCTTTACCCCGTAATTTTCCGCGTCGGTTGGGCTCATATGGATGTGCCGCTCGGACACGATGCAGCCCTCCTTCAGCACGAGAGTGCCTCTGGGACCGATGAGAGTCACGGACGCGCTTCCGGCAATGTCGCCGGAGCTGCGCACGGGAGGGGCCACACCCAGAGTGCGGGCGTCGGTGATGGAGATCTCCACCTGATTGTGCTTCCTCAAGGGACCCAGGATCCTTACGTGCTCAAATCTCCCCTGAGGGCCCACTACCATCACCTGCTCTTTGGCGGCATACTGGCCAGGCTGGGACAGTTCCCGGAACACGTTGAGCTCATAGCCTTCCCCGAACAGGATATCCAGGGCTTCTCTGGTGAGATGCACGTGGCGGGCGGAAATACTTACGGGGATACGGTTTGTCTTTTTGTGGAGCATACCCTCGTAATTGTCTATGGTATTGATATCGATCCGATCAAAATCGATGGATAAAAATGTGCGGAAATTGTTGTAGATCTGTCTCATATCGGCTCCTTTGCAGAGGAAACATCCTTTTTTCATGGTAACATATTTTTCACGTTTTCACAAGGAAAATCGCTTGTGTTTCTTTTAGCGCCATTGTATAATCAGGATAGTTTTGGAAAAAAGAAAGGAAGGGATAACGGTTATGGCAGCATTTGATACAAGCAAGAGAGATTCCCAGGGAACCATTGTGTCGCCCATAGCGCCCGAACAGTTTGATCTCGACCGGTACGCGGCATATGAAGCAGCGCTCCACGAAAGAAATGAAGCCTTTTTTAAGGGAGACAAGGGCATACAGGTATACCGGCGGATGCGCGCCGACGGCGTGTTTTACGATAAGTGCCGGAGCATGGAAGAGTCGCTGGCTCTGCAGCTCGGCGCCCTGGAGACAAGCCTGGCTTACAAGGCGGACATCGCCAACTTTCTGGAGCCCTGGTACGGCATCGGCTACATCGCCGCCTGCTTCGGCGGAGAGTACGAGTGGCTTCCGGGACAGGCCCCTTCGGTGACGCCGGCCTTTGAATGTGCCGAGGATATCATTAACGCCGATTTCAAGCCCATCCATGAGACAGACATCGGAAAGCACATCCTCAGCATGGAGGAATATTTTCTGGAAAAGACAAAGGGAAAACTGCCCATGTCCTTCTGCGACGTACAGTCTCCCCTGAACATGCTGTCTTATCTCATACCCATTACCGATCTGTTTTATGAGGTGTATGACGATCCGGACAGCCTCGCCCAGGCGGCGCAGCTCACCGCGGATCTGCTCATCGAATTTCTGAATAAACAGAAGGCGCTCATCGGCGACTGCCTTGCAAGCCCCGGTCATGGATTTGCCAGCAGCCGGCGGTTTACCGGCGTGGGCATGAGCGACGACAACAGCATCATGCTGAAATCAGAGGATTACGCGGAGATCTTCCAGCCGGCGGACGAGAAGATCGGCGCCGCGTTCGGCGGCACGGTGTATCATTCCTGCGGCAACTGGAGCGGAAAGATCCCCATGGTGCTGGGCATGAAGGGACTGACCTGCGCCGACGGGGCGTTCACCCTGGAGACAGATCCCGACGCCAATGATCCGGACATATTCGGAAAGGAATTTGTGGGCAACGGGCCGATCTTGAACGCCCGGGCAGTGGGCAGTGTGGAGGACAGCTTTGAAGCTTTCCGGAAGCTGTATCAGAAGGGCACCGGCAGGATGATCGCCGTGACCTACTGTGAAGATCCGGCAGACCAGGCAAGGCTGTATGACATGCTGCATCAGCTGTAAGAGAAAAGAGGAACGGATATGAAATACGACATTACCTTTCATCCCAGCTGGTGGCATAAATACGCCGGGGTGGATTTTACGGAACAGTTTTTTGAAGACCCGGAATACCGCATGGAGTGCGACGTGAAGATGCGCCAGACGCTGTATGACCATTTCGGCGCCTACGGCATCGGGGAAGATAAGCCGCAGAAGAGGCCCCTTCTGGGCACGGACCTTCTGGCGGCAGGTTATCTGCTGTCCGCTTTTGCCGGATGCGATATCGTGTATCAGGCGGACAATTCTCCCCAGGTGATCTGCAAAGAATTGGATGAGGATTCCATAGAAGACTATGAAGTGCCCGATCCCACGGCCCATCCCCTCTGGAAGAACATGGAAGAGCAGATCGCGTACCTGCAGGAGCATTACGGGCACGTGGAGACCTACATCAACCTTATGGGCATCCAGAACCTGGCCATGGACCTGATGGGACAGGAGCTGATGGTCTGCTATTACACCGCGCCGGAGGAAGTGGAGCGGGTGCTGGGGCAGCTGACGGACATGACCATTACATTCGGCAAGCGGATGAAGGAATTGTCTGACGATGTTTCCGGCGGCGTTACGGCCATTGTGCGCCAGACGGTGCCGGACTGCTATCTCACGTCCAACTGCTCCGTGGAGATGATCTCACAGGAGTTGTACGAAGAGTTCCTGCTGCCCTGTGACCAGAAGCTGGCGGACGCGTTCGGCAGCTTCGGCGTCCATCACTGCGGACAGACCATGGAGCATGTGGTGGAAGGATACGCCAAACTGAAAGGCCTTACCTTTGCGGAGGTGGGAGCCGGCTCTGATGTGGCGGCAGTGCGGAAGGCGCTTCCGGACATATGGCTGAACCTGCGCTATTCCCCCGCAAGGCTGTCGGAAGCCTCGGAGGAGGAGATCCGGGCGGAAGTAAAGGCGCTGTATGAGGCAGGAAAGGCTCCTGCGGGATGCAGTATCTCCTGCGTGGGCATCGACGGAAATGTGGCCCCGGAGCAGGTGATCCGCTTTTTGCAAGCGTGCAGGGATGTTGCGGACTGAGCCGGTTATCATGGTTACATATTGATATTTCACAATTTACCTGAAAAAAAGTCTTTTTAATTATAGACGGTGCTTACACTTTGTGTTATGATAACTGCGGAACCATTTAAATGGGACAATACGATAAAATGCCGCGCAGCGGCGGAATGAGAGGGAAGATATGAATTGGGTAGCACCGATTAAGGATGAGAAAACGCTGAATGCGTTTCGGGAGAAGCTGAGAGAGACGGATGAAAAATATTACATCATGTTCGAGATCGGCGTAGGTACCGGCATGCAGCTCCAGGAGATACTGAAGCTGAAAAACAAGGATATCGCGGGCAAAAAGGAATTGACGGTAAAGATCGGCACAAAGAGTATCAAGACGACGTTCAAGATATCTCCCGAACTGCAGAAGATCATTGCCAACTATACGAAGGACAAAGATCCCAACGCGTATCTGATCATTGGCTATAAAAATTCCGACACGCCTTTGTCCAGAGAGCAGGCGTACCGGGTATTCCGCAGCGTAGGCCGTCAGGTGGGGCTCAATTCCATCGGCGCCCAGACCATGCGCAAGACCTTTGCCTGGAAATATTATCAGGAGACGGGAGATATCTATTATCTCCAGAAGCTGTTCAACCACGCTTCGCCGTCCATCACCTACCGCTACATCGGCGAGAAGTCCAATGTGACCACCGTGTTCAAGAAGCTCACGGCAGAGGAGAATGAGCGCAGCCGCCGGGTGCTCTATCAGGACAATTCCGGCAAAAAGCGCATCGGCGCTCTGGTGGACATGCTCAACGGTATTTCCATGGAGCTGGACAACCCCGCCAATCCGGACGCCTTCTACGGCAGAGTGGATTCCCTCCTCACGGAGCTGGAGACCATCGTAAAGGATTACAACACGGAAAAATAAAAAGAACGCAAAAAAAGTGTCGCCAACCGGCGACACTTTTTTAAGTCTGCGCTTTTGTCTGCTTCTGACGCTTGATGACCTTCAGACGGGTAAATTCCTCCCGGTCCTTTTCCTCCAGGGCGTCTCCGATGTCCTTTGCCAGCTGGGTGTACCGGGGAATGGTAATATTTTTCAGGGCGTTGGCCCGCTTCTGGGTCTTTTTAATGTTGGCTGCCAGCCGGTAGGCGGAGCACTCCACGGAGGTAAGCCGCACCACCAGCTCCTTTACCTTCTCAAAGGCTTCCTTTGCGGCGTCCAGAGACTCTCTCGTGCTGTAAAACGCGTAGGTGGGGCTGTTGGAGACCGGGTCCATCTCCACAAGGGGGATCTCCGTGCCCATGATGCTGCGGGTCTTTACCCGGATGGATTCCTCTATGGGGACCGTGTAGGAGATGGTGCGCACGTAGTTGATGCCCAGCTCGATATTGGCCAGCTGCAGCCGCCTGTACGCCTCCCGGAAGGTGGTGTCGATCTGGGACTGGATATCCTTGGCCTGGTCGATGAGATCCATCAGCTCCCGGATGAGGATGTTCCGCTTTTTGTCCATCAGGTCAAATCCCATGTTTGCCAGGGCAAGGGAATTCTTTGCCAGCATGAGATTGCCTTTTGTAGGAAATGAATTGGGATCCACGCCCTCGCCTCCTTACATGTCCGTTGCGTCCTCCAGGGCTTCCTGTACAAGATCCACGGTGGTTTCCTGATAATATTGGTCCAGTATCTTCGTGTCGATACGGTCCAGCTCCTCCCTGGGCAGAATGCCCAGAAGCTGCCAGCCGATATCGAGGGTTTCTTCTATGGAGCGGTTTTCCAGCATGCCCTGTCCCACGAATCGCTTTTCAAAGGCGTTGCCGAACACAAGATATTTTTTATCGATGGGGGACAGCTCATCCTCGCCGATGACCGAGGCCAGGGCTCTGGCGTCACCCACCTTGGCGTAGCAGGAAAACAGCTGGTTGGCCACATCCTGATGATCCGCCCTTGTGTAGCCTTCACCGATGCCGTCCTTCATGAGACGGGACAGGGAGGGCAGCACGCTGATGGGGGGATAGATGCTCTGGCCGTGCAGCTGACGGTCCAGCACGATCTGTCCTTCCGTGATGTATCCGGTCAGATCCGGGATGGGATGGGTAATGTCGTCGTTGGGCATGGTGAGGATGGGGATCTGGGTCACGGAACCCTTGCTGCCGTGGACGATGCCCGCCCGCTCATACAGGGTGGCCAGCTCCGAGTACAGATAGCCGGGATAGCCCTTTCGGGAAGGAATCTCGCCTTTGGAGGAGGACACCTCCCGCATGGCCTCACAGAAGGACGTGATGTCTGTCATGATCACCAGGATGTGCATATCCTTCTCAAACGCCAGATATTCCGCGGCGGTAAGCGCCACCTTGGGGGTGATGAGACGTTCCACTACCGGGTCGTTGGCCAGATTCAGGAACATGACCACATGGTCCGACACGCCGCTCTCTTCAAAGGTGCGGCGGAAATATTCTGCCACATCGTATTTGACGCCCATGGCCGCGAACACGATGGCAAACTTCTCATCGCTGCCGTCGCTTAAGGACGCCTGCTGTACGATCTGTGCCGCCAGCTGGTCGTGGGGCAGGCCGTTGCCGGAAAAGATGGGCAGCTTCTGGCCCCGGATCAGGGTGGTAAGTCCGTCGATGGCGGAAATACCGGTGCGGATGTAGTTTCTGGGATACTTTCTGGATACCGGATTCAGGGGCAGGCCGTTGATGTTTAGCCGCTTTTCCGGCACGATGGGGCCCAGTCCGTCGATGGGCTGTCCGATGCCGTCAAAGGTGCGGCCCAGAATGTCCTCCGACAGGGCCAGCTCCATGGGATGGCCGGTGAGCTGGGTGTGGGTGTTGACAAGAGACATGTTTTCCGAACCTTCGAACACCTGGATCACAGCCCGGTCCTCGTAGATCTCCACGATCCGGCCCAGTCTTTTCACGTTGTCATCCACGGTAAATTCCACGATCTCTTCATAGGAAGCGTCCTGCACTCCCTCCAGCACCACAAGAGGGCCGTTGATGGCGCTCAAACCTAAATATTCAATAGACATCAAAACCCCTCCTTTACTGATTTTTCTTCAGCACATTGTCATAAAAATCGTCCACGGCCTTCCGATAGCTTTCAAACATCTCCGGCTTGTCGTTGGGCACGTCGTATTTGATGGCAATGATCTTTTCAAATATATTGTCCGCCTTCAGCACGGACATGGGATGTCCCATGGCGATGAGGGCCTTGGACTTTTTGTACAGATAGAGGATGATCTCCATCATCTGAAACTGCTTGGAAAGGGGCACGCAGGTGTCCTCCGGGTGAAAAGCGTTCTGCTGGAGGAAGCCCAGACGGATGACCCGGGCGATCTCCAGGATCAGCTTCTGGTCGTCGGGGAGCACGTCGCTGCCGATGAGCTTTACGATCTCATTGAGGGAGCTCTCCTGGTTCAGCAGTCCCATGATCTGGTTGCGGTACGCCACAAATTTTTTGTCCACGTTGGCGGCGTACCAGGGCATCAGGTCCGACAGATACTCGCTGTAGCTGGTGATCCAGTGGATGGCGGGGAAATGCCGGGCGTAAGCCAGGGATTTGTCCAGCCCCCAGAAGCAGCGCACAAAACGCTTTGTGTTCTGGGTCACCGGCTCGGAAAAGTCGCCGCCCTGAGGGGAAACGGCGCCGATGATGGACACGGATCCTTCCGTGCCGTTTAAGTTGGTCACCATGCCGGCCCGCTCATAAAAGGCGGACAGCCGGGATGCCAGATAGGCGGGGAAGCCTTCCTCCGCGGGCATCTCCTCCAGACGGCCGGACAGCTCTCGCAGAGCCTCCGCCCAGCGGGAGGTAGAATCTGCCATGATGGCTACGTCATAGCCCATGTCGCGGTAGTATTCCGCCAGGGTGAGGCCGGTGTAGATGGAAGCCTCACGGGCGGCCACGGGCATGTTGGATGTATTGGCGATGAGGGAGGTGCGGTCCATAAGGGGATTGCCCGTTTTGGGGTCCGTCAGCTCCTGGAATTCCTCCAGCACCTGGGTCATCTCGTTGCCCCGCTCGCCGCAGCCGATGTATATGATAATGTCCGCGTTGGACCATTTCGCGATCTGATGCTGGGTCATGGTCTTTCCCGTGCCGAAGCCGCCGGGCACTGCCGCGGTGCCGCCCTTGGCGATGGGAAACATGGTGTCCAGTATCCGCTGTCCCGTCACAAGGGGCTCCGTGGAAGGATGCCGGCTCGCGCTGGGCCGGGGGATCCGGATGGGCCATTTCTGGCTCAGGGCTATTTCATGCTCTGTCCCCGCAGCGTCCGTCACGGTCACCAGGGGCTCCGTCACCGTGTAAGCGCCGTCGGAGACGGCTTTTGTCACCGTGCCGGAAATGTGGGGCGGGATCATGGACTTGTGGACGATGGAGCGGGTCTCCTGTGTCTCGGCAAATACGGTGCCGCCGGTGACGGTATCGCCTACGGACACCTTCATGGTCACATCCCACTTTTTTTCTGTATTGAGAGAATCTACGGAAACGCCCCGGTTGATATATTTTCCGGAAGACTTCGCGATCTCGTTTAAGGGGCGCTGGATGCCGTCAAAGATGTTGGTGAGGATGCCGGGGCCCAGGGTGACGGAAATGGCGTCTCCCGTAGCTTCCACCACGGCGCCGGGCTTCAGCCCGGTAGTCTCCTCAAACACCTGGATGGTGGTCATATCGTTTGTGAGGGCGATGACTTCACCTACCAGATGCTCCTCGCCCACGTGGACCATTTCTCCCATCTTAAAGCCGGTGTTGCCCTTTAAGTAGATCACAGGCCCGTTGACTCCATAGATGATTCCTGTTTTTTTCATATGGACATTCCTCCGTCAATGTCGGGACCGAGGGAAAAGTTTTCCTTCAGATCCTCCAGCTGTTTGCAGAAAGAATTGTCGATCAGTATGTTCCTGGAAGGAATCTCGGCCCGGATGCCTCCCAGCAGAGATACGTCCGAAACGGAGATCTGGGCGTTTGTGGTGGTTTTCAGCACCGGGATCAGAAGCTCGTCGGAAGGGTCCACAAATATGGATACCGGGTCGTCCCCCGCAAAGGCCTGCGCGTCCCGGATCTGCTTTACGAGCAGATCGCCGTAGTCGCCGGTCTGCCGGTACTGGCGCAGCTTCTCTTCCACCAGGGAAAACAGCTGGCATATCAGACGGTCCCTCGTCTCGGAATACTGTTTTTTGATCTCCAGTATCTTGGCGGAAACTTCTTTATTGTTTTCCCGCACGATGTTTTTTTCTTCCGCGCTCAGCTCTTCCGCCGCCTGGCGGTCCTTCTGCTCCTTGTGCTCCTGAAGCAGTTTGTCCATGGCGGCTTCTTTTTCCTCCATGAGGCGCTGGGCCTCGTCCCGGGCGCTCTGGAGGGAGGATTCATAAAAATTCCGCAGTTTTTCGTCAGTTGTCAAAACGGTTCACCTTCTTATTTGTCTGCAATTTTATACGGCAAAGGGCAGATCCTGCAGCCGTCTGTTATAATTTCAGCCCGATGGACTGATTGACATAGTCTGTGATAAAGTTGGGGGACCGGCCGGTGCCGTGGCGGTCCGGTATGTCGATGATCAGAGGGCGCAAGGTCCGGGCTTTTACGCCGTTTACCAGCTCCGTATAATCCTTGCCGAATTTTTCCGTCAGCAGGAGGATATCGTTGCGGGTATCCGCGATGGCCGCATCCAGCGCGTTTTTCAGCTCTTCTTCCGTGTGGACCACCACGCCGTCTACGCCGGCCAGCCGCATGCCCGTCTGGGTGTCCACGTTGTCGCTGATGAGAAACATCCTCATTACAGCTTACCGATGATCATGAAGGAGATGATCAGTCCGTACAGGGCCACGCCTTCCGCAAGGCCGACGAAGATCAGGGATTTACCCAGGATACTGGAATCCTCGCTGATGGCGCCCAGAGCGGAGCTTGCAGCGCTGGCCACTGCGATACCGCCGCCGATACAGGAAAGGCCGGTGGCAAGGGCGGCCGCGATGTAGCCCAGGCCGGTGGCAAATC
Source organism: uncultured Lachnospiraceae bacterium (assembly GCA_947623905.1). Lineage (GTDB taxonomy): Bacteria > Bacillota > Clostridia > Lachnospirales > Lachnospiraceae > CANQHX01. Next base: position 36,803 of record CANQHX010000008.1, read on the forward strand.
CGTCGCCTCCGGCTGCCGCTGTGTCAGCCAGCGCGTCCATGCTGCCGGTGATCATGATCACCGTGGCGATGAGAAAGGTGCCGAAGAAGAAAAAGCAGTTGACGCCAAGAGCTGTCTTAAAACGTCCCCGGTTTTTCTCTCCGATGAGATATACGCCGAAAGGGAGGATGATGCTCAGAACAAGAGCGATCACCAGAGTGATTTGTACCAAAGTAGTCATAATAGGACCTCCTTAATATATTGTAAAAAGTTATTGCTTTGCTTTCTTCATAAAGGGATGGAATTCCCGGCCCGTGCCGCTGTAAAACCGGCTGAACATTTCATAATATTCCAGACGGAGTACCTGGATGCCTACGATGAGGCCTTCCAGCAGCATGACGAACAGGTTGCCGAAGACGATCACCGCCCAGTTGGGACTGCCGGACTCGGCGCCGGCCAGCATGAGCACCACCTCCATCATGGCCCCGTGGCTCACGGCGTAAGCGCCGATACGCACAAAGGACAGCGTGTTGGAGAAGTAGCTGAGCAGCACCTCGAACATCTCGAAAAAGCCCTGCACAAAGAACATGCCCTTCTGCTCCGGCATGATCTTCGCGTGCTTTTCCACAAGTGCCGTCAGGGGCTCCTTGAAAAAGATCACCAGCAGCGGGACGCCGAACATCACCGCCAGGACAATGCCTGCCGGGAGGGAATGGCCCGTCATGAACAGGAAGATGCACACCACCACGGCGGCGTAGAACACAAGGCCCGCCACGGCGTTCTGGTCAAACCAGATGCCTTCCGTCTGGTGCGCTTTTACCGCGTTGCAGATGTGGAACACCATGGTCACCATGATGAGGAACATGCCGAACACGATGGCTACCACGAACACCGTATTGAGGCTTCCCACAAAAGGCAGCCGGGACATGGCCTCCACCGGGCGCAGCCACAGCGCCGGCAGGATATCCTCAAAGCCGAACACGCTGCCGAAGAGCAGGCCGAAGATGGTGGAAAAGATGCCGGCAGTGCCTATGATGGCGGCCAGATCCATTTTTTTGAACTTATACAGGAGGAAACCGCCGATACAGAGGAGCACGCCCTGTCCTGCGTCGCCGAACATGACGCCGAAGATAAAGGCGTAGGTGAGGGCCACGAAGAGGGTGGGGTCGATCTCATTGTAGGCGGGCAGTCCGTACATGCGGACAAACATTTCAAAAGGCCGGAAGATCCTGGGATTTTTCAGCTTTGTAGGCGGCTTGGACAGGGCTTCGCTGTCATCGTTGATGAAGCAGAATACCTGAGGATCGTTCTCAATGTCCTTCTGGAGCTTTTCCGCGTCCCGGCAGCTCATCCAGCCGCACAGGATATAGAACGTCTCGTGTTCTTCCTTGGTACAGGCGGCCAGCTTCCGCACGTCGAATACCTGGGACGCTTCCTCCAGCGTCTTCCGGGCGGCAACCAGCTCAGAAGCATGGTCCTTTAAGATCCGGATGATCTGTTCCTTCATCGCCTGGGTTTCCTCCCGCATGGAACGGGTCTGCTGCTCCAGGCTGCGGTAAGCGTCCTCCGGCGTGCCGGTGAGGTGCTCCGGCATGGACACCTGTTCGAAGTGAAGGGAGGTGTACATGGCCTCTGTCTTTGCCTCCATGGTCCGGGGACAGAAGTACACGCCCCACACGTAGTGGTCGTCCTGCAGGCACGGGAAAAAGTAAGAGTCCGCGTTGTTGTAGATGAGCTCCTTAAAGTTGGGGAAATATTCCCGGGCGATGCGGCCGAACCGGTATTTGATAAACTGGTACTTTTCCATCTCCCCCAGGTCCAGCTGAAGGGAGCGGAACGGATACAGGGCGTTCCGGTCGTCCACCAGTGCCTTGCGCTTTGCGCGCAGTGCTTCCCGCTGTTCCGACATCTGATCGATCTGCTTGGAGAGCTGTTCCGCCAGGGCCGTCAGTTCTTCTGCCGTCATGTGGGGAAGGGGTTCCGTGTCGGGAAGCCCGCCGTTCTTTTCCAGCAGGGCGATGAGCTCGGACAGCTTGTTCAGATGTTCCCGGTAAGGGTTGATCTGCAGGTAAGGCGTCAGATTTTTTACCGTCTGGAGCTGTTCGATGGTGTGTTCCAGATGAATCTCATACTTGGAGAGATAGGTTTCCACCACCCGGTCAATATCTGCCTTCGGGCCGGTGATGCTCAGGAATTTCATTTTTTCTATCACGTCATCTGTACCTCCATGCTAATTTGTTGCAATGCGGCGCATGGTCTGCTCCGGATCCATGCCGTAGCGCACGCATTCCAGAGCGATGATCAGCCGTGTTACCTCATGGCGTTTCTGATAAAAATAATTGAATATAACAGCCAGACTGTAAGGATTTGCCTTGGCAGATCTGGACAGGATGCTTTTCATAATGGAGATGTAGGTGATCTCCAGCGTTTCCGGCGTCAGCTCCTCAAAATGCGCGCCGTAGTAGGTGTTGTGGATGGCGGCGGCCAGTCCCGCCATATCCTCCGCCTCGGTCATGGCCAGAATATCTTCTTTTTTCAGCTTGTACCGCACCGGGATCAGGAAGGACCGGATCTGGGCGGGAGTCAGGCGGTAATACTGCTTGGAACGCTTGATCCACTGAATGTTCAGCAGGTCGAATTTGCTGCCGTAGATACGGGTCAGCTGCGTCAGGTCATTGCCGTCCGCGATGCCGGTACGCTCCTTCCACAGAGTGGTAAAGTGGAAGATATCCAGGGCGATCTCATAGTCGAACAGTACGGGCCGGGGCGTGTTGACAAGGCGCAGGAACGCGTCGTGATAGGGCGTGCCGGAAAGAGCACTGACAAATTCGTCAATGGTGGAGGCTGCGGCCAGCCGTTCCAGGTCAAGACAGGAATGGCGTACAAACAGCTCCCGCATTACCGGCAGATCCACGTCCACATCCCGATGGTCGAAAATACAGTTGAGGCAGCGCTTGAGAAAATCCACCTCAAACATCTGCAGATAGGGGGCAAGACAGCTCCGCTGCCTGCTGTTGGAAAAGCGGTATATCTTCCGCATGTCTTCGTATACGCTGTTGTATAAGATCCGCTCAATGTCGCTGCGGTGGAGCAGATGCTCCTCCGAGGCGGGGAAACAGGGCCCGTAGGTAGGGGTAGATTTCAAATATGCCGCGGCGTCGGCCACGGTAGGCATTTCCGCGATATGACGGAACTGTTCATCGCTGAGGAGCCGGGCCGTCATGGCCCGCAGCTTGGTGGACAGGCCGCTGTAGGACAAAAGACTCAAAACATCACTTCCTTATAAAATGGAGAAACGGAGCTTTTAAACAGTCTTCCCAATAAGCTGGTCAAATATGGCGTCGGCCAGCTGATCCTGTTTTTCCGCAAAGGCCTGCTCCATATGGGACAGGTGGGCCCGGGTGTCGGCCTCCATTTTTTCCATTTTCTTCCGCGCTTCCTCGGAAAGCCGTGTTTTCAGTTCCTCCAGCTTTTCCTGGTTGGTCTTATCTACCTGACGGTCGTATTTTTTAATGTTTTCCTCCAGCTGTTCCGAGTAGAAACGGATCTGGTTGTCGGCGCTTTCCATGATCATGGAGGCGGCAGCCTCGATCTCCGACAGTTTTTCCAAAACGGTGTCCATATACACACATCTCCTGATAAATAATGTATCAGTAAAGGCACTGAATCGTTACCAATAAACACCCTTATCATATTCCTTTTAATTGGAAAATTCCATAGAAAATGTACAAAAAATATCCTCGCATTCTTGGTATTCTTTGTTATTTTTTGCATATTTTTTTATAATATGATATGATACAGACAGATCCGGCGGCAGAAATTTTGTGTTTTGCCGCCGCAAAAAGACCGGAAAGGATATTTTATATGAGACTGCGCAATGTAAGAGGGGCGAGAGAAGCGGTAGAAAGCAGCGGGTATGTGCAGCAGGAGCCGGAGAAACTGAAAGGAAACTGGCAGCAGGTATTTCCCGCAAAACAGCCCCTTTTTATAGAAGTGGGCATGGGAAAAGGGAAATTTATCCTGGAGATGGCACGCAGATATCCCCGGCACAATTTTGTGGGCATCGAGATGTACGACAGCGTGCTGCTGCGGGCTCTGCAGCGCCGGGAAACCATGGAGGAGCTGGACAACGTATGGTTCCTCCGTATGGACGCCAGGGAGCTGCCGGAGGTGTTCGCGCCGGGAGAGGCAGACGGCGTCTATCTGAATTTTTCCGATCCGTGGCCAAAGGACCGCCACGCCAAGCGGCGGCTTACCTCCCGGCAGTTTCTGGACCGGTACCTGCAGATATTAAAGCCGGGCGGGCGGGTGCAGTTTAAGACGGACAATAAGCCGCTGTTTGCCTTCTCCCTGGAAGAGCTGGCGGAACGGGGCTGGCGGACGGAATACTGCACAGAGGATCTCCACGGGGACCCGGAAAAGATGGTGGATAATGTGATGACGGAATATGAGGAAAAGTTTTCTGCCATGGGCAATCCTATCTGCATGTATATTGCCGTCCGCCCGGATCTTGTATAAAGCGCGGAAGATAGTGCGGCCCCGCCCGCGCGCTGGGGCCGCGTTATCTTCCGTGCGGGTATAAAAAATCACCGGCGGGGCATATACTGTAAGGAGAGCGCATGCAGGTGATGGATATGAAATCCTTTCGCCACAAGATAGAGTGTTGGTGCAGCTGCCACCCCAAGGCTGTGGATACGATCTGCTGTCTGCGCAAAAGTTTTCTGGAGGCGGCGGAGTATCTGAATAAGGACTGCAAAAAGAAGGACGAGGCCTGCGGATGCGCCAGGCCCAAAAAGAGATTTCGGAAAAAACGATAAGAACTGCCGCCGAAGCGAACCCCCGGGCGCGGGGCTTCGGCGGGAAAAGAAGGAAAACGCAGAGGCCAACGGCCGGAAGGAGGAACACATGGTTAAGGTACTGAACGCGGATGGATTTGAGAAAGAAGTATTGAAGGGAAGCAATGTGACGCTGGTAGATTTTTTTGCCACATGGTGCGGTCCCTGCAAGATGATGGCTCCTGTGCTGGACAGGCTTTCGGAGGAGTTGCCGGAGGGCTATGCCATTGTAAAAGTGGACATTGACGAGAATATGGAGCTGGCACAGAAATACCGGATCCAGGCGGTTCCCACTATGGTGATCTTCAAAGACGGACAGCCTGTGGAGACGGTAGTAGGCGCGGTGCGTCCGGAGACCCTGAAGGAGAAAATGCTAAAAAATTGAAAAAAGTGCGAAAAAATGCTTGCTTTTTCATAGGGGATGGGCTATAATTCCTCTTGCGTTAAGGAGTTGACGTGTTTGCACCTCTAGCTCATTTGGTAGAGCACCTGACTCTTAATCAGGGTGTGCAGGGTTCGAGCCCCTGGAGGTGCACTGAAAGCACTGATTTTGAAGGCGTATGAACTTTGGGGTCGGTGCTTTTTTCATATCGGCGCGTGGCTCAGTTTGGTAGAGCGCAGCGTTCGGGACGCTGAGGCCGCAGGTTCAAATCCTGTCGCGCCGACTAAAAAAGTACCGTTTTTACGGTACTTTTTTTGTTGCTGTTCAGGCTTGTTTCCGGCGGTTCCGTTGCGCAAGTAGTGCGAGCGCGTGGATCGCGTTTAAAAACATAGTTGCAAAATTCCTGCACATGGCATATAATATGCTTAACAAGAGAGCCGAAAGCTAGATATGGCCTAGCCGCCGGCTGATAGTACACTACAAAAGGTAGCGCCTTATCTTACCAGGACTGAAGTGAATCCCTTTTGTTAGACAAAAAATCTAACGAAAGGGGTCTTTTCATGCCAAAATTAAAGTATTCAGAAGAATTAAAATTAAAGGTAATTCATTATGTCCTGGATGGACATTCTATGATCCAGGC
>CANQHX010000009.1 GCA_947623905.1 uncultured Lachnospiraceae bacterium
CCCTTCTCCCACATGGGAACCGGGATGGAGGATCAGAATACTGCTGCCCATGGCTTCCGTGCGCTCCAGCTCCTTCTGCAGAAATTCCACGCCCATATCAAAGGTCTCGGGTTTTACCGTATTGGCCAGATTGATGATGTAGGGGGCGTGGACGTAAAATTCCTCCATGCCGTTTTCCCGCATCAGCTGCCAGGCCTCGGCGATGTGCAGCTCCTCTATGGGTTTCCGGCGGGTGTTCTGGGGCGCTCCGGTGTAGAGCATAAAGGTATCGGCATCGTAGGAGAGGGCTTCCTTTACGGAATTGACCATCATCATACTGCCGTTCATGGATACGTGGCTTCCGATCTTTATCATATCTTTCCTCCGTTTTAAAATCTGATCCTGTACCGGCCCCGCGCGGCCCGGAATGCAGGGACTGTTCTCATTATAGCATGGATTGAAAATGGTGTAAAACCGATTCTGGCAAATATACGGTTGCGAAACCGTTCTTTTTTTCATATAATAAATATAATGCACAAAGAATGGATCGATGTGTATGAACCAAAAAGAAGAGGCGCGCCGATCTCTGCCGGAAGGAAAATGCCTCATCCTTCTTATATTTCTGGCGGCCGCCGTTTTTCTCACCTGTGTCCTGCTCATCAACAGGCACCTGACGTACAATGTTTACCGGGAATGGCAGCCGGACGACGCCGGTTTCCGGGCCATGGAAGTACAGGAAGAAGCGCTGTCCATCCTGAAGGAAAACAGCCGGGAAACCGGTATCCCCCTGTGGTCCCTGCTGGCGGTTGCCCTTGTGGAAAGCCGCGGACAGGTGACAAAAGAGGCGGTAGAGGGGAACTGGGTGCCGGAGCGCTATGGCGTTCTGGCAGATAAGATCTCCCCTGAGATGGCTCCCATTGAAAATGCCATGGCAGCCGTATGGGCGGACGTAAAATATTTTCCTGTTCCTCTTGCTCTGGCAAATGAAAAAGCCACCGTATCTTATGAGAATTCATGGATGAATGAGCGGACCTACGGAGGAGAGCGGGGACATGAGGGAACGGACGTGATGGCTTCCGTAGACCAGCAGGAGTATTATCCTGTGATCAGCATGACGGACGGCGTGGTGGAAAAGGTGGGCTGGCTGAAGCTGGGCGGATACCGCATCGGCATCCGCGGCGACCATGGAGGTTATTTTTACTATGCCCATCTGAGCAGCTACAGCGAGGATTTCCAGCCGGGGGACAGAGTGTCCGCCGGAGATCTGCTGGGGAAAATGGGCAGTACGGGATACAGTGAGACAGAAGGGACCTCGGGCCTGTTTCCCGTGCATCTCCATGTGGGGATCTACCTCAACGACGACACGGGCAGGGAGATCAGCGTCAATCCCTATTACATACTCCGATCTCTGGAGACGAGCAAAAAAGGATATTATTACTGAGAACGAGAGGAAACATTTTTGAATAAACTGCCGGAAGGATTTGTGAACCGAATAAAGGACCAGCTGGGAGAAGAAGCGGAAGCTTTTTTGCAGAGCTATGACCGCGGCAGCTTCGGCGGCCTGCGGCTGAACCGCCGAAAACTCGGCGGATGCCGGGAAGATCTGACCGACATGCTGTCAGATAAGGTATGTCCCGTGGAAAGGCTTCCCTGGGTGGAAAACGGCTATACGTACGATCAGGCATTGTTCCGTCCCGCAAGACATCCCTATTACCATGCCGGACTTTATTATCTCCAGGAGCCCAGCGCCATGACCCCGGCCAGCCGTCTTCCTATCGCGCCGGGAGACCGGGTGCTGGATCTGTGCGCGGCGCCGGGCGGCAAGGCAACGGAGCTGGGGGCCCGCCTTGACGGCACCGGCGTACTGGTGGCAAATGACGTCAGCGCCTCAAGAGCCAGGGCACTGCTCAAAAATCTGGAGTTGTTCGGCATTCCCAACGTACTGGTGACAACGGAGCTGCCGGAAAAGCTGGCGGACTATTTCCCCGGCTATTTTGATAAGATACTCATTGACGCGCCATGCTCCGGAGAAGGGATGTTCCGCAAAGATCCCGCCATCATGAAAAGCTGGGAGAAGAACGGCCCGGCGCATTTTGTACCCATCCAGAGGCAGATCCTGAAATGCGCCGCCGCCATGCTCCGCCCCGGCGGGATGCTGCTGTATTCCACCTGTACCTTCTCGCTCCAGGAAAATGAAGAGAACATGGAATGGTTCATGGACCAATACCCGCATATGCGGCTGATCCCCATGGAGGGGTACGGGGGATTCGCGCCGGGCATGACGGCCCGGACGCAGCGCTGTGTCCGCATATGGCCCCACAGGATGAACGGGGAAGGTCACTTCCTTGCCCTTTGGCAGAAGGACGGGGAAACGCTTTCCGCCGGTCCAGGGGATACCGTGTCCCTGGAGGACGGCATGAGCGCCGCCTGCAGAAGAATGCTGGAAAAGACCGATCTTCCTGATTTCTGGCGGCATGTTTGCCTGCCCCTTCCCAGAGGACATGTGGAGCTGTTCCGGGAGTATGTGTACTGGCTGCCGGAGGATCTGCCGTCCCTGGACGGGCTGCGGCTGCTGCGCAGCGGTCTGTTCCTGGGCATGTTGAAAAACAAACGGTTTGAGCCGGGACAGGCTCTTGCCATGGCGCTGCGTAGAGAACAGTTTGATCAGACGCTGGATCTGTCCCTGGAAGATGTGCGCGTGCTGAAGTACCTGAAAGGAGAAACTCTGGAGACAGAGAACGAAAAGGAAGGCTGGATCCTTGTCTGCTGCGACGGTTACCCGATCGGGTTCGGAAAAGGAAACAGAGGGATCCTGAAAAATAAATATCTGGCCGGATGGCGGTGGCAGAGCAGGGAAGACAGTATTCAGATCGGCCGCCGGGCGGATTGCTTGTGACAGAAAGGAAGTGTGTGCCAATGGCACAATTACGTCTGGACAAGTATCTGGCGAACAGCGGACGCGGAAGCCGCAGCCAGGTAAAAACCGCGCTGAAGAAAGGCCTTGTGAAGGTCAACGGTACCGTAGAGAAAAACGGCGGCCGGAAGATCGATCCCCGGCGGGACGCTGTTCTGTTCGGGCAGGATGATCCTGTCCGCTATGAGGAAGATCTGCTGGAAAAATATATCATGCTCCATAAGCCCGCGGGATGTGTCTGCGCGGTGCGGGACAATGTGCACAGGACCGTGATGGAATATCTGCCGGAACAGCTGCGGCGGGGCCTGTCTCCTGTAGGACGTCTGGACCTGGATACGGAAGGCCTGCTGCTCCTCACAGACGACGGAATGCTCAGCCATAATCTTTTGTCTCCCAGGCATCACGTGGAAAAACGCTACGAAGCGGTCATTGATAAAGAACTGACGCCCGAGAGCTGCCGGCAGTTTACGAGAGGTCTGGATATCGGGGACGGACGGCTGACAATGCCGGCCAGACTGGAGCCTGTGCCGGACAGGAAGAACACATGGATCGTGACCATCTGCGAAGGCCGCTACCATCAGGTAAAGCGGATGTTTCTTGCCCTGGGCGCCAATGTCACTGCCCTGAAACGCCTGTCTATGGGGCCTCTTACCCTTGATCCGGCGTTAAAGCCCGGAGAGTACCGCCCCCTGACCCGTGAGGAGCTGGAACAGCTGAAGGCACTGACCACATAAGAATATCATAATACAGAGGATCAATATGTACAAACCATTGGATATAAAAAAATACCGGGCCGTGCTGTTCGATCTGGACGGCACCCTGACCGATTCCATGAACCTGTGGATTGATATAGACAGGGAGTATCTGGCGGACGTACCCGGTCCCATGCCGGAGACCATGCACAAGGACATAGAGGGCATGAGCTTCGGGGAGACGGCACAGTATTTTCAGTCCCATTTTTTCCCGGATCGTTCCCTGGAGCGGATCATGGATGACTGGAACCGCATGGCGTATGAAAAATACCGGTATCAGGTACATTTAAAACCCGGCGCGGAAGCGTTTATCCGGAAGCTGCACGAAAAAAACATCCCCATGGCGATCTGTACGTGCAACTCCCTTCCCCTTGTACAGGCAGTGCTGGAGCGCCATCCGGTGCTGCGGTATATGGACTGTATCCTGACAGGAGAAGACATCGCCGCAGGCAAGCCCGCCCCGGACGGCTATCTGCTGGCCGCGGAAAAGCTGGGCGTCAGACCGCAGGACTGCCTGGTGTTTGAAGACATCCCCAACGGTATCCTGGCGGGGAAAAACGCCGGTATGGACGTGATCGCCATGGAGGACAGCTTTTCCGGCCATCAGCGGGAGAGCATCCTTGCCCTGGCGGACGGGTACATTACGGATTACGCTCAGCTGGCCATTTGAGAAGCATTGAACAGGTTTTCCACAGCAGAAAAAGGAGGCGGCCGTTCTGTGACCGGAGGATTTTTACCTGTAAGCAGGGAAGATATGAACAAACAAGGCATTGGCCGGCTTGACTTTGTATATATCTCAGGGGATGCCTATGTGGACCATCCCAGCTTCGGACATGCCATCATCACCCGTATCCTGGACGACGCCGGATACTCTGTGGGGATCATTGCCCAGCCCGACTGGAAAAAGGAAACAAGCATCACCGTGCTGGGGGAGCCCAGATACGGGTTTCTCGTGTCCGGCGGCAATATGGATTCCATGGTGAACCACTACACCGTAGCAAAAAAGAAACGGTCCATGGACAATTATTCTCCCGGAGGCGTCGCGGGGCTGCGTCCGGACTACGCCACTGTCGTGTACTGCAATCTCATCCGCCGGGTGTATAAGAATACGCCGGTGATCATCGGCGGTATAGAGGCCAGTCTCCGGCGTATGGGTCACTACGACTACTGGAGCGACAAGGTAAAACGCTCCATCCTTCTGGACAGCGGCGCGGACCTGCTCATGTACGGCATGGGAGAGCACGCCATGGTGGAGATCGCCCAGGCGCTGGAAGCCGGGATCCCCGTGGAGGAGATCACCTATGTGCGGGGCACCGTGTACAGGACGCGGAGCACAGAACACATATATGACGCCGTAACGCTGTCGTCCTTCCAGGAGATCAGCAGCGATAAGAAAGCTTACGCGAAGAGCTTTTACACCCAGTACCAGCATACAGACCCTTTTACCGCAAAGCCCCTCATAGAAGAATACGACCACAAGGTGTATGTGGTGCAGAATCCCCCGGCCATGCCTCTCACGCAGGAGGAGATGGACCATGTATACAGCCTGCCCTATATGGGTACCTGTCATCCCTCCTATGAAAAACAGGGCGGCGTGCCGGCTATCTCTGAAGTGCGCTTCAGCATTACGAGCGCCAGGGGATGCTTCGGCGGCTGCAGCTTCTGCGCCCTCACCTTCCATCAGGGGAGGATCATCCAGAGCCGCAGCCATGATTCCATTCTGGAGGAAGCCAAAAAACTTACCGCCCGGGAGGATTTCAAAGGCTACATCCACGATGTGGGCGGTCCTACGGCGGATTTTCGCGCACCCGCCTGTCAAAAACAGCTGAAAAGCGGCGTGTGCACCCACCGCCAGTGCCTGTTTCCCGCGCCCTGTCCCAGCCTGGAGGCGGATCACGGGGACTATCTTTCTCTTCTCAGAAAGCTCAGGGCCCTGCCGGGGGTGAAAAAAGTATTTATCCGTTCCGGCCTGCGGTTCGATTATATCCTGGCGGATAAAAAGACGGATTTTCTGGAGGAGCTGTGCAGGTACCACATCAGCGGCCAGCTGAAGGTGGCGCCGGAGCATGTGTCAGACCGGGTACTGGAAAAGATGGGGAAACCGCCCCACCGGGTGTTTGAACAATTTTCCCGTGAATATGAGAAGACCAACCGGCGACTGGGGCGGAAGCAATATCTGGTGCCCTATCTCATGTCGTCCCATCCGGGTTCCACTCTGGAGGACGCCGTAGAGCTGGCCCTTTATCTGAAAAAGACGGGGCATATGCCGGAACAGGTGCAGGATTTTTACCCTACGCCATCCACATTGTCCACCTGTATGTATTACACCGGCCTGGATCCCCGAACCATGGAGCCGGTCTATGTGCCGAAGGATCCCCATGAGAAGGCCATGCAGCGGGCTCTCATGCAGTATTCCAGACCGGAAAATTACCGCCTTGTGCGGGAGGCTCTCGTGAAAGCGGGGCGGGAAGACCTGATCGGCATGGGAGAGGATTGCCTCATCGGTCCACGGCCGGGGATCTGTCCCGGCGGGAGAAAATCCGGCCCGGGACGAGAAAGAAGCAGCGTGCCAAAACCGGCGCCCCGCGACGGAAACCAACATTTCCGCGGAGACGAAAGAAAACGTGGTTCCCGGAAAAAGACCATCCGGAACATACACAAACGAAAAGCATAAGAGACGGAGCTGTGATCGGATGACCAGAAAAAAAGGACAGCCGGGCTATCTGGCCGGGCAAAAAAAACTGCAGGTGATCAAAACCATTGTTTACTACGCCGCCATACTGGCCGTATTCCTCGCGGGACTGCTCACCACGCATACCCGTCTGAATCTTCTTACCATAGCGGCTGTGGTGGGCGCCCTGCCCGCGGGAAAACAGACGGTGCTGCTGGTGATGTATCTGCGGGAAAAGGTTTTGCTGATGGGAACAGAACGGGAGCTTGCCGACAAGCTCCGGAACAGTCTGCCCGATACCGACCGGGACTATTTTCTTTATGAACTGATCCCCAGTACAAAAGAGCGCACATATCCTCTGGAATGTGTTTTTGTGTACAGACAGGGGATCGCCGCCTGCTGCCTGAAGCCCGGCACGGATCTCCCGTCGGCGCAGAAGGCGATCCGCCGGAAGCTGGAGGAGCAGTCGGTACCAAATCCTTCCGTACAGATCTTCCCCACGGTGGCCGCGTTCGCCGGGAAAGTAAAGGAACTGGCCGATGGAGAGGCCATGACGGACAAGGAACGCCGGCGGCGGGATTCCATACGAAACTGCATCCTGTCCGTTTCGCTGTGAGAAAAAAGAGAGGAGATCTATGCAGCAGCACATTGTTACGGAGCTGGAGCGCGATCAGCGCCTGGACAAGCTTCTGATGAAATATCTGCCTCTGGCGCCCAGGAGCTTCCTGTACAAAATGCTCCGCAAAAAAAACATTACCCTTAACGGAAAGAAGGCCGCGGGAAAGGAACCGGTACACACCGGCGACATGATCTGTCTGTTCCTGTCGGATGAGACCATAGAAAAATTTCAGGCGGACCGGCCGTTGACAAAAACAGCCTATCCCCGTATTATTTATGAGGACAAAGACGTGCTTCTCCTGGACAAGCCCGCGGGAGTCCTCTCCCAGAAAGCAAAAGACAGCGATATTTCCCTTGTGGAGCAGATCACCTGGTATCTCTATCATTCCGGGCAGCTGACAGAACAGCAGCTGAAGAGCTTTCATCCGGCCGTGTGCAACCGGCTGGACCGGAACACCAGCGGCCTCATCACCGCCGGGAAGACCATGGAAGGGCTGCAGGGGCTTTCCGCCCTGTTTCAGAGCCATGATCTGGGAAAATATTATCTCTGCTTTGTAAAAGGCGCCGTGAGAGAATCAGAGCATATCGGGGGATGGCTGCAGAAGGACAGGCAGACCAACCAGGTGACCGTGAAGGAGGCTCCGGATCCGGAAGGAAACTGGGAGCGGATCGAAACCGTTTACCGTCCTGTTAGGATCGGGGACGGCTGCACCCTGCTGGAAGTACGGCTCCTCACGGGAAAACCCCATCAGATACGTGCCCACCTTGCCTCTCAGGGGCATCCCCTTGCGGGAGACGCCAAATACGGCGACGCCCAGTGGAACGGGATCCTCCGGCAAAAATACGGCCTGAAGCACCACCTGCTCCACTGCTGCCGCATGGAATTTCCGGACCGCATGCCCCGGACAGCAAATGGAATGCGGGAGATCCCGCTGGAGATACTCGGAAAGACTTTTACCGCGCCTCTGCCGGGACAGTTCCGGCAGATATGCCGCAGTGAAGGGATCGCATTTGCGGAAGAGACGCGGGTTTCTTCCCGAAAGAAAGGACAACACTGACATTGGCGACCTGGAATTCAAGAGGGCTTCGGGGCTCTACCCTGGAGGAGCTGATCAACCGCACAAATGAACGGTACCGGGAACAGAAGCTTGCGCTGATCCAGAAGGTTCCAACCCCCATTACGCCCATCAACATCGACAAAGAGACCAGGCATATCACACTGGCCTATTTTGAGCAGAAGAGTACGGTGGACTATCTGGGCGCGGTACAGGGCATTCCCGTGTGCTTTGACGCGAAGGAGTGCGCCAAAAAGACCTTTCCCCTTGCCAACGTCCATCCCCATCAGGTGGCGTTCATGGAGGATTTTGAAGCGCAGGGCGGCGTAGCGTTCCTCATCATCTATTTTGCCGCCATGGAGCAGTTCTGGTACGTGCCCCTGCGGACGCTGCTCCGGTTCTGGCGCCGCATGGAGCAGGGCGGCAGAAAAAGCTTTCTGCTGGAGGAACTCACCGACGCCTATCTCATCGAAGGAGGCGCCTCAACCACCCTTCACTATCTTCCCGCCCTGCAGAGAGATCTGAACGATAGGGATTGACAAGGCAATCTGTTTTGTATATAATTTGCCGTGGTAATACGTTATCACATTAAAGCGAAAGGAAGCTGTTCATGAAACCGATGTTTCACACCCCGGAGGGCGTCCGCGACGTGTATGGCCGGGAATGCAGGAACAAACTGTACATTGAAGATAAGATACATACCGCCTTTGCGGAGTGCGGCTACGAAGATATCCAGACGCCGACCTTTGAGTTTTTTGATATCTTCAGCAGGGAGGTAGGCACCATCCCTTCCAGAGACCTTTACAAATTTTTTGACCGGGAGGGAAACACCCTTGTACTCCGGCCGGATTTTACGCCTTCCGTGGCAAGAGCATATTCCAAGTACGTGGAAGATGAGACGGTCCCCGCCCGCTTTTGCTACAGCGGCAACGGGTTCATCAACGAATCCGGCGATTACCGGGGCCGGCTGAAGGAGACTACCCAGATGGGCGTGGAGATGATCGGAGACGATACGGTGGACGCCGACGGGGAGATCATCGCGCTGGCGGTGGAAAGCATGCTCCGGTCCGGTCTGACCAAGTTTCAGGTGGAGATCGGCCAGGTGGATTTTTTTAAAGGCCTGGTGGAGGAGGCCGGGCTGTCCGACGATGTGGCCTTCGACCTGCGGGAAATGATCTCCAGCAAAAATTATTTCGGCGCCGACCAGATACTGGAGGAGGCCTGTGTGGCAGAGGACCGCCGCGCGGTATTTTTGCGGCTGACAGAAGCCTTCGGCACCATTGAGAAGATGCGGGAGGCAAAAGGATGGACGTCCAGCCCCAGAGCTCTTGCGGCCATCGACCGTCTGGAACAGCTCTATGAACTGCTGAAGCTCCGCGGCTATGAAGATTACGTCACCTTTGACCTTGGCATGCTGAGCAAGTATCGGTATTACACCGGTATTATCTTTCAGGTATATACCTACGGCCAGGGCACCGCGGTGGCAAAGGGCGGGCGATATGACAACCTGCTGGATTATTTCGGACGACACGCCGCCGCGGTGGGAATGGTAGTGATGCTGGATCAGCTGATGTCCGCTCTTGCCCGGCAGAACGCGGAGCCGGATACGGTCAGTGAAACAGTGCTCCTTCTCTATGAAACAGAGGGTAGGAGAGCGGCCCTGGAAAAGGCGGCGGACCTGAGAGAACAAAAAATACCCGTGATCCTGCAGCGCAAAAAAGAAGATGTGCCGCTGGGAAGCTACCGGGCGTATATGGATGCCCACGGGATCGCGCGGGGACTTTACGTGGACCGGAACGAACGTTTCGCCATGCTTTAAAATTCAGGAAAGGCATGATCGCAATGGAATATATTACATTTGCTCTGGGAAAGGGCCGGCTGGCCCGGCGATCCCTGGAGCTGTTTGAGAAGATCGGCATCACATGCCGGGAGATGGAGGACAAGGATTCCCGGAAACTGATCTTTGTCAATGAAGATCTGAAACTGAAGTTTTTCCTGTCCAAGGGGCCGGATGTGCCCACCTACGTGGAGTACGGCGCCGCGGACATCGGCATTGTGGGAAAGGACACCATCCTGGAGGAAGACCGGAAGCTGTATGAGGTGCTGGATCTGGGATTCGGCAAATGCCGCATGTGCGTCTGCGGACCGGAAAGCGCCGGAGAACTGCTGCGACACAGAGATCAGATACGGGTAGCCACCAAATATCCCCGCATCGCAAAGGATTATTTTTACAATAAAAAGCATCAGACTGTGGAGATCATCAAGCTCAACGGCTCCATTGAGCTGGCGCCCCTTGTGGGACTGGCGGAGGTGATCGTGGATATCGTGGAGACCGGCACTACGCTAAAGGAAAACGGCCTTGTCGTGCTGGAAGAGGTATGTCCGCTGTCCGCCCGCATGGTAGTGAACCGCGTGAGCATGAAGATGGAGCAGGAGCGCATCTCCCGGCTTATCATGGATATCCGCAGAGTGATGGAAAAGGAGGAGCAGCAGAGATGAGACAGATACGGCTTACGAAGGATACTATTCAGGGGATACTGGACGATCTGCTGAAGCGGAGCCCCAACAATTACACAAACTATATGGATACGGTGCAGGAGATCATCGACACCGTGCGCGAAAAAAAAGACCAGGCGCTGTTTGACTATACCATGCAGTTCGACCGGGCGGACATCGGACCTGACAATTTCCTCGTGACAGAAGACGAGATCCGGGAAGCTTACGAACAGGTGGACGAAAAGCTTGTGTCCGTGATCCGCAAAGCAAAGGAAAACATCCGCGCATACCATGAAAAACAGCGGCGGTACAGTTGGTTCGACACCACGGAGAAGGGCACTATGCTGGGACAGAAAGTGATGCCTCTCAGACGGGTAGGCGTGTATGTGCCCGGCGGGAAAGCCGTATATCCCTCTTCGGTGCTCATGAACATCCTGCCCGCCAGGGTGGCCGGCGTGGAAGAGATCATCATGACGACGCCTCCCATGGCCGACGGCAGGGTATATCCCGCCACCCTCGTGGCCGCGAAGGAAGCGGGCGTGGACCGGATATACAAGGTGGGCGGCGCCCAGGCCATTGCCGCCCTTGCCTACGGTACGGAAACCGTGCCCCGGGTTGACAAGATCGTGGGACCCGGGAACATCTTTGTGGCCATGGCCAAAAAGGCCGTGTACGGCTATGTGGGGATCGATTCCATTGCCGGCCCCAGCGAGATCCTGGTGCTGGCCGATGAGACGGCAGATCCCGTGTACGTGGCCGCCGACCTGCTGTCCCAGGCAGAACACGACCAGCTGGCCAGCGCCATTCTCGTCACCACCAGCGAAAAGCTGGCAGAACAGGTGGCGGAACAGGTGGAGAAATTTACGGCGCGGCTTTCCAGAAAGGAGATCCTGGAGCAGTCGCTGGAAAATTACGGATATATCCTCATCGCGGACAATATGGAGGACGCCATTGACGTGACCAACCAGATCGCCTCGGAGCATCTGGAGCTGGTAACAAAGGATCCCTTTGAGACCATGACAAAGATCCGGAATGCCGGCGCCATTTTCCTTGGCCCTTACAGCAGCGAACCCCTGGGAGATTATTTCGCGGGACCCAACCATGTGCTGCCCACCAACGGCACCGCGCGGTTCTTTTCCCCTCTGGGAGTGGACGATTTCATCAAAAAGTCCAGCGTGATCTCCTACTCAAAGGAAGCGCTGCGGGAAGTGGCGGAGGATATCATCTATTTCGCGGAGGCAGAACAGCTCACCGCTCACGCCAACTCCATACGGGTTCGGTTTGAGGAACAGTGACAGAGCATAAAAAAGGAAAGGATAAGAAAAATGGAACAGAGAATGTCCAGAGTGGACCGGAATACAAAGGAAACCCAGATACACATGGAACTGAATCTGGACGGCACAGGCACGGCGCAGGTGGATACCGGCATCGGCTTTTTTGACCATATGCTGGAGGGCTTTGCCCGCCACGGCCTGTTTGATCTGACAGTGAAAGTTGCGGGAGATCTGATCGTGGACTGCCATCACACCATAGATACGGGCATTGCCCTGGGCATCGCTATCCGGAAAGCCGTGGGAGACAAAAAAGGCATCCGGCGCTACGGAGACATCATCCTGCCCATGGACGAAGCGCTGGTGCTCTGCGCCATCGATCTGAGCGGCCGCCCCTATCTTGCGTATGAAGGCAATTTCACCTGCGAGCGGGTAGGCTATATGGACACGGAGATGGTGCGTGAATTTTTCTATTCCGTTTCCTATACGGCGGGAATGAACCTGCACATCCGCCAGTTGGCAGGGATCAACAACCATCATATAGCGGAAGCCATGTTCAAGGCCTTTGCCAAGGCGCTGGACGAAGCTACGCGGTCCGATCCCCGCATTGAGGATGTGCTGTCTACGAAAGGAGTGCTTTGACCATGAGAGAGACCCTTCTGCTTCCTTCCATGGTCATCTCCGGCGAAATGACCGGCAAAGAACTGGCCATGCTGAAGGAATATGAAAACAACGGCGCCGACGGGCTGATCCTGCTGGATCATTCCCGGACGGATCAGGAGCACGAGGCTGCTATCGGATTTCTGAAGCTTGCGTGCCGTCAATCGGGTATTCCGGTGTATGCCGGCGGACATACCCGACGCTTTGAGGATATAAAGAAATATATATACGCCGGGGCGAAAATGGCCATCGTGGACGGCGGAGAAGAAAGCTGCGCGCAGGTGACCCGGGAGGGCGCCGCGCGTTTCGGCCGGGAACGCATTGCTCTGCTGCTGACCGGTACGGCCGACCGCTTTTCCGAAAACAGGATCGCTCTGGAGGAAAGCTGTTCTCTGGTCATAGGAAGTGTTTTGGTCGAAACAGCCCTGCCTTTTGTCCTGGAAGCGGAAACCGGTGATGAGCAGCATGTAGCCGGCATATGCGCGGACAATGACCTGGCCGGCATATCCGGTCCGATGGTCAGCGTCCCGGGACAGAATCTCTATGAATTGAAACATCATCTGGCGTCTCTCGGGTGCAGGGTGCGCCGATTCTGCAGCGCCATCTCCTGGGAAGAACTGAAGACAGACGACAACGGCCTGATCCCGGCCATTGTACAGGACTACCGCACAAAGGAAGTGCTGATGATGGCTTACATGAACCGCCAGGCGCTGGAAGATACGCTTGCTACGGGACGCATGCACTATTACAGCCGCAGCCGGAAGTCCCAGTGGCTGAAAGGGGAGACAAGTGGTCATTTTCAGCTGGTAAAGGCTCTCTATGCCGACTGCGATAAGGATACCATCCTGGCGAAGGTCGAGCAGATAGGCGTCGCCTGTCATACAGGGGCCCGCAGCTGTTTCTTCAATGAAATGGCAAAAAAAGACTACGACGAGACGGATCCCCTCACGGTGTTCAGCCAGGTATACGAGACCATACTGGACAGAAAAGCGCATCCGAAGGAAGGCTCTTACACCAATTACCTGTTTGAAAAGGGCATTGATAAGATACTGAAAAAAGTAGGAGAAGAAGCTTCGGAGATCATCATAGCCGCCAAGAATCCGGATCCGGAGGAGATCCGCTACGAGATCGCGGATTTCCTGTACCATGTCATGGTGCTCATGGCGGAAAAAGACGTCACATGGAAAGAGATCACAGACGAACTGGCTTCCCGTTAAAGGAATGCGGAAAAGGATGATCATTATGAATAAGCTGGCGCTTCCGGACAGGATCCTTATGGAGATCGAGAAGCCTGCCCGGTATATCGGCAATGAGATAAATATGATAAAAAAGAACCCGGCACAGGTGGAGATCCGTTTCTGCATGTGTTTTCCCGACGTGTACGAGGTAGGCATGAGCCATCTGGGCATCCAGATTCTGTATGATATGTTCAACCGGTGGGAGGATACTTACTGTGAGCGGGTATATTCTCCGTGGACAGATCTGGACAAAGCCATGCGCCGGGAGCACATCCCGCTTTTTGCCCTGGAAAGCCAGGATCCCATAAAGGACTTTGACTTTCTCGGCATTACCCTCCAGTATGAGATGTGCTACACAAATGTGCTGCAGGTACTGGACCTTGGCGGCATCCCTCTGCGGTGGAAGGACCGGACGTGGGACCATCCCATTGTCATAGGCGGAGGCCCCTGTGTGTACAATCCCGAACCGCTGGCAGATTTTTTTGATCTGTTCTATATCGGAGAAGGCGAGACGGTGTACCGGCAGCTGCTGGATACCTACAAAACATCCCGCCGCCTTAAGGAGACGAGAGAAGAATTTCTGTACCGGTGCACACAGATCGAAGGTCTGTATGTGCCCCGTTTTTATGATGTAGATTACAGGGAAGACGGCACGATCGCTTCCTTTGGACCCAACAGGGACGGCGTGCCGGAAAAAGTAGGAAAGCAGGTGGTGACGGATCTGTCTGACGCGCCTTACCCCCTGAAGCCTGTGGTGCCGTTTGTGAAGGTGATCCAGGACAGGGTGACCCTGGAGATCATGCGGGGCTGCATCCGGGGCTGCCGGTTCTGCCAGGCGGGGATGATCTATCGTCCTCTGCGGGAAAAGGATGTGGAAGTGCTGAAGGAGCACGCCCGGCAGATGCTTCAGTCCACGGGGCATGAGGAGATCAGCCTCAGCTCCTTAAGCTCCAGCGATCATTCCGGGCTTGCGGAGCTGGTGAACTTTCTGATCGATGAGTTCGGCAGCAAGGGCGTTAACATTTCCCTGCCGTCCCTGCGCATCGACGCCTTTTCCCTTGACGTAATGCGGAAAGTGCAGGACATTCGGAAAAGCAGTCTTACTTTTGCTCCGGAAGCCGGTTCCCAGCGTATGCGCGACGTGATCAACAAGGGACTGACGGAAGAGGATATCTTAAAAGGCGCCGCCCTGGCGTTTTCAGGCGGGTGGAACAAAGTAAAGCTGTATTTTATGCTGGGCCTGCCCGGAGAGACGGAAGAAGATATCAAAGGCATCGCGTGGCTCAGCGAAAAGATAGCGGAAACGTACTACGCCATTCCCAAAGACAAGCGCATCGGCAAATGTCAGATCACTGCCAGCTCTTCTTTCTTTATCCCAAAGGCTTTCACGCCTTTCCAGTGGAGCCCTATGGGTACCAAAAAAGAGTTTCTGGACAAGGCGAGGATCGTCAACGAGGAGATGAAGGCCCAGTTGAACCGGAAGAGTCTGCGATACAACTGGCATGAGGCGGACTTGTCGGAACTGGAGGGAGTTTTCGCCCGGGGAGACAGGAGACTGTGCGACGTGCTTGTGAAAGCCTATGAGAACGGAGCGCTGTTTGACAGCTGGTCCGAGTGTTTTGACCGGGAAAAGTGGGACGACGCTTTTGCCCGGTGCGGAATGGATCCTTCCTTCTATACCACCCGTCCCAGAGAACGAGACGAGATCTTCCCCTGGGATTTCATTGACGCCGGAGTGAGCAAGACGTTTCTGCTCAGAGAATGGGACCGGGCCATGGCAGGCCAGGTGACGCCCAACTGCCGCGTACAGTGTTCCGGCTGCGGCGCCATGAAATATAAGGGAGGTGTCTGCTGTGAAGGTCAGGATTAAATTCGCCAAAAGCGGCGTTATGAAATACGTGGGGCATCTGGATATGGTGCGGTATTTCCAGAAGGCCATGCGCCGGGCGGGTATTGACATTTCTTATACCGCCGGTTTCAGCCCGCACCAGATCATGAGCTTTGCCCAGCCTCTCGGGGTCGGTCTGTACTCCGAGGGAGAGTATATCGATATCGAAACGGCAGGCGGTCTGACCAGCAGAGAAGCTGTAGACGCCCTCAACGCCGTCATGGCGGACGGCGTACGCATCCTGAGCTACCGGAAGCTGCCTGACGACGCCGGAAACGCCATGTCCATCGTGGCGCGCGCCGACTATCTGGTACAGTTTTCCCGTCCTCTGGATGCGGACCGCGCGGAACGGTTCTTTCGCGGTACGGAGCCCATAGAAGTAGAGAAAAAAAGCAAACGAGGCGTGACCACCGTAAATATCCGTCCCATGGTCTCCGGCTGGGAGCTGCGGGATGAAAACCGCTCCCTCTGGCTCCGCCTTTCTGCCGGAAGCGCAAGCAACTGCAAGCCGGAGCTGGTGCTCGACGCGCTGGCGCTGGCGGATATCATAGAAAAGAATGAAGCCGTGCAGATCACACGGCTGGAGCTGTACGCCGATACCGGCACAAAACAGCAGCCTGTTTGCACGCCGCTGGAAGATCTGGGGGAAGACATTGTCTGACAAGCTTGTGATCACCAAATTGCGGGAGGAATCTCCCTGTTATATTGTGGCGCTGTTCCAGGAACAGAAACTCTGCCGGACTGCCCTGTACGAGCCCGAAAAGGATGCGCCCCGGGTGGGGGACATCTACGGGGTGAAGGTCCGTGAGATCGCGAAGAACATTCATATGGCTTTTTGCCTGATGGGAAACGAACAGCTCTGCTGCTATGACATGGACGAAAAAGTACCGCCCCTGATTCTGAAAAAGACCGGAAAAAAGCTGCCTGTTTCGGCAGGAGATGAAATGCTTGTGCAGGTAAAGCGTGTCGCGGCGGGAAAAAAATATCCCCAGGTGACCGGCCAGCTGTCCATAGCCGGCAGTTTTGCAGTAGCGCAGGCCGGCATACCCGGCGTGAGATATTCCACCCATCTGACGGAACAGGAAAAAACCAGGCTTTCCTTTCTGGAAAAAGAAGAATTGCCCTGCGGCCTTCTGGTGCGGACCAACAGCAGGGATGCTTCCCGGGAACAGATCCTGGAAGAAGCTGTCAGTCTCTGTGAGAAGCTGCGCCATGTGATCTCCACGGCTCCTTACCGCACCGTTCCCGGCCCCATCCTGAAAAGGCAGGGGATCGAAGCGGTGCTGGACGGATTTTACAGAAGAGACTATGAAACCATCGTCACAGACCGCAGGGAGATCGTCGCCCTTCTGGATAACAGCGAAGGAGGAGATTACCGGGATAAACTGACCTTTTATGAGGATCCGCTCCTTTCTCTCGCGGCGTTTACCGGACTGAAGCAGAAGATGACCGACGCTCTCTCTCCGAAAGTGTGGCTGAAGTCCGGCGGATACATCCTGATACAGCCCACGGAGGCGCTGACGGCCATTGATGTGAATTCCGGAAAGAACGAAAAGGGAACAGACAAGGAAGAAATGATACGGAAGCTCAATCTGGAGGCCGCGGAGGAGATCTGCCGCCAGCTGATCTTAAGACGTATCGGCGGTATCGTTATCATCGATTTTATCAACATGCGCGGCAGGGAAAACAGAGAACAGCTCATGGATCGTCTCCGGGAGCTTCTGGAAAAGGATCCCATGCACCCGGTTCTCGTAGATATGACGCCTCTGGGCCTTGTGGAGATCACCAGGGCGCGGAAGGAAAGAACACTGCAGGAAGAGATGGCCCTGCTGACAGGGGAAGCGGCAACGTACGAAAAGAAAACCGTATAAAATCTGTTTTCCTTTATTGACAACCCTTTCCATTTATGTTAATCTTACTGAGTATGCCGCACAGCGAGGTTATAAGTGCGCCCGTCCGGGAGCCACCGCAGCTGGCGAGTAATGATATAACAGGAGGTGCCAAGGATGTACGCGATTATTGCAACCGGCGGAAAGCAGTACAGAGTGTCTGAGGGCGATATCATTTACGTAGAAAAGCTTGGAGCAGCAGCTGGCGAGACTTATACATTTGATCAGGTCCTGGCAGTCAACGACGGATCCCTCAAGATCGGGACGCCTGTAGTTGACGGAGCTACCGTCACTGCTTCTGTGGTAAAAGAGTGCAAAGGCCGCAAAGTGATCGTCTATAAGTATAAGAGAAAAACAGGCTATCACAAGAAGAACGGCCACAGACAGCAGCTTACCCAGGTAAAGATCGAAAAGATCAATGCTTAACAGGTAAGCGCCATGATCAGATTGTGTGTGGAAAAGGATAAGGACGGCCGTTACATGGGTTTTGTATGCAGCGGTCACGCGGGCTATGGAGAATACGGACAGGATATTGTCTGCGCCGGAGTCTCCGCTCTCGTGCTGACCATTGCCAACAGCCTGGAGGCATATACGCCTGACAGGATACGCACCGAGACAGGCGAAGAAGACGGGCGGATCGCCTGCCGTCTGGAAGCGCCTGCGTCCGAGAAGGCCGCGCTTTTGTTTGACACCCTCGTGCTGGGATGTCAGTCTATTTTATCCACATACGGCACAGAGTATATTGAGATCACGTTCAGGGAGGTGTAATCCATGATCCAGATGAATTTACAGTTTTTCGCTCATAAAAAAGGTGTAGGCTCCACGAAAAACGGTCGTGATTCCGAGTCCAAGAGACTGGGCGCCAAGAGAGCGGACGGTCAGTTCGTGAAGGCCGGAAATATCCTGTACAGACAGCGCGGAACAAAGATCCATCCCGGCGTCAACGTGGGCAGAGGCGGCGACGACACTCTGTTTGCACTGGTAGACGGCGTGGTTCGCTTTGAGCGCAAGGGAAGAGATAAGAAACAGGTATCCATCTATCCCGTGGCAAGCAACGAATAATACAGCGAAACGCTGTGCAGAATGAGCAGGTAAAGAGGATGTGTAATACGGCATGACTGCCGCTGCACATCCTTTTTTACCATAAAGGCCCCGGTCATAGGGCCGGGCAGAAAAAGGAAGGGATCTCTCTATGGCATTTGCAGACAGAGCCAGGATCTACGTCCGCTCCGGCAGGGGCGGCGACGGCCATGTAAGCTTCCGGCGGGAAAAATACGTGCCAAACGGCGGCCCCGACGGCGGCGACGGCGGCAGAGGCGGCGATGTGATCATTGAGGTGGACGACGGACTGAACACCCTGACGGATTTCCGGCACATCCGGAAATACTTCGCCGGAAACGGGCAGGAGGGCGGCAAGCGCAACTGTCACGGAAAAAACGGCAGCGATATCGTGCTCAGGGTGCCCCCCGGCACGGTGATCAAAGAGGCTGACAGCGGCAAGGTGATCACGGACATGTCTGGTGAGAACCGCCGTTTTGTGCTCCTAAAAGGCGGCAGAGGCGGCCAGGGCAACCAGCACTACGCCACCGCCACCATGCAGGCGCCCAAATATGCCCAGCCGGGGCAGGAAGCCAGAGAACTCTGGCTGGAGCTGGAACTGAAGACCATTGCGGACGTGGGGCTCATCGGATTTCCCAATGTAGGAAAATCCACCTTCCTGTCCCGCGTGTCCAATGCCCGCCCGAAGATCGCCAATTATCATTTTACCACCCTTTCCCCCAATCTGGGCGTTGTGGATCTGGAAGACGGCGGATTTGTCATCGCCGATATCCCCGGCCTTATTGAGGGAGCCAGCGAGGGAGCGGGCCTGGGCCATGACTTTCTGAGACATATCGAGCGCACAAGAGTCATGATCCATCTTGTGGACGCGGCGTCCACGGAGGGCCGTGACCCGGTAGAGGACGTTTTCGCCATCAACAGGGAGCTGGAGCAGTACAATGCTGACCTGAAAAACCGCCCCCAGGTCATCGGGGCCAACAAGACAGACGTGCTGCAGGATGAAGGAGCGATCCGGCGACTTAAGGATACGTTTGAACCCCTCGGCGTAAAGGTATTTCCCATATCCGCCGCCACCGGACAGGGCGTCCGGGAGCTTCTCTACTGCGTGAAGCAGCTTTTGGATACGCTGCCTTCCAAAACGGTCGTGTTTGAGCAGGAGTTTGATCCCGAATTTGAGACCGGGACCGCAGGAGAGGACGGCTTCACCGTCACCCGCGGCGACGACGGCGCGTTTGTGGTAGAAGGGCCCGTCATTGAAAAGATGCTCGGCTACACCAATCTGGAATCGGAAAAAGGCTTCCTTTTCTTCCAGAATTTCCTGAAGGAACGGGGGATCCTGAAACAGCTGGAGGATATGGGCGTGGAAGAGGGCGATACCATCCGCATGTACTCCCTGGAATTTGATTACTTTAATTCATGATTCCGGAGACCGGCACAGCAGACATAAGAACGATATGTTTTGTTTTTGTGCAAATCGTGTAATAATAATTGAAACTGCCTGAAAAAAATGTTATATTTGTAATATGTGGGAAGAAAGCAGGAAATAACTATGCTGACAAGCAAACAGCGGGCCTTTCTGAAAGGCCTTGCCATGACAGAGGAAGCGATCCTCAGTATCGGCAAATCAAGCCTCACTCCCGAGATGGTACAGGCTGTATCGGAAGCTCTGGAGGCCAGAGAGCTGATCAAGATCAATGTACTGAAAAACTGCGCGGACGATCCGCGGGCGCTGGGAGAGATGCTTGCGGAGCGCTCCAGGTCCCAGCTGGTACAGGTCATCGGTCGAAAGATCGTTTTGTACCGGCCTTCGGAAAATAAGCCGGAGATCGTTCTGCCAAAGTAAAATGCCATGAGTGAAACAAAGAAAAAGATCGGTATCATGGGCGGCACGTTCGATCCCATCCATTACGGACACCTGATCCTTGCCCAGGCTGCCTGCGAGCAGTTTTCCCTGGACAAGGTGTGGATCATGCCCGACAGGCAGCCGCCTCACAAAGCCGGCCGGACCATATCCCGACAGGAACACCGTATCGCCATGGCCCGCCTGGCGGCGGAGGACGACCCCCGCCTGGAGCTGAGCCTTTTTGAGATGGAACGCACCGGAAACACTTATACGTGCGATACGCTGCGGCTGCTGCGGGAACGTTATCCTCACACGGATTTCTATTTTATCATGGGCGGCGACTCCGTGGTGAATTTTCACACGTGGTATCACCCGGAGCAGATCGCGTCCCTGTGCACCATCCTCGCGGCAGGGAGGCCGGGAGCGTGCGAGGGAGAGGCGCTTTTGCGTGCCGTGGAGCATCTGCGGCAGGCCTACGGCGGAAAGGCATATTGCCTTACCGTGCCTTCCATGGACATATCCTCCCAAATGCTGCGGCAGCTTGTGGAGGAGGGCAGGAGTATCCGCTATTACGTGCCGGATCCCGTGAGAAACTACATTGCCCGCAGCGGTTTATACAGAGGCTGACCATTGCTCATACAGAAATGGGGAAAATACCTTGAAGGAGAATAACTCCAAACTGATACAGAAAGAGCTTTACCTGAAACTGGATAAAAAGCGCTACAAACATACAATGGGAGTGGCTTACACGGCGGCCGCCCTTGCCATGTGCTACGGGTTCTCCGTGGAAAAAGCCCAGATGGCAGGTCTGCTCCACGACTGCGCCAAATGCTACTCCGCGTCCAAGCTGCTGGAAAAATGCGATAAATTCAATATCACCGTCACCGATACGGAGCGCGGCAATCCCTATCTGCTCCACGCAAAGCTGGGAGCATTTCTGGCCATGCACAAATATGGCGTAAAGGATACGGAGATCATCAGCGCCATTCTCCACCATACTACCGGAAAGCCTGACATGTCCCTGCTGGACAAGATCATTTTTGTGGCGGATTACATTGAACCGGGACGTTCCAAAGCGCCCCGCCTGGCCCAGATCCGCCAGATGGCTTTTTCGGATCTGGACAGGGCTGTCATCATGATCCTGGCCGATACGCTGGAATATCTGAGACAGGAAGAACAGGTGATCGATTCCATGACGGAAAAGACATATGAATACTATCTGGAGGCCATGAAGGAGCAACAGGAAGGAGGAATTGCATGAATCAGTCAGAGACGATGATGCGGCTTGCCTACAAAGCGCTGGAAGATAAGAAAGCGGAAGACATCCGGGTACTGGACATACAGGAGGTTTCCGTGCTGGCAGATTATTTCGTTATCGCCAGCGGTTCCAACAAGAACCAGATCCAGGCACTGATCGACAATGTGGAGGAAGTGCTGGGAAAAGCCGGATACACGCCCAGACAGGTGGAAGGATATGACACCGCGGGATGGATCCTTATGGATTACGGAGATCTTATCGTCCACGTTTTTTCAAGAGAAGACAGACTGTTTTATGACCTGGAACGCATCTGGCGGGACGGAAGGGTCATTGAAGTAAAATAAAACCATCAAGGAGGGGTTACACGATGAAACTGAAAAAACTGGTGAGCGCGGCTGTCTGCGCCGCAATGTTGTCCGCTCTTGTGTTCACCGGCTGTTCAAGCAGCGGCGGCGGTGATGCGCAGGAAAGCGGCGGCGGTACTACTGCCTCCAGCGAAGACGGCTGGGCCATGGCCGACGACATTGTAAAGGAAGTGGCGGAAAATGAGCCGAAATTTGCCGATTACAAGGTGAACATCACCGATTTCGGCGCTGAAGTGCTCACGGAAAAGCTTACCGACAAGACAGAGGAGTATGAGCTGGCAAAGAAGAACAACGAAGCCATCAACAAGGCGATCGCGGATGTGACGGCCCATGAGGGCGGCGGTACGGTGACGGTGCCCAAAGGATATACATACACCGGCGCCATCCATCTGGACAACAACGTAGAACTTCATCTGGAAGACGACGCCACCATTCTGTTCACTACCGATTACGCCCAGTATCCCAACGTGCTGACAAGATGGGAAGGCGTGGTATGCTACAATTATTCTCCCATGATCTACGCTTACCAGAAGGAGAATATCGCCGTTACGGGCAACGGCACTCTGGATGCCCAGGCCACAGTGGAAGAATACTGGCTGCCCTGGAAAAATTCCAAGTACCTGCCTGATGAAGTGCAGACAGACGACCAGATGGCGCTGAGAAAGATGGGAGAAGACCAGACGCCCGTGGAGGAGCGTGTGTTCGGCCAGGGTCATTACCTTCGTCCCTGCTTCGTCCAGTATTATGAATGTGAGAAATGTCTTCTTTCCGACGTGAAGATCACCAATTCTCCCATGTGGATGGTGCAGCCTGTGTTCTGCAAGTACTTTACCGCGCGCAATGTGACGGTAGAGAGCCACGGATACAACAACGACGGCATCAATCCGGACAGCTGCAATATGGCAGTTATTGAAAACTGTACGTTCAACACCGGCGACGACTGCATCGCCATCAAATCCGGACGGGACAATGACGGCAGGACCATCGGCATTCCCAGTGAAAAGATCGTATGCCGCAACAACACATACATCACCGGAAAAGGAAGCTGCGCCACCGTGGGCAGCGAGATGTCCGGCGGCGTCCGGGATATCTTCTTCCTTGACAACAAGTCCGAGGAAACGGTAGAGCATCTCCAGGCAGTGAGCATCAAGACCAACGGAGACCGGGGCGGCACCATTGAAAATATCTATATCAAGAACACTCAGGCTGACAACGTAGTGGACAGAGCCGTGCTCATCACAAAACACTACGAAGAGGGCGATACCGGAGCCACCACGCCGGAGATCAAGAATATCTACATCGAAGGGCTCAATGTGAAATGTCTCAATCCCGACGGCGAAGTAGACAATATCGCCATCTGGGGGTATGACAGAAGCCCCATCAGCGGCGTACACTTCAAAGATTGTTCATTTGAAGGTACCGATGCGTACTTCAACCTTCACAATGTGGAGGGGCTGACGCTGGAAGGCTGTACATTCAACGGGGAAGCATATCCCGACGGCGAACGGGTGCCTACATTTGAAGTGGTAAGGCAGAGCGTTTCCGGTACATCCATCACCATCGAGTACTCCTGCGGCGCCATTGAGGAGGATATCAAGCTGACCTGGCTGGAGAGCGACACCGGCGAAGACGGTTCCTTCACCGAAGTGGCCGACAACGGCGACAATATCTACAAGACCATGGGATCATCCGGCGCTATGGCAACGCTGCTGAAGGCGGACACTACGAAAAAATACTATAAACTGAGAGCAGAATTCGGCAATACCACTTGGGAGGGCGAAGCACTGCATCTTGAACCGACAAATTAAAGCAATGTAAATAAAACGATCGAAAAAGGCGTCCCAAAATTTTGGGGCGCCTTTTCTGCGGGTGCGAAATATGGTAAAAAAATCAATACTGCCAGCTGACAGACCATGAAATCAGGCAGATCCTCTCCTCAGAACATCCGGAACGTTCCGATGACCTTGCCCAGTATCTCCGCGTCCTGTACGATGATGGGTTCCATGGCGTCATTTTCCGGCTGAAGGCGGATGTGACCGTCTTCTTTGTAAAACGTCTTCACCGTAGCGCTGTCGTCTACCAGCGCTACTACCATGTCGCCGTTCTGGGCGGTGGACTGCTGGGCTACCAGCACAAGAGAACCGTCGTATATGCCTGCCTGTATCATGCTGTCTCCCTTCACGGTCAGCATAAAGGTCTGCTGGTTGGGAAGCATGTGGGCGGGAAGCGGAAAATAGTCGGTGATCTGTTCCACAGCCAGCAGAGGCTGCCCGGCGGCTACGGTGCCCACCACAGGTACTGCCACCGTATCTCCGTCAAATTCAGGCGCGGCGTCCGCCTGTCCGTCAGGCAGAGGACCGGTGATCTCAAGGGCGCGGTTTTTATTGGCATATTTGCGGATATAGCCCAGCTGCTGCAGGGTGAGGAGATGAGAGTGCACGGAGGAAGTGGAACGAAGTCCTACGGCGCTGCAGATCTCACGGACAGTAGGAGGGTAGGGGTGCCGGGCGGAAAACTCCACCAGATATTCATAGATCTTCTTTTGTTTCTCGGTCAGATCAGAAAAATCCTGTTTCATACGATATCATCCTTTCCGGGCAAGGGCGTTTACTGCGCAGCTTTGTAATTAATTGGAGTATACCATAAACGCGGCCGGATTGCAAACGTTTGTTTGACCATTTTCCCGCTGCCGGGAGGCAGATCCGGAACACGCTAACGGTGGTATATCTGATTCATCACCGCGGTAAAGATCCGTTCTTTTACGCCGGGATTTTCCTCATTGAGCTGTCTCAACAGATCTTTTACATACTCCCGGCGCGTATTGCCGTCAGCGGGGCAGGCGCTCTTTACCACGGGAAGCTGATACAGATTGCGGAAGCCTATGACGTCTTTTTCCGGCACGTAGAGCAGGGGCCGTATCACCGTCAGGTCCATGCGGTCCAGGTATGTGACGGGAGAGAAACAGTGCATCCGCCCTTCGTAGATCAGGGACATGAGAAAGGTCTCCGCCACATCATCCTTGTGATGGGCGTAGGCCACCTTATTGCAGCCGGTCTTTTTGACCGCTTCATTGAGCGCGCCCTTGCGCATCTTGGCGCACAGGGAGCAGGGATTTGCTTCCTTCCGCGTCTCAAAGATGATTTCGGCAATGTCCGTGCGCACGATCTGATAGGGAACGCCCAATCCGGCGCACAGAGCCTCCACGGGGCTGAAATCCATGTCCGGAAAGCCCAGGTCTACCGTGACAGCCTGGAGAGAAAAACGGCGGGGATAGAAGCGCTGAAGGCCGTTCAGGGCATACAGCAGGGAAAGAGAGTCTTTCCCGCCGGAAATACCCACGGCGATCACGTCGCCTTCCTGTATCATATCAAAATCATCCACGGCGCGCCTTGTATAACTGAGCAGCTGCTGTAATTTCATAAAGTTTCTCCTTATTATCACATCTGTTGTTCCCTTTGATCCGTTTCTGTGTTAAAATACCATAGAATGCGCATTTGTGCAAGCATTCCTCACATAACATCATAAGGAAGGGTGTACACGGAAATGAAAATGGTGATCCAGAGAGTGAAGGAAGCCTCGGTGACCGTGGACGGAAGTCCTGCCGGAGCCATCGGCAGGGGACTGCTGGTGCTTTTGGGCGCGGGAGAGGGCGATGATACCGAAAAGGCTGACGTTTTCATCCGGAAGCTGACCAATCTCCGTATCTTTGAAGATGAGCAGGGAAAGACAAATCTGTCCTGCAGAGAGGTGGACGGCAGCCTCCTGATCGTTTCCCAGTTTACCTTATACGCAGACTGCCGGAAAGGCAACCGGCCCGGTTTTTCCCGTGCATGCGATCCCGAAAAAGCAAACGCCCTGTATGAATATGTCATAGAACAGTGCCGCGGCATGGGTTTTCATGTGGAATGCGGCGTCTTCGGGGCGCATATGGAGGTAACGCTCACCAACGACGGCCCCTTTACCATCATCCTGGATGACGCGGGACTGGGTCTGGAACGGGAAGAAAACAGAAAATGATCTATAATACATCAAATGGAGGTAATAAAAAATGGATCTGATCACACTGTTAAAGGTTATTTTACTGGGTATCGTGGAGGGTATCACGGAATGGCTGCCCATCAGCAGCACCGGCCATATGATCCTGCTCAATGAGATCATCCGGCTGGATGTGTCCGACGCCTTCTGGGAAATGTTCGAGGTGGTGATACAGCTGGGGGCCATCCTGGCCGTGGTGGTGCTGTACTTCAGAAAATTAAATCCCTTTTCAACGAGAAAGACAGCGGAAGAGAAGAAGAGCACGTGGATCCTGTGGGGCAAGGTGCTTGCCGCTTCCGTGCCCGCGGCCATTATCGGCCTGCTGTTTGACGATAAGATCGACGAGCTGTTTTACAACGCCAATACCGTTGCCTGGATGCTTATCCTGTACGGTATCGCGTTCATCGTCATTGAGATCGTCAATAAAAACAGGGAAGCGTCTGTAAAGACACTGGAAAGCCTCACCATACGGACTGCTCTGTTTATCGGAGTATTCCAGATACTGGCCCTGATCCCCGGAACGTCAAGATCCGGCGCCACCATACTGGGCGCCATCATCATCGGATGCTCCCGTACCGTGGCAGCAGAGTTTACGTTCTTCCTCGCCATACCTGTCATGTTCGGCGCCAGCCTGCTGAAGATCCTGAAATTCGGTTTATCCTTCAGCGGCACGGAGGTCCTGATCCTTCTTACGGGCATGGTGTCCGCTTTTGTGGTATCCATCCTTGCCATACGTTTCCTGTTGGGATATATCCGGAAAAACGATTTCAAACTATTCGGCGTATACCGGATCGTCCTCGGCGTTGTTGTCCTAACAGTTTTCGCTTTGGGGATCCTGTAATACCTTAAGGATCCTGTAATATTTGAATAAATACATGCGCAGAAATGCTGCAGACAAACAGCATAACGACCGTACACTGGCATCCGGAGGATGAGTTTTTTCCTCCGGATGCATTGACTTTAAGAGAAAAGAGTAGTATACTTTGATATGTGGATGTAGTCGCAAAATCATAATTTTACGACACGAAAGCATGGCTTTTGCGACATCATGAGCTGTCCACACCCCTTATCCACTGTGTTGCCACTTTCAGAGTGGTTTTTGTGACATATGTTTTTTCGTCCACATATAAACGTTTTTATACACAGTTTCGTATTCAACAAGCGATCAAGCTTTTATCACATTATCATCAGAAAGGAATTTTCGATATGCCGGGTACACCATCTACTTACAAGGAAACCAATGACAGAGAAAATATCGTCAGGCTGCGCAGCTATCTGAAGGAACTTCCCAGGTTCCTCGGCACCTATTTTCGCTCTCTGGAAACGACCAAGTCTACGCGTACCAGGCTGAACTACGCCTATGACCTGGGCATCTTTTTTACCTTTCTGCAGGAGGAAAATCCCGCTGTAGCTTCCATGGATCTTAAAGATATGCCCCTGTCTTTTCTGGACGAGATCCAGCCGGCAGATATCGAGGAATATATGTCATGGCTCCAGCTGTACACAAAGGACGGGGAAACAAGAGTCAATAAGGAGCACGGTATCCTGCGGAAAATGGCGTCCCTGCGTTCCATGTACAATTATTTCTTCAAAAAGGAAATGATCACGACAAATCCTCCCGCCCATGTGGATCTGCCCAGGCTCCATACGAAAAACATCGTCCGGCTGGACCCTGACGAGGTGGCCGTCATGCTGGACATGGTGGAATCCGGCGAAAAGCTCACCCCGGCCCAGCTGCGCAGCCACAAGCAGACAAAGCTGCGCGACGTGGCGCTGATCACCTTGCTTCTGGGTACCGGCATCCGGGTGTCCGAGTGCGTGGGCCTCAATCTGGAGGATGTGGATTTCAAGAACAACTGCATCAAGATCATCCGCAAAGGCGGCAATGAAGATATGGTCTACTTCGGAGACGAGGTGGCGGAAAGCCTGGAAAGCTATCTGGAACTGGATCGTGTCGCAAAACATCCACTGCCGGGTCATGAGCGTGCGCTGTTCCTTTCCCTGAAAAACCAGCGGATCACCACCCGGAGCGTTCAGCGTCTTGTGAAAAAATATTCGTCCAACGTGACGACCATGAAAAAGATCACTCCCCACAAGCTGCGGAGCACATACGGCACCAGCCTGTACCGGGAAACCGGGGATATCTACCTTGTGGCGGATGTGCTGGGCCATAAGGATGTAAATACTACGCGAAAGCATTACGCGGCCATTCAGGAGGACAAAAAGCGCCAGGCGGGCAACATCGTCCGGCTGCGGGAAAAATAAGCACTGCTGCTCTTCTGCCGGGGAAATCGTTGAATTTTTTCCGGGGGTATTGTATAATGGAACAAGATAAAAATGAAACAGAGAAACGAGACGGGATCTGCTTCAGAACGGAGGGGTAATTATGGGAAACACAATCATTACGATCGGAAGGGAAGCCGGCAGCGGCGGACGTATGATCGGCCGTATGGTGGCGGAAAAGCTGGGATTCGGATTTTATGACAAGGAGCTTCTGGAACGGGCATCCAAGGACAGCGGCCTCTGTCAGGAGATTTTTGAAAACCATGACGAGAAAAGCAACAGCAGCTTTCTCTACTCTCTTGTCATGGATACATACAGCCTGGGATACAATTCCACGCTGTTTCACGAGACTCCCATCAACCAGAAGGTATTTCTGGCCCAGTTTGAGACTATCAAAAAGATCGCCGAGGAGGAATCCTGCGTGATCGTAGGCCGGTGCGCGGATTATGCCCTGGCGGACAACAAAGGGCTGCTCAGCGTCTTCATCCAGGCTCCCCGGCAGGTCCGCAGGCAGCATCTGATGAATTCCCGCGGACTGGATGCGAAGCAGGCAAAGGAGATCGTCAAAAAGACGGACAAACAGCGCAGCAGCTACTACAATTACTACACTTCCCGCACTTGGGGCGCCGCCAACAACTACGATCTGTGCCTCAACAGCGATATGTTCGGATATGAGGGATGTGTGGACCTGATCTGCCAGGCGCTTGCCGCGAAGTGACCGGGCTTCTGCCGCGATATGTTCCGGCGGTCTGTCACAGCACTTCCAGCAGATGCTGAAAATAAGCGGGGAGCGGCGCCTGAAATTCCATGTACTGTCCCGTGACGGGATGCACAAACCCCAGCACCATGGCGTGGAGAGCCTGTCCCGACAGCCTGAAAGGAGATTTTAAGGTGCTGTACACCGGGTCTCCCAGTACGGGGTGATGGATGGAGGCCATGTGCACCCGGATCTGATGAGTGCGGCCGGTCTCCAGGCGGCACTCGATGTAACTGAATTTTTCATAGGTCTGTAACAGCCGGTAGTGTGTCACTGCCGGCTTTCCGTTTTTTACGCCCACCGCCATCTTCTTTCGGTCCACGGGATGCCTGCCGATGGTTCCGGCAACCGTGCCCTCCGGCTCTTGGAATACCCCGTGGACAATGGCTCTGTACCGCCTTGTGATGGTGTGGTCCGCCAGCTGGCGGGCGATATGCCTGTGGGCTTCATCGGTCTTGCACACCACAAGAAGGCCGGAGGTATCCCGGTCGATGCGGTGGACGATCCCCGGACGGAGCACGCCGTTGATCCCGGAAAGCTGCCCCCTGCAATGATACAGCAGGCCGTTTACCAGAGTATCCTCCGTATGTCCCGGCGCCGGATGCACCACCATGCCCTGGGGCTTGTTCACCACAAGCAGCTGGTCGTCCTCATAGACGATGTCCAGGTCCATCTTTACCGGTCGGGCTTCCGGCTCCTGCGGCTCCGGCAGGGAAAAACGGATCACATCCCCGTCCTTTACCTTCTCGCCGGCTTTTGCCGTTCCGGCATTGACCGTCACGGCGCCGTCCTTTATGCGCTTCTGCAAAAAGGACCGGGACAGATGGGGATATGCTTCCGCCAGGTACCGGTCCACCCTTACAGGCTGATCTGTTTTTACCGTTATGCTATGCTCCTGTTCCATCAGTTCTCCGCTTTTCTTCCTTTTTCTCCCTGTGGTGCGTGGGAGAAGCTCGCCTGGCTTCACGCCGCCGCATTTTCCGGCCCTTTTTTCTTCAGACCAAACAGCTGTGCCAGATCGTCGTCCTTTTTGTAATAAAACAGCACCAGGAAAAACAGGCACGCCACGCCGCAGGTCACGTAAATGTCCGCCACATTAAAGACGGGAAAATCTATAAACTCAAACTGCAGGAAATCGATCACATATCCCAGGCGCAGCCGGTCCAGGATATTTCCCACAGCCCCGGCGCACACAGCCAGCAGGACGATCTCCAGCGGCAGCCTTTTTTTTGCCCCAACGGCCTCCAGACGAAAATGGCCGAACAAAAGCAGCGCCAGGAGTATGATGTTGGCGATAAGGATCACGCTGACATTGCCGGAAAACAAGCTGAACGCCACGCCGTCATTCTGCACGTACCGGAAGGACAGCACATGGGGGATAAAAGGAACGGTAAGCCGGACGCTGGAAAGCGCCCACCTATCACCGGTCATATTGGTGAGGTGTGTGGCCGCCAGATGCTTCGTCCACTGGTCAGCCGCCAGCAGCAAAAGCATGAATCCATATCCGGCCAGGATCCCGAGGGTGCGCCTTTTCCGGCTCCTGTTCTGTTCTTCTGCCATCAGTCTGCCACCTCATCTTCCACATACAGGATCTCCAGCAGCGCGTTCCGCATTTCCTCCTCCGTCACATCAGTGGAGATCATGGCATCTCCCACCTGTCTGAGCAGGATGAACCGGACCGTGCCTTTGTCCATCTTTTTATCCAGTTTGCTGGCGGCAAGGATCTGTTCTATATCGGCTCCCTCCACCGTGATGGGCAGGCGGAAGGCCACCAGCACATCCCGGATCTCATAGAAATCCTCTTTTTCTATGTGTCCCTTCTGCCAGGAGATCCACGCGGCGCACACCATGCCCAGCGCCACGCACTGGCCGTGGAGCAGGGTGAGATCCATTGTCTTTTCGATGGCGTGTCCAAGAGTGTGGCCGAAATTGAGTATCGCCCGGCGCCCTTTTTCCGTGGGATCCTCCTCCACCACTTCTTTTTTGCAGAGACAGCTTCTGTACACGATCTCCTCCACCACTTCCGGGTCATGGGCAAGGATCTCCGCCATCTTGGCCAGCAGGTACTCGTAAAAATCCAGATCCTGTATAAGGCCGTACTTGACCACCTCGGCCATGCCGTTAAAAAAATGTTCCTCCGGCAGAGTATCCAGGAAATCTATGTTCATGTACACCAGCCGGGGCATGTAAAATGCCCCTACCATATTTTTGTAGGCGTCAAAATCCACGCCGGTCTTTCCGCCCACGGAGCTGTCCACCATGGCCAGCAGGGACGTGGGGATCTGGATAAAGTCAATGCCCCGCAGATAGGTGGCCGCGGCGTACCCGGTGAGGTCCCCCACCACGCCGCCGCCCAGGGCCGCCAGACAGTCCTTCCGGTCAAAGTGATGTTCGATGAGAAACGTATACAGCTCCCGCACCGTATCCAGCGTCTTGCTTGCCTCCCCGGCGGGGAATGTGAAAATCTCCACAGAGCCCGCGCAGCGCAGCAGCGCGTCCCGCACAGATTCACCGTGCAGAGGGCCTACGTTGCTGTCTGTGACGATACATACCTTCCTGCCGGTAAAATCACCCATAACAGCGGAAAACGTCTCAGAGAGCTTCTCGGCGCCCTGTTCCATGCAGATGGGATATATGGTCTTTCCGTTTTGTTTTATAGCAAGGGTTTTCTTCATGACGACTCCTTTGAGGCTGCATTGTTTTATGGGGAAACAAAAGGAGTGCCAGACCGCAACGTACTGACACTCCGCAATATACAATTATACCGGTATTACAGATCGCCGCGCATGGTAGATACCTTGATGGTGCCGTTTAAGATATCCTGGAAATCACCGAAAATATCCACATTTTTCGGGGTGATGATAAAAATATAGCTGGAGATCTTCTGGAGATTGCCCCGCATGGCGAAACAGGAACCGCTGGTAAAGTCTATGATCCTCTGGGCCAGATCGATGTCCAGGCCCTCCAGGTTGAGCACTACCGTTTTCCCGTCCAGGAGAGTTTCCGTAATTTCCCGCGCGTCGTCCACGCTTGTGGGCTTGATCACGCATACTTCCATACCATTGCCGGCCATGGCTGCAGCTCCTTTCTTTCCGTTCCCGCTTTGCTTGCTGTTGATCGAGGTAACCTTGGAAGACGCACCGCCGGCTCTGGAAGACTTTCCTTTTCCGTACGCGTGCTTATCCTCCGAAAGATCAAAATCTTCAAACGTCGTTTCGGCCTGCGTCTTGGAAGCTGCTGCTTTCTTCTGGGCGGACCGTCCTCTGGGAGCAGGCTCCTCTTCCGCTAACTCCTCTTCCGTTTCCTCTTCCTCGTCAAGGAACTCCTCAGCATAGTATTCTTCATCATCGCCAAGACCCATTTTATCCAAAATATTATCGATGAAACCCATAGTGATTATCTCCTTTACCCTTTTATCCTGTAGTTTCTGGCGCCGAATATACCGGTCCCCACGCGTATCATCGTGCTGCCCTCTTCTATGGCGACACCGTAATCTCCGGTCATGCCCATAGACAGCACATGCATATTTATATTATCGTGGTTTTTTTCTCTGATGTCAAGAATTACTTTACATAATTTTGCAAAAATATCCCGGTTATCCTCCTGGTCCTCCACGTAAGGAGCCACCGTCATCAGGCCTTCGATCTGCAGACCGGGCAGCGCGCGGATGGTTTCCACCAGTCTTTCCGCGTCTTCCGGGGCAACGCCGAACTTCGTCTCCTCCCCGGCCACATTGACCTGCACGAGGATCTTTACCCGGAGCCCTTTTTTAACCGCTTCTTTGGATATGGCCTCTGCCAGATGGACGGAATCCACCGAATGGATCATCTCCACTTTATCCACAATGTATTTTACCTTGTTGGTCTGCAGATGTCCGATGAGGTGCCACCGGACGTCAGAAGGCATCTGGTCATATTTTTCCAGGATCTCCTGCACCCGGTTTTCTCCGAAATCCCGTATTCCCGCGTCGTAGGCTTCCCGCATCATGGATACCGGCTTTGTCTTGCTCACGGCAATGAGCGTTACATCCGACAGGCTGCGCCCTGCCGCCGCGCAGTGTTCGGCCATATGGTCCCGCACCTGTCTCAGGTTTTCTCTGATATCCGTTATAGTTTCCTCAGACATGAAAATCCCATCCTCCTGCTCTGCCTACTGGTATACCTGCTGTTCGTCGTTGACCTTGCTGCCGTCCAGCACGATACGGTCATATATGGAAAGGCCGTAGGCGTCGTCTGATTTTACGATACAATATTCGTCGTTGTTGTACAGCACTGTTACAAGATTAAAATCCGCATAGCCTCTGTTGATATCATATACGCCGTGGAGCTCGCCCACGGTGCCTACCGCGTAGGTGCTCTTGCTGTCTTTCGGGTTCACGAGCACAGTGCCCTCTTTTATGTCTCCCATGTCCACATAGACGGCGTCGGCTGTGCGCTCATAGATATTAAACGTCATGGGAACCGTTTCATTTCCCGTTTCCGTGCTGTTGAGCGCCATCACCGTGGCCTGTCCGTCGGAAATGTCCGTTGTAAAATCCACAGGTATGGTAAAGAACTTCTTTACCACGATAGAGGAATTGGGCACCTTCAGGCCGGAAACGGAATTGATGATCACCTCCACCTGAAGGAACCGGTCCGTGGCGTAGCGGATCATGGAATTGGTAAATTTCAGGCGGCAGTAATCGTCATCGTCTATCTTGAATTTTTCCACCTGAGCCCAGACGATATTCTGGTCCCGCATGAATTTTACCTGCACATATTCATCATCCACAAAATGCTTTACCTCGGAAGGGTCCAGCCGGATGACCAGCTCCCACTCCTCGTCGGTGACCAGCTTGTAAGCGGGCTCCCCCGCCTCCAGCCTGTCTTTGGCCCGAAGCTCTGTCTTTGTGTAGTTTGCCCTGGAAAACATATCCTTCGTCAGATTCTGATATGCCACGCCCTCCAGGCCGTCCACGTTGTATACCACCACGCCGGAGACGGGACTTTTCCGGATATCGGCGATGGCAGTGATGTCGCGCTCCTCCTTTTCCAGCAGGGAGGTGCGGATCTCATCGTAGATGGAGCCTTCAAGGGTCGACTTGAACGAATATGTATCGGAAAAAAGAGACGGGTCAAAACTGCTCTCAAAGCCTGTGATCTCTTCGTAGAGGGCGCGGTAATTGTCTTCATCCAGATCCGCGCCGAGACCCTCGAGAAGATCATTGTCAGCGTTGGGACTCAGCCCGTATACATAGGTGTTCAGCCCCGTCTTTGTCCCCTCCGGGGCGATATATGTCACATATCCCCCGGCGTCGGCATTGACTACCTGCTCCGTCCGGAGGGCCAGGCCGGTATACTGGCCGTTTT
This sequence comes from uncultured Lachnospiraceae bacterium, assembly GCA_947623905.1. GTDB lineage: Bacteria > Bacillota > Clostridia > Lachnospirales > Lachnospiraceae > CANQHX01. Next base: position 34,380 of record CANQHX010000009.1, read on the forward strand.
CCATGATCTCCCCGGTCTCCACCTGGTACACCGTTACTCTGTCCCTGACAAAATACAGCACCACACAGCTGAGCAGATACAGCAGCACAAGGCCGAACAGGACCGTGCCTATATGAAACGGAAGAGGCCGTCTGAATTTTGTAATGATTTTTTTCCCTTTCCCTGCCAAAATGCTCCTCCCAATCTGTAAAACAGGGTGCCCCACATGCAGGGCACCCTGTTTCCCGGACAGACAAAATGAGATCTGCACCGTGACTGCGCGGCAGTCACGATCAGAAATATTTTCTGTTGCCCCACAGGTTACTCTTTTTCAGATCCTGATACTCATTGTACGCCTTTTCCAGTATCTGCTTCTCATTGTAAAACTTCAGCAGATGATAGGCCTCATGAAACTTGTAATAACCGGAATCGACAAAATACTCTTCACGCTGTGGTTTACTGTAATAGCTGTCAGCCATCATCAGATACCAGTGCACATCTTTCTCGACCGTATCCTCTGGAACAGTAAAGGTATACTGGCTCTTGCCAATATACTTGATTATAGAAGCCTTTGCGCCGGTCTCCTCCAGCACTTCCCTTGTTGCCGTATCCCTATAATCTTCCCCTTCTTCTACAGTTCCCTTGGGAAGCACCCATCCCTCATACTTGTTCTTGTAGTTCTTATATAAGAGAAGGATCTTACCACGGAAAATAACCACACCGCCACAGCTTGTTGCCTCAATCATTGCAATCCCTCCTGCTCTGGTGTGTCATATATTCCCATTTAGTATATCTTATTTGAAGGGCATTTGCAAGGTATTAATTGTCGTAAAATGCATTGAGGATCTTTTTTGCCACCGGCACGGCGTACTCGCTGCCGGACCCCGCCTCCTCCAGGATCACGCTGATGGCGATCTGAGGATCCTCCACGGGGGAAAAGCACACGAACCAGGAATGGCTGTTGCCCTTTTTTGTGCCGTATTCGGCGGAACCGGTCTTGCCGGCCACACTGTAAGCGTCCGTATTGAGGGAGGTTGCCGTCCCCTCGGTGACTACTTTTCGCATGAACTGCTTCAGGATCTGTGCCTCGGACTGGCTGATGACCGTGCCCAGCTTCTCCGGAGAAAAGCTCCGCACCACCGTACCGTTATGGGTTTCCACTCTTGACACCAGATAGGGACGCATCATCACCCCGTTGTTGCCGATGGCAGCCGCCATGATCGCCATGTGAAGGGGCGTCACCAGCGTATCGCCCTGTCCGATGACTGTCTGCATGAGCTTTTCCGTATCCGTCGCCCGGGAAAGGGCGCTGATGCTCTTGGAGCAGGCAAGGTTCAGCGGGATCTTTTCGTTGAACAGAAAATCGCCGCAGACCTTCCGGAGGGTATTGATCTCCACCTGGGTCCCCACATTTACAAAAGAGGAATTGCAGGACTGAGCAAAAGAACTCTCCAGTGTCAGCGCTCCGTGAGCGTGGTTGTGATAACAGTTAATGGTTATGTCATCCATTGTGATGGAACCGGTGCAGTTGTACTGATAGTCCAGATACTGGTCGTTGTTCTGGCGCAGGTACCCGATGGTAGTCAGGATCTTAAATATGGAGCCGGGAGGATACAGACCCTGGGTGGCACGGTTCAGAAGGGATGTATCGTCAGCCGCCTCATCGGATGTATAGTAATCCCACATCTCCGGGATGGAATTGGGATCGTAGTCCGGCTTTGACACCATGGCGAGGATCGCCCCGGTCTTGGGATCCATCACCACGGCAGCGCCTTTGTTATCGCCGAGAGCGTCGCTGGCCGCCTGCTGCAGCTTCACATTCAGCGTGGTGATCACATTGTCGCCGATGTTCTTTTCATGGAGCAGATCCTTCTGTACCTGTTCTACAAACAGGCTGTGGCTCATGAGCAGGTTGATGTTGTTGGACGCCTCCATGCCGGCGCCGCCGTTTAAGCTGTAGCCTACCACATGGCTGAACAGCCGTCCGTAAGGATAGGTGCGGTATTCTTCCCCGTTTTCGTCAAACTCCGTTTTTGCCAGAGTTTCGCCGTCCTCGGTGATAATGGATCCCCGCACTACCTTTTCCGCCAGCAGATTCTGCCTGCGGCGGTTATAGGGACTGTTGGCCATATTGTCCCCCTGGCACACAAGTATGTATATCAGATATCCGGCCAGGGAAAGGAAAACGCACACGAACAGAACGGAAACAATGAGCACAGGACGGTTGCGCCTCCTGGCTTCCGTTTCCGCCTTTTTTCCCGCATCTTTTCCCGCCGGTTTATTGTTGTTGTCTTTTTTCCAAAACGCCATGCCGCATCCCTCCGCTTCAGGTCCTTCTACTCATCCTGTTTCAAGATATACAGCCCCTGGATGATGGCGAACATGATCAGGGAGCTCAATACGGAACTGCCGCCATAGCTCACGAGAGGCAGGGGCACGCCGGTAAGGGGGATGAACTTGATATCCCCTCCGATGGTGAGAAATACCTGGAAAATATAAGTGACGGACAGCCCGACGGAAGCCAGGCGGTAAAACGGATCCGTCAGTTTCAGGGAAATATTGATAAACATGAGAAAACAGCTGAGACACACCAGCACAAGACACAGGGCGAACAGCACGCCCATCTCCTCGCAGATGGCCGAAAACACAAAATCCTTCATCGCTACCGGTATCGTATTGGGGGCTCCCTCAAACAGTCCCATGCCGAACCATCCGCCGGTCGTGATGGCGAACAGCGACTGGGAAAGCTGGCTGGTATCATTTTTCAGCGTGTCAAAGGGCGTGGTCCACGTCTGCACCCGCACCCGCACATGGCTGAACAGATAGTAAGCGGCAACCGCCGCCGCGGAAAAAAAGCCGAGACCGGCCGCCACATACCCTGCCTTTCTCGTGGCCACGAACAGCATGGCCATGTAAACGACAAAATAGATCAGGGCGCTGCCCAGATCCCTGGCCACTACGAGCACGAGCACATGGGCTGCCGCCAGCACCGTGGCGAGAGCAATGCGGGGGAACTGCAGGTCCTCCGCGGACAACATGCCTGCCACAAAAAACACAAACAGGATCTTGATAAACTCATTGGGCGCCAGGGTGACGCCTCCCACGGTAAAACTGATCTTGGAGCCAAAGGTAGTGGCGCCCAGAACGGTGACGATGATCAGCAGGCCAAGTCCCACGGACAGATAGACCCATGTAAGCTTTTTCAGGAACGTCCATTTCCGGATGATCACCGGGACCACAAAGGACAGAACGATACCTGCCGCCGCGATGATAAACTGCTTGATGCACCGCTCGCTTTCCAGCCGGTAGAGGATCACAAACCCGATGCTCAGCAGAAAACACATGTTGTTGACAAGCAGGCGGGAGCATCTGGGGTAAAAGGCCCTGTAAGCAATGAGCGTGCCCGCCAGGAGGGCTACCTGGGCGGCGTAAAAAATGAGGATCACAAGGGACTGCTCGCGACAGAACATCACGGCATAGGAAATCAGATGGAACAAAAACAGCAGCACAATCTGCTTCGCGTACAGCCCGCTTCTCTCCTCCTCTGTTTTTTTGCTGAATACATAAAATCCCAGAAAGGTATACAGAGCCGCTGTCAGTAAAATGGCATATTTTGAAACACTCGTAATGATCTCCAGCATGGTCTCTGGCCTCTCCTTTCCATAGTTTTTATAAAACGCCGTCCGAAAAATGTCCCGTACCGGCCCATGCCGGACGTTTGACCGGTTTTCCCTGCAGGCTGTCCCGCCACTGTCTCAGCAGCGCGCTGACCTCCCCGGCGTTCTCATCGGTAAAATGCATCCGGGCCACAGGAAATCCGCGGGCCCTGAGCTCCTGCCACCGGTCCAGCAGCCATACGGGCTGATGGCAGTAAATGATATTATAGCATTCCGCGCATACGTTCTGCACCGAATATTGTCTTCCCTGCCCGTCGGAAAGGGTAAGGAACGCTCCGTGGTCCGGGAAAGAGATCCCGTCCGGCGCCGCTGCCGGCCCGCCCGCGTTTCCGCAGCCGTATGCCGTCCGTCTGACACATCCGGCAGACAGCATCACGGGATATCTTCCGTAGATCTGTATTTCCTGCCACTGTCCCGGCTGCAGATCGTATAGTTCTTCCGCGCTGAGCTCCACAGGCGCCGTCAGGCTGAGGAAGGGGTCCGATCCGCCGGGATCCTCCGTGGGGCCGAAGCACTGCCGGTACCATGCCGCGGCCTCGCGGTTCCAGCTGTACAGGGAATGATTCAGCACGATATCCGTACGGATGCCATGTTCTCTCATATACTGTATTTCATCAAGAGAATTCAGAACCGCTCCCGCGGCTTCTTCCGGAAAAAACGTTTCGTATCCTCTCTGTACGGGAGGAAATACATAATAATATGCCGGCTGCTCCGCAGTCCTCCGTCGGACCGCAGTCATGCCATCCTTCCATAGATAATGGGGAATGTAGATCCTGTCCGCGAGACCGGAGGAAACCGCTGCCTCCAGCTGCTCCGCGGTAGTGACCCAGACCGCCAGAGAGGAAGCCCGGCGCGTATCCCCGCATCCATTCTGCGCCGCCGGAACAGTCCCCTGCGGCAAAGGGGCCTCTTTTTCACAGTCTCCCGCCCTCCGGAAGCTTTCCGTGACCGCTCTCACCATGGCTTCCGCCCCCTGCCGCTTCAGTTGATTCAGCACCTGTACCGGTACAAACACATTCCCTGTTATGCGGCAGGTCAGCGTATCCCACACAATGGGCAGACTGCCGGTCTTTCGCATCCGTTCCAGCACCTGGTTTTCCTCTGCCGGGCGGTTCTGTGCCGGAGCAAGAGGATCGCCGGAGCAGAGGACCACCTTCTGTCCGCCTGCCTCCACGGTCAGCCTTGCCGGCTGTCCTTCCGTCAGTTCCAGATGTCCCTTTGCCGGGATCTGCCGCGGGACCGCCAGCTTTTCATAAAAGCTGCGCAGAGGCTCGTGCTGCAGCCGGTACAGGGCAAGCTTTCCGGGACGTCCGAGTTTTTCCCATGTCCGCTGTTCTTCCTCTGTGAGCACATAGTGAAACGTGCTTTCGGTCCACTGCCGTCCCGCGGTGATCTGAAAAACCGAATTCTGGTATCTGTCCCGTCCTTCCAGAAGATCCTGGGGAGATATATCCACGGAAAAATCCAGGACAGCGGCAGCCCGCCTTCCTCTTCCGGCAGCAGTCATGCGGACCGTTCCGGCCGGAACACCATAATGGTTGGGCTTTTCCCTGGCGATCATTTCCGCCCCGTTATGCCGGTGAAAATATCCGTCGGTAGAGCCGCCCCGGTTGAAAACCTGCAGCAGCATGCGGATATCCGCCGGATCGACCTTCCAGTTCTCAGGCGACTGCCGGTACAGGTCCATGTACTTCCGGTACACCGACACCACTGCCGCGGCATACACGGGAGATTTCATGCGGCCTTCTATCTTTAACGACCTGACGCCGGAATCCAGTATCTCCGGAAGCAGTTCCAGCGTATTCAGGTCTCTTGGGCTCAGGTAGTAAGCCGGCTCCTTTTGGCGGGACGGAACAGGCTCCTTCCCGCCGCCGACATTGTCGGGAGATACGGCATATCTCATACGGCAGGGCTGGGCGCATCGTCCCCGGTTGCCGCTCCTGCCGCCGTTTAAACTGCTGAACAGGCACTGGCCGCTGTAGCAGTAGCAAAGCGCTCCGTGGACAAAGATCTCCAGCTCCGCGCCGGTCTCTTCATAAATCGTCCGGATCTCATCCATGGACAGTTCCCTTGCCGTCACCACTCTCCGCGCGCCCATTTCCATAAGGAGCCGGACGCCGTAAGCATCGGTTACGGTCATCTGGGTGCTGGCGTGGAGGGGAAGTCCGGGAAATGTCCTGCGAAAGAGGGAGAACAGTCCCACGTCCTGAATGATCACGCCGTCCAGCCCCCGGCGGTACAAGGGGCGCACCATCTCCACAGCATCCGTCATCTCATTCTCCTTCACAAGGGTGTTGACGGTCAGATACAGCTTCTTCCCGTGGAGATGAACATAGTCAATGGCTGTCAGCAGTTCTTCCTCTGTCAGATTGTCCGCATAGGCTCTGGCGCCAAACCGTCCGCCGCCGCAGTATACCGCGTCGGCCCCTGCCGCGACAGCTCCGTACACGCCTGCCAGGCTGGCGGCGGGGGCAAGCAGTTCAACTTTCCCCTTCATTGGGCACTTCCATTCCGAAATGTTGATAGATGGCAGCGGACACCACCCGGCCTCTGGGCGTACGCTGCAAAAATCCGTTCTGTATCAGGTAAGGCTCGTACACATCCTCGATGGTGCCGGAATCCTCTCCGATGGCCGCCGACAACGTATCCAGGCCCACCGGTCCCCCGCCGAACTTCTCCATAATGGTCAGCAGAAGCTTTCTGTCCGTCACGTCCAGCCCCAGCCTGTCCACATCCAGAAGATCCAGGGCGTCCTGGGCCACCTGTCTGGTGATCACGCCGTCATACTGCACCTGCGCCACATCCCGCACCCGCTTTAGAAAACGGTTGGCAAGCCGGGGCGTGCCGCGGCTCCTGCGGGCGATCTCCGCGGCGCCTTCCGGTTCTATTTCCACCTGCAGCACCTTCGCCGTGCGCAGGGCGATCTCCGTCAGCTCCTCCACGGTATAATATTCCATGTGGCTGATAACGCCAAACCGGTCCCTTAAAGGCGCGGTGAGCATCCCCGCTCTTGTGGTAGCGCCCACCAGGGTAAACCTGGGCAGCTCCAGCCGGATGGACTTGGCAGTAGCGCCCTTTCCGATCATGATGTCTATGGCAAAATCTTCCATGGCGGGGTACAGCACTTCCTCTACCTGACGGTTGAGGCGGTGGATCTCGTCGATGAACAGCACGTCCCTGTCCTGCAGCCCGTTGAGGATGGCGGCCAGATCTCCCGGCTTTTCAATGGCCGGGCCGGAGGTGATCTTCAGGCTGGCCCCCATCTCATTGGCGATGATCCCCGCCAGAGTGGTCTTTCCCAATCCGGGAGGGCCGTAAAACAGCACATGATCCAGAGAATCCTGCCGCTGTCTGGCCGCCTCCATGTAGATGTTCAGATTCTGTTTTACTTTTTCCTGTCCGATGTATTCCTTTAACCGGTGAGGCCGCAGGGAGAGTTCCGATGAAAGATCCTCCGGTATGACCTCCGTGGTAATGATCCGTCTTTCCATGTAAATCTCCTTATCAAAACAGCTGCCGCAGGGCCAGCTTTACCAGCTGATCCGATGGCATCCCTTCCTGGTCCGGGATGGAGCGGACAGCCTTTGTGGCTTCCGTCACGCCGTAGCCCAGCGCCACCAGCGCCGCCACGGCGTCCGCCGCCTCCCCGCTCTGGGCGCCGGATGCGTTTGTCTGGGCAAGCCTCTGCGTGAACGCATCCTCCAGCGATACCTTATCCTTCAGCTCTATGATGACCCGCTGGGCAGATTTGGCGCCCACTCCCGGTGCTTTTGATATGGCCTTCGCATCCTCGGAGAGAATGGCAAATTTCAGGTCGCTCACCGACAGAACGCCGAATATGGCCATGGCCCCCTTCGGGCCGATGCCGTTGACCTGGATCAGCCGCCGGAACATCTCCAGCTCCTCCCCGGAAAGAAACCCGTACAGCGCCAGGACATCTTCCCTGATATAGAGATGGGTGTACAGCTGTACCTCGCTGCCCGCGGGGGGCATAGCCTCCAGCGCCAGCCTGGACACACCCACCTGGTACCCTACGCCGTTTACATCCAGCACTACACTGTCGTCATCGCACCACGCCAGAGTGCCTTTTAAATATCCGATCATGATCAAACCTCACATCCGATCTGTTTATTATTGCTTTCCATTCATAACACGTACACGATCCAGCTGCCGCAGCATCACTTCCGTG
>CANQHX010000010.1 GCA_947623905.1 uncultured Lachnospiraceae bacterium
TGCTTGTTCCCACGGCGATCTCTTCGCGGATCCTGGCAAAAATGATCACGTTGGCGTCCACTGCCATACCGATGGACAGCACGATACCGGCAATACCCGGCAGGGTCAGCGTCACGTCAAAAGCGTTGAGGATCAGCATCATCATCAGCGTGTAGATCGCCAGGGCCAGCGCCGATGCCAGACCGGGGATCAGATATACAACGATCATGATAACAGCTACCAGGCCGATGCCGATGGCGCCTGCCGTAAGGCTGGTGCTGATGGCCTGTCCGCCCAGCTTGGCGCCCACCACGTTGGAACGCAGCTCGTTGAGTTCCAGGCTCAGTCCGCCGATACGGATCATAGATGCCAGATTCTCAGCCTCCTCAAAGCTGTCCATGCCGTCGATGATGGCTTTGCCGTCAGAGATCACAGCCTTTACCACAGGGCTGCTGATGACCTCATCATCGTAGATGATGGCGATCTGCTTGTTGAGATTTTCCTGAGTGGCGGTGGCAAATTTTTCAGCGCCCTCAGACGTAAGGGTCAGACTTACCACATACTCTACGGCGTTTGTTTCCTGGCTCTGCTGGCTGCCTGCCTGGGCGTCCGCCACGTCGGTACCCTGCAGTACCGTATTGCCGCTGGTGTCCACAAAATACAGGGAGCCGGGGCTGCCCATCTCCTGCAGTACCTCGTCGGCGTTGGACACGCCGGGGATGTCGATGTTGATATGGTTCGCGCCCTCCTGGTACACCTCAGCCTCAGAGCTGTAGGTCTCGGCACGCTTCTGCAGCTTGTACACCGTATCACTCATATCCTCCGCGGACGGGTTGGCGTCGGCGGTCTCGTAGGTGATGCTCACGCCGCCTGCCAGATCCAGGCCGAGGATGATGTTCTTCGCGGCGCCGGTGCCTGTGGGCCCGAAACCAACGCCCACTGCAAATCCAAGTCCTCCCAGGACAAGGACCGTAATGAGCAAAACGATGATTCCCTTTGTCTTATTCATTGTGTTCCTCCTTCATATCTGCCAGCGCAGATTTTATCATTATGGCACATTCGATCCGTTTCCGCTGTAATTGACAGCCCAGTTCGTAATGTCCCGTGATATCGCCGGTAAAATTGTACGCGTTGGCGCTGCATCCGCCGCTGCAGTAATATTTCGCGAAACAGTCCTGACAGGCAGGCCTCGCATAAACGTTGCACTGTTTGAACCTCTGCTGCATGTCTGTGGCCGTGATGCCGTTCCAGATGTCTCCCATCTTAAACTGCTCCTGCCCCACAAACTGGTGACAGGGATACAGGTCGCCCCAGGGAGTCACCGACAGGTACTCGGTGCCGGAGCCGCAGCCCGACAGCCGCTTGGCCACACAGGGGCCTCCCTCCAGGTCGATCATGAAATGGAAGAAATTGAATCCCCTGCCCTCTTTCTGCCGGGCGAGAAGCTCCTTTGCCAGCAGGTCGTACTGTTCATAGAGCACCGGCAGGTCTTCCTCCCGCAGAGCGTAGGGCTCGTCCGGCGGCGCCACCACCGGTTCCACGGAGATCTGCTCAAACCCCAGATCCGCCAGATGGAGCACATCCGCCGCAAAATCCGTGTTGAAGTGGGTGTAAGTGCCCCGCACATAATAGTTGGTCTGGCGGCGGCTCTCGGCCAGCTTCCGGAATTTGGGAACGATAAGGTCATAGCTGCCCTTTCCGTTGCGGGAAGGCCGCATCCTGTCATTGACTTCCTTCCGTCCGTCGATGCTCAGGACCACGTTGCTCATTTCCCGGTTGACAAACTCCATCACCTCATCGTCCAGCAGCACGCCGTTGGTAGTGAGAGTAAAACGGAATTTCTTGTGATGGGGCTCCTCCAGACTGCGGCCGTAAGCCACCAGCTGTTTCACTACCTCCCAGTTCATGAGAGGCTCTCCGCCGAAAAAGTCCACTTCCAGATTGATTCGGCTGCCGGAGTGGGCCACCAGGAAGTCCAGCGCCTGTTTTCCCACCTCATAGCTCATGAGGGCCCGCTGTCCATGGTATTCCCCCTCCTGGGCGAAACAGTATTTACAGCTTAAGTTGCAGTCGTGGGTGATATGGATACACAGCGCCTTCACCACCGTCTCCCGGTTTTGGAAGGCGTCTATGTAATCTTCATAAATATCCGGGGAAAACAGCTGTCCCGCCTCTACCAGGCTCTCCACTTCCTCCAGAAGCTCCAGCAGCTCGTCCTCCCTGTATGTGCCGGAAAAGGTCTCCAGCACCTTGTTCTTTCTGGACGCCGCGTCCGGACAGCCCTGGCAGGCCCCGATGACGTCATAGGCCATCTGGTCCACGGTGTGGACAGAGCCGCTGTTTACGTCCAGTATGATATTATATCCATTATTCTGATACTGATGGACCACGTTTGTTTCCTCTTTTCCATTCCTTTCTCTCCCGCCGGCCGCAGATTTCCGGGCAAAACAGGTCGGCGCCCCGACTGCTGCCATGACGGCATGAGAGGGTGCTCATGACCCGGACACGGCTGCCCGGCGGCAGGAACACCCTCAAAAGGGATGAATCGCTTATTTCTTAAGCTGCTCGCAGCTCTGATTGCCCACTGTGCAGGAAGTCTTGCACGCGGATTGACAGGATGTCTGGCACTCGCCGCATCCGCCCTGTTTCATGGATTTCTTCAGGTCTCTGGTATGTAATGTCTTAATGTGCTTCACAACATTCGCCTCCTTATATCTATAGCTTTCGTCATTGTACCACACTTTTTTCCGCATTTCCAGTATTTTTTCTGCCAAACGTCTGCCAATAAAAGTTTTGGTCCCTGAGCGTCCGCCCAAAGGCCCGCCGGACCGGCATCCGGGCCATTATCCGCCCCGGCCGGCGCCCTATCCCAGCATGCCGCCCAGGGCGCCGCCGCCGATACACAGAGCGCCGCAGAGAAGGGCGCCGCCCACATCCCCGCTCCAGCCCTTATGGATGATCACGGAAGCGGCCACAAGTATGAGAAAATACAAAAGTCCCGCGGCCATGCCCCACAGATACTTCTTATTCTTCCACGTACGGCCGCTTAAAATTCCCCCGAACAGCCCCGCGAGAAAATATACGATCATAATGGCGATCGATACCTGTCCCTCCTCCAGGCCGAACTGATACATGAGAAACGATACCAGCATGAGCATGAGCCCTGTGACCACATAAGTAAAGACCAGCACCCTGATCATGGCGATTCCTTTCATACTGCCTCCTTAAAGATAATTTTCATTTATTCTGTTTTACTATATGAAACAGGCGGAAAGGACATTCCATTCACTTGACACAGATGTGTATTTATAGTATATTCAAGATACGGCTGTCCGTGTACGCGGCCGGCCGAATACATAAAAAAACGGAGTTGATCTTTTTTGGACCCAAGTGTCGCGATACAAATTATCATTCTGATCATCTTACTGGTGTTGTCGGCCTTTTTCTCATCTGCTGAGACGGCCCTGACCACCGCAAACCAGATCCGTATCCGTGCAATGGCTGACGAGGGAGACAAACAGGCCCGGATATTGCTGAATGTACTGGAAGACCGCAGCAAAATGCTCAGCACGGTTCTCATTGGAAACAACATTGTTAATCTGACCGCTTCTTCACTGACGACTATTATTTCCACAACCATAGCACAGAAGTTTTTTGACGACAACGTGATCGGCCTTGCCATCGGTATCGCTACCGGTCTGCTGACCATCATCATCCTGATTTTCGGCGAGATCACGCCCAAGACGGCCGCCACCATCAACAGCGAGAGGATGGCGCTTCGCTATGCCAAGAGCATTTCCGTGCTGATGACCATCTTCACGCCCATTATCTTTCTGGTCAATATGCTGGCCAGAGGCATCATGCGTATCCTGCGCATCGACCCGGACGCCAAGAAAGAGGTCATGACGGAGAGCGAGCTGCGCACCATCGTGGACGTGAGCCATGAGGAAGGCGTCATCGAAACAGAAGAACGGGAAATGATCAAGAACGTGGTGGACTTCGGCGATACAGAAGCCAAGGAGATCATGGTGCCCCGCGTGGACATGGTGATGATCCCCGTGGACGCTACCTACGATGAAGTGCTGGAGGAATACAAGGACTCCCGCTTTACCCGGATGCCCGTGTATGAGGATGACAAGGACAATGTCATCGGCATTTTCAATATCAAAGATCTGCTCATCTGCGAGGACAAGGAGCATTTCGACATCCGCAACAGCATGCGGGAAGCCTACTACACTCATGAGCACAAGAAAACCGGCGAGCTGCTCATCGCCATGCGGAACGAATCGCTGAGCATCGCCATCATCTTCGACGAGTACGGCGCCGCCGTGGGCATGATCACTATGGAGGACCTGCTGGAAGAGATCGTGGGCGACATCCAGGATGAATTTGACGTGGAGGAAGACACCTGCGTGAAGGTGGGCCCCAGGGAATATATCGTGGACGGCTCCATGCACCTCACCGATCTCTCGGAGGAGCTGGACTTTGCCTTTGAGTCGGAGGACTACGACAGCATCGCGGGACTGGTCATCGAGCATATGGACGATCTGCCCGAGGAAGGAGAATCCTGCGTCACCGATACCGGCGCGCGGCTGGTAGTGGATAAGATGGATAAGAACCGCATCGAGAAGGTACATATCTATCTTCCCGAATTTGCCAACAAGGATCTGGAAAAACAGGCCGACGAGGAGAAGGACCAGCAGAAGAAATCATAAAAACAGACAAACACATTATACCGCTGAACGTATCAAAAAGGAGCCGCACCAAAGTGCGTGGCTCCTTTTCATATTATATTTCAGGGCAAAAACGCAACACAAATCCATATTTTTATGTATCATTTATCGAATGTGATATTTTTTGTTTGTTAAGTTTCTTTTCCCTTGCAAAAAGAACGCTTCTGTGTTATAGTTTTAATAAATTCAAAAAATTTGTTGATTGTAAAGGAGTCGTTTATGAAACAGGCTGCAAAAAACGACCTGCCTTACAGGCAGGAAGATCCATCCGTTTTACATTTGCTTGATCAGGGCCTCGACGATATGGAAGCCGGACGAGAAATGCCTTTGGATGAAGCTTTTCAAAAAATATCAGAAATGAGGGATACAAAACGCAATGCCATGCTGTAATATTTTTCTGACATTGGAAGCGATCTCTGACATTTCCGATATTTCTTTCTATATTGAAAAATATTTTAGCCGGCAAAGAGCTGACCGTTTCCAATATGATATACGACAGGAAATAAATGCTTTGGGGAATATGGCAGGTATGTTCCCAACTACCCAGATACTATACAGAAATTACCCCATTCGCAAAAAACCGTTTCCACCATCCATTATCTTTTACATATTCAAAGATGATATCAACGAGATACACATCCTTCGTGTTCTGCGTGAAGAGCGCAACTGGCATAAACTTCTGACACATTCCCATTACAACTATCCAGTTTAATAAACCGTATTGAAATGATTGTACAACGTCCACTTGTACCGTAAATACGGCCCAAAGGACGCCAGTCTGCGCAGCGTCTCCGTCTCCTCATCGGAAAGGTTGTACCAGCGGCCCAGAGTGCCGTCCGAGGGATTTCCCGCATTGTACTCCATCCCCTTGTAAACCACCACAAGGATGTTTTCATCTGCGGAAATGGCCGTTTCCTCATGGGAGGACAGCATATCCGCCAGGTACCGGAGCCGTTCTTCCTTCATGTCCGCAATGCCGTCCTGCCAGTCGTTATCGCTCACCATCAGCCCTCCGTCCTTTTCGTACAGCAGCAGGAACAGGTTGCCCCAGTCCTCCGGCCTGATCTCTTCTGTGACAAATGTGATAAACGCGTTCAGATCATACGCTTTCGAATGTCCATTGGCAAACTGCCCCATAAGCTCCAGGGTACGGGGCGTCTTATCGGAGATGGGGACGGAAAGCCTGCCCTCAGTTGTCTCACACTCAATAAAGTCAAACACCACTCCCCTGCTCCAGTCCTTTTCCAGAAACAGCGTGTAGGAATCCTCCATCCCCTCTGTCTCCTCCCGTATGCAGTCGTAAAGCCTGATATTCTCGGAAACGTTAAAGTTCCAGCCCAGCTCCGCGCAGCCGTACATAACATCCACCGACTGACGGGAAGGCAGAGAAAAGCGTATGTCGCGCAGGCGGTCAGACCTCAGCCACTGTTCCGCCAGATATTCATACTCACTGCTGTGCATGTACAGATAGCGGTACATGACTCTGTCTCCCTGCCGTATGGCGAACACAAGGGGGCTTTCCAACTTGCTGTTTTCTGCCATAGTTTTATAAGAGCTCGTTTCTCCTATCACTTCAAAGGGATCTCTATCTACGATTTTTTGATCCTGCCAGAGAGATATCTCCAGATCCAGCCGGCTCAGAACCTTGCGGATGGACGCCTTATCGGTGATCGGCACGGCCAGCGCTTCCTTTTTCATGGGTCCGTAGCTTGTCACGTCCTGTATGCTCACGGACGTCACCTTGTCAGCATCCGGGATATGATGGACAGTATATCCCACGATGCCCTTCACGCCTGTTATCAGGAGCACATCCAGCAGCAGGACAACGGGGAACTGTACAAGGCTTCTCACTGCCTGTTTTCTGGTGCGGGTCCTGACAAGATCATAGGCAAAGTACAGGACGATGCCGATCACAAACAGGATCTCGCAGTAGGGCAGGGTCAGCACCGTCCCCCGTCCGTTATCAAAGTATTCTCTGCGGACGATAAAAACGACGCCCGGTATGGTAAACAGAAAAGAGGTCAGCAGACGGAGAGCCGAGACAAAGAGCGGCGGTGTGGACTGGTCCGCCGTCTTCCGGCCATGGAGCACACATCCCACGGCCATGTAAGCAAGCCCCAGCAGGATACTGTATACGGCAGCCGCGCCGTCCGAACCCGTGTAGCCCATCCATTCCCCGGAGAAAATCCCCCTGTACACAACATTGTATACACTTCCCAGAAGCCCCCATACGCCAAACTCCTGGGGCACAAAGGACAGGATCGCCATCAGGCCCGAATAGATCTGGTTCCAGAGCGCAGAAGGTCCCAGAAGAAGCAGCACAGCGCATATCACCCCTGACGCCGCCGTACCGGTAACGGATAAGGCCAGAAAAAAAGCCCCCGCGGACAGCATGGAGCCTGCCGCCATCGCCCATACGTATCGGACATGTTCCTCCACAAGCTGCACATCGTTCCTAAAATACCCTTCCGCCAGATACGCCCCTGTTACTTCATAAACCATGCAGATGATGGCAGTCCATGCCAGCACTGCCATGAGAAAGGCCAGTCCCCGGGTCCGTTTTGTCTGGGGAAAGCTGTAATACAGGTCCCGTCCGACAGCGCTGTAGGAAAAGCGGAACACCCACAGCATCATACAGGGCACCGCCACGCCATACACCATTACGGGGATCAGCCCTCTGACTGTGGTGCTCAGCCGGTTGCATAAAAACAGCATCACAACAACGAGCGCCGTGAACAAACCGCCCGGTACAGCCAGCTGCAGAAATCCTTCCCCAAACAGCGCCGCGATCCGCGTTGTGCGCTTTATCTGTTTTTTGCTCTTTATCTGCCTTCCGCTCTTCATCACGCTTGCTCCTATGTCAAAAGTCATTCCACAGACAGGTCATATGCGGTGTATGACGCCCGCACATAAGGTTTCATGTCCCAGTTTTCCAATATCCACTGTGACTGCTCCCCGGTGAGGTTGTACCAGGCGTCTTTTTCGGATAACAGCCTGCCGTCCTCGCTGAACTCTGGTGTTTCCGTGTCCCGATAGCGGACCACCAGGATATCCCCGTCAGCATGGAACACCTGCGGCGCATTGTGCAGGATCTTCCCCAGTTCTTTTATCCTGCCGGTCTCCACGGTCTTCTCCCAGATTCCTCCCCGCAGGATATAGAGCGCTCCTTTTGTATACAGCAGCAGCGACAGCTCTGTTTCCCCGCCAATGTTCTCCTGTTCCATCTGTCCGATAATCGTCCTGAAATCCGATTCACATCTGCTGTTTACCATGTCTGCCAGCCGCTCCAGCGTTTGGGGCGTCTTTGGCGAGATGGGCAGAGCCAGCTTGTCTCCGTTTTCGGTGACACACTCCAGAAAGTCAAATACTCCTTCCGTATCGGCCCACTGTTTCTTCAACGCCAGCTTGCCCAGCGGGCAGAAATTGCCTGACAGTAGTCCGTGTCCCGAAACATTATTATACACTTCTTCTGTCATAAGCTCATCCACCATACATTGATACAGCGATCCGAGAGATTTTGAGGGCAGACATTCTCCCAGCAAACCGCAGTAAAGCTTTTCCGGCGCCCTCTGGCCGGGCGGGTAAAGGACATCATCTCCGAACTTCATCCCTTCAAAATCCCGCAGATCTACACCTGCATACTTAAAATTCCTGGCAGCCTTCAGCGCTTCCACCAGCTTTCCGTAGGCCGCGGCCCGGAAATGAATATCTCTGTACAGCGGGCCGTTCTCCCCGCGGAGTATGACCGTATGGACTTCTCCGCCCTGCTGTCCCAGCCAGTTCTGATAGTATTCCTGCCCGCGACGGAAGGCGTTCAGTTCCTCCTGCACCGCGCCCCGTACTACCTCCTGCACCTCCGGGGAATCTAGGGAGATGTCTTTGTATATCTCTGCCATGTCCGCCACGTCAGTCACATCGTAAATGCTCACAGAGAAGATTTCCTTCCCCTCCGGCGTAATGGCCGCCTCCAGACGGGGGATTACGAACGCGGCAGCGGCAAACACCGCCGTCATGGCTGCTGCCGTCAGAACGATCCCGCCTCCCAGCGCCAGTATGCGTTTTCCAGCGCTCCGCAAAGCCGTCTCTCCCTTCCTGCGGCGGTACACAAGGTCTCCCGCGGCACAGCACGCCATACCGATGCATCCGCTGTAAAGTCCCGACAGCATGAGGGACAGCATGAGGGCTCCATCCTCCGTCTGAACGTCATAAGAGCGGTAAAGCAGGCCATAGGTGGTATCCAGCGCTATCCACACACTGTGCTCCATAGGCACAAATTCCATGGATTGCCCAAGCTGTCCGAGAAACGTCACCCGGAGGATGACCGGCAGGAGCAGGATCACGGCTGTCAGAGCCGCGCCGCCCGCCATGCCGCCGGCTACTGTCACACCCAGACAGCAGCCGCCCAGGACCAGCAGGCAGGTGCCAAAGACCGACAGGCACCATCCCCACATACCATGCAGAAACTTCCATGCTATATTCGTAATGTTAGAACCCATTCCCGGCAAAAACCAGTCCGTGATAAATCTGGCGCCCATATAGGCGCCTGTCAGGATAACGATCCAGGTCACTGCCGCCATGACATTGGCCGTATAGATATGTCTGCGCTTTATAGGCGCGCTGAAATAAAAATCCACGGCCTGTCTGTTCCCCATGAATGAAAACAGACGAAATACCATGACCGCCACAGCGGCCAGGTACAAAAGGCGAAACGGGATCAGGACCGCCTGTATCCCCTGAAAATAGTCCGCGGCCGGTCCATAAGGCGATTCCGCCACGGCGCAGACAGCCGCGGCAGCCGCACCCATAAAACCGATGGACCAGACCTGTCGAAATCCGTCGGTATACAACCCCATAATGTGCGACTTGCGTTTCACAGCTTTGTCCTCCCGTATGTCAGATCTTCTTCCGTCTGCCCCGCAGCGCTTTTTCCCTTTTTCCGCTGCAATACAGCACGTATCCGATTGCGCAGCAGACAATACCGATACATCCGTCGTACAGCCCCGACAACATGGACATGGAAATGCCGGTCGCCTGGCTGTAAGTATAAAAGCCGTCTACCGCCGTCCATGTGCTGTGCTCCAGGGGTATGGATCCCAAAAATTGTCCAAATGTTTCAGAAAGCGTCAGCCGGAGAATGGCAGACAGGGACAGGATCACGGCTGCCAGAGCCACGCCGCCCGCTGTACTGCCGGCCGCAGTCACGCCCAGACAGCAGCAGCCCAGAGCCAGCAGACAGGCGCCAAAGACCGACAGGCACCATCCCGGTATATTATGTAGAAGCGACTCTGCCATAAAATCAATGGGTCCGTTGCCCAATCCCGGCAGGAACATGTCCATAAGAAATCTGCCGCCCAAATAAACCCCTGTTATAACAGCGATCCATGTCACTACAGCCAGCACATTTGCCACATAGATCTGGCTGCGCTTCAGCGGCGCGCTGTAGTAGAAATCCACGGCCTTCCTGCTTCCCATGAAAGAAAACAGGCGGAATACCATGGCAGCCACCGACAACAGCGATAAGAAATAAAATCCGGCAAGGATGATCTGTATGCCGGCAAAGAAACCTTCAGCCAGTCCATGAGGCGACTCCCCTGCGGCACTAACAGCCGCGGCAGACGCCCCCATAAGACCGATAGTCCGGATCTGGCGGAAGGCGTCCGCCCGCAGCCCCATCATATGAGACTTATGCTTCATCGCCATCGTCCCCTCCTTCCTGTCCGTGCCTGCCGTCAGTTCAGCCAGTCTATGGCCGCCTTGTAGCCCAGCCGCTCCATCTGGCAGATAAAGACCTCCTCCAGATTGAGGGGCACGATCTCCAGCAGCATGGGATCCAGCCGTTTCAGCCTCTGCATCACCTGGTCCCGGTCCCCATGGACGATCATGTTGCAGACCGCGCCGCTCTGCTCGACACGGACCATCTCTATGCCCAGCAGCAGGCTCCGATCCAATTCCTCCCGGAATACCGCCTGCACTTTAAAATAGGATTCATGCAGCTCTCCCACATCCTCATCCAGCACCAGCTTGCCCTGATGGAGCAGCGCCAGATGGTCGCACGTCCCCTCCAGCTCCCGCAGGGAATGGGACGCCAGAAGCACGGCAGTTCCCTGATTATCCACTGCTTCATTGAGCATGGCTTTTGTCACCTGCCGCTTGACGGCGTCCATTCCGTCAAAGGTCTCATCCAGCAGCAGATATTTAGGACAGCAGGCCAATGCCAGCACCACGGCCGCCTGCCGGCGCATTCCCTTGGAAAAGCTGCTGATCCGGGCTTTCCGGTCTATCTCATATATATGGGCCAGATGCTCATATCTGTACCAGTCAAAAGCGTCATATACACTTCCGTACAATTGTGCCATCCTGTCAAGGGACGCTCCCGGCAGCGTATACATCTCGTCCGCCACAAACACGATATGTTCCTTCACGACAGGGTTTTCATACACGGGCTCCCCGTCGCAGAGGATAGTTCCCCCATCGGGACGGTACACCCCCGCCAGCAGCCGGAACAGTGTGGATTTTCCGGCCCCGTTGGAGCCCACCACGCCGTAAATGCTGGCTTCCTCGATATCACAGGTGACATTTTCCAGGGCCACAAGATCCCGGAAGGATTTCATCAGATTTCTCACTGAGATCATCCCACACGTCCTCCCCTTACCTGTTCCTCCCCGGGAAACACTTCGTCCACCAGACTGAGCACCTCTTTTCTGGTCACGCCTGCCAGCGACAATTCTTCCAGCTTGCCCTTCATGCCTTCCAGCTCCTGGCGGGCGGACTTTGCCAGCACTCGTTTGGCGCCGGGGGTCACATAGCAGCCCTTGCCCGGAGAGGACACGACGATCCCCTGGCGGTCCAGTTCCATCAGGGCCTTCTGCACCGTGTTGGGATTTAAGGACAGCTCCATGGACAGATGCCTCACGGAAGGCAGCTTGTCTCCCGGCTGCAGCACTCCTGTCATGACAAACCGGCGTGTCTGGTTGATGATCTGCTCATACACGGGTATCCTGGACATTACATCGATCTGATACATAGTTACCTCCTTTGTTTCTGTCTGTTTTTTTGCTACGACTTGTGTACTATTTTATGTAGTACAGTTGTTAGCAATATGATAACACAGACCTCTTCTTTTGTCAACAACTGTTTCATTACACGGGACGCCCCGGGTATATGGAAATTTTTGCTGCACAAAAAAAGACGCCGCCGAAGCAACGTCTTTTTTCTTACCATTATGACATGACCGGATCCTCACAGATATTCCTTCATCCGCTCAATATTCTTTTCTTCAAAATCCAGCAGTTCCCGGGCCAGCTCGCAGTATGTGTTCTTGGCCTGAGGATTGTCGTGCAGGGCCCTGGTGATCTGCACCACGCCCTTGGTGTTGCCCTGTATCATCATATCCGCCACATGGCTGGCGCCATTGTCCCTGCGCAGCTTGGTACGGATGGACGCCTTCAGCATCACCTTGCCCAGTATGGAATCGTCGGGACAGATGCCGCCGGAAAGGAGGGCGTCCTCTGCCCGGTCCTGTATGGACGTATAGCGCCCCACCTGCCGGTTCAGATCCAGCGCCAGGTCCTCGTCGTCCACCTTGTCAATGGTCGAATATATGGCCTCCACGGCCATGAGGGCATTCTGAAACGTCTGGTTCAGCAGCTCTTTGTCTGAATTCGTGATCATGCTCCCACCACCTTTTTTATGGTTAGGATGCATGTTTCCGGACTGTTTTATACCGGAAGAGGCCCAATGTCAGAAATTACCGAAAGGATCTTCTCACTCCCCGGAATCTTCTTCCGATCCGCCGTCACCGCCGGAACCTTCCTCCGAATTGCCGCCTGGCATTTTCGTCAACTGGGACGTCTTGATGTATGAATAGGTCCCGTCCACCTCGATCTGGCTCCATCCGTTTCCGTAAGCGCCGACGCGGTACACCAAATCATTCTCAAAGGTATACATGACTTCCGCGTTGTCGCCGCCGCAGGTGCTGTAGCAGGGGCCGCTGGCGATCACTTCATCGTCCGTGTATGTGATGGATGCCAGGTAAATGGTCTTTACATACCCGGTATAGTCGTCCCCCAGCTGCACATGGCTGAAACCGTTGGAGGAATGGCTGATCACATACACCTCCTTGCCCACGGCAAGGGTATCGATATTTTCACTGCTCTCGCTCTCCTCCATGTACACGGGAGCGTATATCACGGCCACCATCTCTTTTCCCACATCCCCTGCCGCCGCGGGAGGATCTGTCACCACTTCCACAGGAGCAGGCGCAGGAGCGGGCGTGGGAGGCGCCGTCGCGCCGGGCTCCGGCGTGGGCGCAGGCACAGGGGTAGCGTTGGGATCCGGAGTGCTGTAGACGGTCACTTCTCCGCCAAACTGCTGGTACAGCTCCTTCACGGACGGATTTTCCGCCATAACGGCATTGAACCGGTTGTCGGTATCCGCCAGCAGAGCTTTCACGCCGCTGTCCGCCACCACCGACTGGATGCGGGCCTGCTCTCCGGGATCCAGCCCTTCCATATCGCCGTTGATGTACAGGTTGCCGTCTTCATTGGTACACACATATATGGTTTCCATGCCGGGGATGAGCACATCTACATTGGGCAGCTTCAGATCGTAGCCGGAAATGACGATGTAGGTACCCTCTTTGCTCCCGTCGACAGTATAATTGACAATATTGGTGTAACGCTCTATGTAATTGGAGACTCTCACCACTCTCTCCACATCTTCATCTGTGCAGGGAACGATGATGCTCCTCAGCTGGTCTCCGTCGCCTCTTGCCTTGGCGCCGAAATACCGCTCCATAAGGGCGTTTACTTTGGAATTGGCATTTTTCTGCAGGAGATCCGAAGGCGCCTGGGTGGACGCTGCCTGCTGCCCGCCGCCGTCTGACGGTCTGTCCGGCCGCGCCAGCTGAACCAGCACAACGACAAGGGAAATACAGAGCAGGGCCAGGATCACAAGAAGCACTATATTTCTTCTGATGTTCTTTTTCAACCTTCTCATCCTTTCCGTAAAAAACAGGCGGACAATCTTTCGCCTCCCGCATATCTTCCGCAAAGTACAAAACAGGGAGCTGCCTTGTACGGTCAACTCCCTTTCAACACATCCGGAGGGAATCGAACCCCCGACACGTGGCACCGGAAACCACTGCTCTATCCCCTGAGCTACGGATGCTTAGCAAATGACATTGTACCACAATCTTTATTCATCTGTCAACAGTTCCAATGATTTAAACTTCCGGTCGATATTCTGTTTCATATAAGCGTCGCTGATCTCTCCCAGACCGTTCAGCACCTGTTCGCTGGTGCGGAACGTGTACAGCTTCTGTATGGGGCTTGCCACGATATACCGCAGAGTATACAGGGTATCTCCCTGGGCGCCGGTTTCCTCCGGCGCGGGAAATTCACCGTGAATGTCCATGGCCCGCAGCTCAAAGACACGCCGGATGAGCAGCGGCGGGATGGTACCCTTGGACAGCGCCCGCAGCGACTGGTACACAAGGCCCAGCATCGCCGCCTCGTCTGTGTTCTCATGGGCGTAATAATCGGCAAATTCCAGAAAATAAAAGCCATACCCTGCCAGCCGGTAATCCAAGGCCAGCTCCCGGAAATAATTATGTATGTCAGCGCTGCGCACGGTAAAGGAATCCCGTCCCTGGTACAGTTCAAATCTTCCGAAGGCAAACGCCGAGGTGCGTCCCATGAGTCCGTTTCCCGGCCGTCTTGCTCCTCTGGCAAAGGCGGCCACTTTCCCCATTTCCTTTGTAAGCAGCACCACCCGCAGGTCTGCTTCTCCTATGGGCGAGGACATCATCACCAGCCCCGTCACTGTTCTGTTTGCCACGATGATGATTCCCCTTCCTGTTCCTCTTGTGCGTCTGACGTTCTCTGGCAGGTCGTTCTTGTATCCTCCCCCGTGCCGCCCATGCGGTAGGTCAGATAGTCCGCCACCAGACCGGAACGCCAGAACCGGTTCCACTCTTCCTCCATGCCGCGCCTCCTGCAGTTTCTCCTGTTGCATACACATAGGATTTGCAGTTTCGGAAAATTTATTCTGGAAGGAAATTCCTGATCCGTGAGGCGCGCGCCGCCGGCTGATCATTCCGGCTCTGTCAGACCATAATTTTTCAGCAGATATTCGCTGTCCCGCCAGTCCTTCTTTACCTTTACCCACAGCTGCAGGTTCGCCTTCGTATCCAAAAGCCTCTCGATCTCATACCGGGCGTTGGTGCCGATCTTTTTCAGCATGGCGCCGCCTTTTCCGATAATGATGCCCTTATGGCTGTCCCGCTCACATATGATAGTGGCCTCGATGTTTACCAGCCTGCCGCCTTTCACCCACTTCATCTGATCGATGACCACCGCGATGCCGTGGGGGATCTCCTGGTCGAGGGCATGGAGCGCCTTCTCCCGGATGAGCTCCGCCACGATCTGGCGTTCCGGCTGATCCGTTACCGTATCCTCGTCATAGTACATAGGTCCATAGGGCAGATATTTGAAAATGGTCTTCACCAGGTCGTCGGTAAAGCTTCCCTTCAGAGCGGACACCGGCACGATCTCCTGAAAATCATACAGGTCCTTGTAGGTATTGATGGCCTTTGCCACATCCTCGGGCTTTACCGCGTCCACTTTATTGATCACAAGGATCACCGGGGCGGCGGCAGCTTTCAGATCCTCCGCGATCTGCCGCTCTCCCTGTCCGATATAGGTGACTGGCTCCACCAGCCAGAGCACCACATCCACTTCCCGGATGGTATTTTTTGCCGCCCGCACCATGTTTTCGCCCAGCTTGTTCTTCGCCTTGTGGATGCCGGGCGTGTCCAGGAACACGATCTGTCCCAGCTCCGTGGTGAGCACCGTCTGAATGCGGTTTCGGGTAGTCTGGGGCTTTTTGGACGTAATGGCGATCTTCTGGCCGATAAGCTGATTCATCAGTGTGGACTTGCCCACGTTGGGGCGTCCGATCAGCGTGACAAAACCGGATTTCTTCTGCTGCTCCATCATCTCATTGTTCCTTTCTCCGTCCGGTCTTCCGTCGTGCCTTACAGCGTAGCCGTGCGGTCAAAGAGCACTTTGTTTTCCTCTATGATCTCCTCGCCGCCCAGCACGCACACCACGCGGTCTTTCATGATGGCCCGCAGGTACTCTGCCATGGCGCGGATATCCTCCTGCCGGCAGTCCAGCACCTGGTCCCGCTCCCGTTGGAGGATGTCCTCCGTAAGGCCTGCCAGATACGCGATGCGGCTGCGGGCGCCTCTGGCTCCGGGCTGGAGGGGCGTATCCATCTCACTGACGGTACCGATGACGTATTTGGTCATGTCCCGCTCGTCCGCCTGAAATTGTTCCATATAATCCGCCGCCTGCTCATATACCTCCAGCGTGCGGGTGAGATTGGGATCCCGGTAGGACACCAGATAGCTGACGCCGTCCCTGGCGTAGCCGTTCATGGCGCCGTAGGCCCCGCCCAATACCCGTATCTTTGTCCACAGATAATCATAGGACATAATGGTGCGCAGCACCTTCAAAGTACCCGTATAGGGCAGCCCGGCCTTTGAGAAATCTCCGGCCGCGGCCACATACTGCACCTTGGCCGCCGTCCGGAATCCCTCGCTGCATTTTTCCGGCGCAGGTCTGTCCGCCACGGGTCCGGCGGCCTTCTCAGGCAGGCAGTCCGCCACCAGCGCGGTCCCCGCGGCGAAATCTTCATAGCCGTCCTGCTGACCGGTATAATCCGCCAGGAGATTGTCCGCGGAGAAGATCAGCGCCATGACCGTCCGCAGCTTTTCCACGATCTCCTGTTTTCTTTCCTCAAAATGCTCATCCAGTTCCTTTAAGAACAGATAGTAAGACAATCCGCCGGTCCTGTCCGTGGCCGCCTCCCTGGCGCTCAGGAATGAAGCCGCCCGCTGCATGGCGGTGGAATGGCCCGCCTCCTGCATGTGGACGCCCAGGCGGGAACGGCGCTCGGCAATGATCTCCTTCAGCCGCTTCGTATCCTCCAGGCGGGTAGCGGAAATGATCTCTTTTATCATCTCAAAGAGCACATGCTGTTTATCAGAAAGGGCCTTGCCCCGGAACCGGAAATGCATAGTGTACGCGCCGGGACGCCCCTCCACGGAGGCAATGTCGATATCCGTGGAAATGCCGCCGGTGCTGCAGTTGATCGCGTTGAACAGCTGTCCGTAATCATAGTGCTCCGTGTCCATGTAGCCCAGCACGGATTTCAGCAGTCCGGCGTAGCACAGATACTCCTCCGGCACTTTGTCCATGTTGAACAGCAGGTTTACATAACTGATCCCATTCGTAAAAATGTCATGGAACAGCACCGGCACCTGTCCGGCTTTCCGCTCTTCATTGATAAGGGGCTGCACCTTCCGGTCCAGATCCTCCCGCCGCAGCAGGGGAATGGCTTCCAGCTCTTCCTTTGTGGAAGGCTCCTCCTGGTATGCCTTCAGCGCCTTTGTATCTTCCGCGATCTGCCGTATCTCCTCCGGGGAAAGGGAGGCTTTATAGTCTGCCAGCCGCTTCTTCAGCTTCTGCTCCAGCTGTCCGGTAAGGCCCTGCCTGGGCTCCACCACTACCACGGAGCCGTGGGGATTGTCCAGCAGCCACGTGCGGATGAGCTTCTCGTAATAGTCCGTGCCGATGGCCTCCCGCAGCCTGGCATAGATGTCCAGCAGCTCTACGGCGTCAAAAGGCATGTCGTCATGATACAGCCATGTGCTCATGGCCTCCAGGCCGATCATCAGTCCGCTGGGATAGCGGCCGTAATCCGCCTCCCGATAGGAAAATTCCTGACTGTTGACGCCGGCCTCCAGAGCCTTTTTATCCAGTCCTTCCGCCGCCAGCTTTTCCAGTACGTCCGTGATAACGGCGACAAACCGCTCCTCCTGATCCGGGTCGGCGTTTTTGGAGATGACGCTGAACACCGGCTGAAGGATACCATTGTCGTATCCTCCCGTAATATCGTCGCCGATGCCTGCCTCCAGCAGCGCCTTTCTAAGCGGCGCCCCCGGAGCGGACAGCAGCACATAGTCCAGCACGCCCATGGCCGTGGCCAGCTCCACGTCCGCCGCCTCGCCCACTGCCTTGTTCCAGGAGAGGAAGGTCTTGTGATCCACCGGCTCCTGGCTGGTAACGGAATATTCCTTTCTTACGCGCACAGGCTGTTCAAAGGGCTTCTGAAGGGGTATGGCGGAATCTACTTCCGCCAGGTCAAATTTACACAGATATTCTCTGTCCAGCCAGTCCAGCTTCTCCGCCACATCCATATTTCCATAGAGGTAGATATAGCTGTTGGACGGATGGTAATATTTTTTGTGGAAGGCAAGGAACTCTTCGTAGGACAGCTCCGGGATGCTGTCGGGATCCCCGCCGGATTCACAGCTGTATGTGTTGTCCGGGAACAGGGAGTTCATGATCTGCCGGTCCAGCACGCCGTCCGGAGAAGAAAACGCCCCTTTCATCTCATTGTACACGACGCCGTTTAGCTGCAGTTCCCCCTGGGGGTCTTCCAGCTCGTAGTGCCATCCCTCCTGCCGGAAGATCTCCTCCCGCCTGTAAATGTTGGGAAAGAACACGGCGTCCATATACACGTGCATGAGATTCTGAAAATCCGTGTCATTGCAGCTGGCCACCGGGTACACCGTCTTGTCCGGGTACGTCATGGCGTTCAGAAACGTATTCAGGGAACCTTTCGCCAGTTCCACAAAAGGATCCTTTGAGGGAAAACGGTCCGAACCGCACAACACGGAGTGCTCCAGTATGTGGGGCACTCCGGTGTCGTCTTTCGGAGGGGTGCGGAAACCGATGGCAAACACCTTGTTCTCATCCTCATTGGACAAAACAGCGATCCTCGCGCCGCTCTTCTTATGTCTGTAATAATATCCCTGTGAATGGATCCCCTTTACGGGGCGCTGCTCCAGCAGCTCATATGCTTCCGGCTGTGCGATACTCAATCCATTGCCTCCTATCTGCCGCGGCCCGTCCCGCGTATTGTCCGGGCAGGGCCGCGCCTCTGTTATTTATGCTTCATATACATCCTGGTCAAAGGACGCCTTGACGATGCGGCGGCCCTCCTCCAGCGAGGAAACGGCTCCCAGTGTCTTCAGCTGCATGATCACATTGCCCAGCACGGAACCTTCTACAGGCCCCGTCACCACCTTCTTGCCGGTAGCCTTTGCCGTCAGTTCACACAGCAGCTGATCCTGAATGCCGCCGCCCACCATGTTGATGCAGGAGATGGTCTTTCCGGAGATGATCTCCAGATTTTTTATCGTGCTCTTGTACTCCTGGGTCAGTCCGTTGTAGATGGCCATGGCGATCTCTCCCAGGCCTTTCGGCGTGCCCTGTCCCTTCTCCTCGCAGTAGGCGATCACTTCCTTCATCATGTTGTAGGGAGCGGTGAACCTTGCGTCGTTGGGATCGATGACAAAGCTCTTGTTGGCCGCGGCCCTTGCCTCCCTGATGATGTCCGGGAAGCTGACCTCCTCCTCAAACTCACACCAGTTGCGGCGGAGGTTCTGCATGATCCACAGGCCGTTGATATTTTTCAGCAGGCGGATCTTTCCTTCCACGCCGCCCTCGTTGGTATAATTGTACTTGTAGGAATCCTCGGTGAGCACCGGCTCGTCCATCTCCAGGCCCAGAAGGGACCATGTGCCGCAGCTCAGGAAGGCGGCGTTTTCATCCTCAAAAGGCGTAGCCGCCACGGCGGAAGCCGTGTCGTGGCTGCCCACGGCAATGACCTTGACGCCGGTAAGGCCGGTCTCCTCCTCCACTTCCTTCAGCAGGCCGCCCACCACGGTGCCGGGACGGATCATCTCACAGCACAGGTCCGTGCGCAGGCCCAGAGCCTTCATGAGCTCCGTGTCATAATCCCGCTTTTTCGCGTCCAGCAGCTGGCCGGTGGAGGCGTTTGTGTACTCGTTGTACATCTTACCCGTGAGGAAATAGTTGAACAGGTCCGGCATCATCAGATATTTATCCGCGCTGTTGTAGATCTCCGGGCGCATCTGCTTGTCGGCCATGAACTGGAACAGCGTGTTGAAGTTCATGAACTGGATGCCCGTAGAAGCGTAAATATCCTTCAGGGGCACGATCTTGTCCGCCTGGTCGATGACGCCGATGGTACGATCGTCCCTGTAGTTTACCGGGTTGCCGATCAGGTTGCCGTCCTTGTCGATAAGGCCGTAATCCACGCCCCATGTATCGATGGCCAGGCTGGCGATGGGCAGCTTCGTGGCGGCGGCCTTCTTCAGCCCCTTCTTCATCTCATGGAGGAGACGGAACGTGTCCCAGTAAAACACGTTTCCCACCCGCACCGGTTCATTGGGAAAACGGTGCAGCTCCTTCAGCTCGATCTTCCCGTCCTGATATTTGCTCAGGATCATACGGCCGCTGGACGCGCCGAAATCAAATGCCAGATTGTAAATAGGTGTGCTCATGTAATATTCTCCTCCTTATCCTGTAAAAAATTCATTGATATGCATCTGCCGGTCACATCTGTCCTGTGACCAGCCTGAGCCCGTGTTCCTCCAGATAGCTCTGCCAGGGATCGTCCAGCGGCTTTTCCGTCACCACCGTGTCTCCCCGCCGGAGATTGCCGATCTTCACAAAGGACGTGCGGCCCAGCTTGCTGCTGTCCACCGCCCAGATCACCTGCTTGGCGCAGCTCCGCATGACTTCCTTTAAGTCCGCCTCAAACTCGTTGGAGTCGGTAATGCCCCCGTCCATATCCAGTCCCTTGCAGGACAGGACCGCTTTGTCCGCATGATAGTGGCGCAGCGCCTCCTCCGCCCGCTTGCCTCCCAGAGACAGGGCGGACTCCCGCATGACGCCTCCGGTGCAGATGAGACGGATGCCCTTGCAGTCGGACAGCTCCATCATGATCTCCACGGAGTTGGTGATCACCGTCAGGTTCTTGAAATACCGGAGATTTTTCGCGATGACCACCGACGTGGAAGAGCTGTCCAGCATAATGCTCTCCCCATCGTGGATCAGATCCTCCACAAGACGGGCGATGGCCTGTTTTTCCGCCTTGTTCGTCCGTTCCCGGATCCGGAAGGGCAGGTCCACGTTGGTATTTTCATTGAGCACCGCTCCGCCGTAGGTCTTTTTTACGAAGCCCTCCCGCTCCAGCTTGTCCAGGTCCCGGCGGATGGTCTCCTCCGTCACCTTGTATTTATGGCTCAGATCCGCCACCAGCACGCTCTTTTCCCGCTGCAGGATGGACAGGATCTCATTTTTTCGTTCAATGGCTAACATTTATTCCTCTTCTTCTCTCCGTTTCGCGATATTGGCCTGAAAACGGCGGTACAGCTCCTGAGCCGCGTTGTACCCCATCTTTTTCTGACGGTGGTTCACGGCGGCGGACTCACAGATCACCGCCAGGTTCCGTCCCGGACGGATAGGCAGGGAATGGCATACCACCTTGGTACCCAGAAACTCGGTATATTCTTCCTCCATCCCCAGACGGTCATATTCCTTGTCCCGGCTCCAATCCTCCAGCTTGATCACCAGATCGATAGACTGGGTCTCCTTCACGCTGGAAATGCCGAACAGGTGCTGTACATCTACGATGCCGATGCCCCGCAGCTCGATGAAATGGCGGGTCATGTCCGGCGCGGTGCCCACCAGCGTCTGGTCGCTGACCTTGCGGATCTCCACCACATCGTCGGACACAAGGCGGTGTCCCCGCTTTACCAGCTCCAGAGCCGCCTCGCTCTTGCCGATGCCGCTCTCGCCCATGATCAGCAGGCCCTCGCCGTACACGTCCACCAGCACCCCGTGAATGGTGATCATGGGAGCCAGTTCCACTCTCAGCCAGCGGATGGCCTCTGCCATAAAGGACATAGTGGATTTGTGTGTCTGCAGTACGGGCCGCTGCTTCTCCGTAGCCATCTCCAGCAATATCTCGTCGGGATCCAGATCGGTGCTGAACACCAGACAGGGGATCTCATAGGACAACAGCTGTTCGTATACCTTCCGCTTGTGTTCCTCATCCACGTGCTGGAGGTAGGTCCACTCCACAAAACCGATGAGCTGGATGCGCTCCGCGTCAAAATAGTCAAAATATCCTGTCAGCTGCAGTGCCGGACGGTTGATGTCCGGGGAAATGATCTCAATGCAGCTCATGTCTACGTCCGGCGTGAGATTTTTCAGATCCATCTTCTCCGCCATTTTTTCTACTGTTACACCCTTCATAATAGATGATCCCTTCCGTTTCTGTTATAGTATTTCCCTTCCGGCGCACATACGACACAGCGGCAGTGAAAAGCCGCGTTTTCTTTTCCGGCGGCCGGATCAGCGGCGCTGTTCTTAACGCCCCAGACTGGTCTCGAAAATATGGCGTATATCCTCTTTTGTCACCTGCACCCTGCCGGTCTTTATGTTTTTGGACCCTGCGGCGGCTTCGGTATATTCGCTGATCTGCTCCTCCGTCAGCGTCTCCCGCTGCCCCAGCAGCCGGTTCAGCGCATCCTCCAGCTGATCCACCTTTTCCATCCGCAGATAGGACAATATCTCCCGGATCCTGCCGGGATCCGATCTTTCCACCACCCGCAGAAACTCCGGCAGCAGCAGGCCGTTGGCCCGCCCGTGGTCGGTGCCCATAAAGTAGGTGAGGGAATATCCCATAGTATGTACCACCGATGTGCCGGTATTGGCAATGACCATGCCGCCCAGTGTGGAAGCCAGCAGCAGCTTTTTGTATTCCGACGGGGTGAGCGTCCCCTCCGCAAGCGGCTCCAGCACATCCGCAAGGAGTCCCAGGGCTCTCTGTGCCAGTCCGTCGGTAATGATCCCCGCTTTCTGTGAGGTCATGCCCTCCACAGAATGGGACAGGGAATCGATCACCGTGTGGCGCAGCGCCTGTATGGGCATTTTCTCCAGGTAGGCGGCGTCCAGCAGGGCACAGGCGGGAAACAGGCATGGCGCCCCGATGGATCTCTTCGTCTGATCCTCATGGATCGTAAGAATGGCATAGGGCGTCGTCTCCGAACCGGTGCCCGCCGTAGTAGGGATGTGCACCATGGGCAGAGCCCCTTTGGGGTACACCTTGGACATGAGCCGCTCCTGGGGCATGTCCTCTTTAGCCAGGACAGCCATGGCCTTGGCCGCGTCCATGGGAGAACCGCCGCCGATGGCGATGATAAAATCCGCGCCCTCCTCACGGGCCAGAGCGCCGCCCTCGCAGCAGCACGCCACATCGGGGTTGCTCATCACCCGGTCAAACAGCACCCACTGCTGCCCATTGCGCTCCAATGTGCGGGTCACATCTTCAAGAGCGCCGCAGAGCTTCGCGGAATTCCGCCCGGTGACGATCATGGCCTTCTGTCCCATACGTTTCAGGATCTCGCCGTTCTTTTCCACCACGCCGTCGTCCATCAGGACCTTCACCGGCATATAATATTCTTTCATAAACCGATCAAACCTCTTTCTTGTAAACTTCTCCCAATATTATAGCTTATTTCCCGGTATAATTCTACCGTTTTTATAAAAAAGTACAGGCCCCTTTCCGGGAAGGAGCCTGTACTTTTTATTTTTATGGTTGATCTTTTTGCGCTGTCAGTCCCAGTGACGGTCATCCAGAGAAGTATAGTCCCTGTGATGGCCCACATACTTGTACGCGGGACGGATGATCTTGCCCTGGTTGACCAGCTCCTCCAGCCTGTGAGCGCTCCATCCGGAGATACGGGAGATGGCAAACAGGGGCGTGAACAGCTCTGTGGGAATGTCCAGTATGGTATACATCAGACCACTGTAAAAATCTACATTGGCGCACACGGGCTTGAACACTCTCCGCCGCTGGGAGATCAGGCGGATGGCGATCCGCTCTACCCGGTCGTAGAGGTTGAATTCATCCATATATCCCTTTTCCGCAGCCAGCCGGCGGGTATTTTCTTTAAGTATCCGCTCTCTGGGATCGGACAGCGTATACACAGCATGGCCCACGCCGTAGATAAGGCCGCTGTGGTCAAATTCCGCTCTGTCCAGCACCCTTGTGAGGTACGTCTCCAGGGCGGCCTCGTCCTCCCAGTTGGAGATCTTTTTCTTGATATCCTCAAACATCTGCCGCACCTTCAGGTTGGCACCGCCATGGCGGGGGCCCTTCAGAGAGGCGATGGACGCCGCAATGGCGGAATATGTATCCGTCCCCGATGAAGTCACCACATGGTTGGTGAAGGTGGAATTGTTACCGCCGCCATGCTCCGCGTGGAGGATCAGCGCCACGTCCAGCACCCTTGCCTCCAGCTCCGTATATCCGCCCTTCAGGGTCAGCAGGATATTTTCCGCCGTAGAAAGGTTCTTCTCGGGGGGCCGGATCATCAGGCTGTCCCCGCAGTGAAAATGCCGGTACGCGAAATAGGCGTACACAGCGATCACCGGCAGCTTGCTGATCAGCTGCAGCGACTGGCGCAGCACATTGGAGGGCGTAGTGTCGTCGGGATTGGCGTCGTAGGAATACAGGGTCAGCACGCTCTTCTGGAGACCGTTCATCAGATTCTCACTGGGCGCTTTCATGATCACGTCCCGGACAAACTGGCCGGACAGTTCCCTGAGACTTGCCAGCACGCCCACGAACATTCCCAGCTGGCGGGGCGTGGGCAGCTGTCCGAACAGCAGCAGATACGTGGTTTCCTCAAAAGCGAACCGTCTGTTTTCCGTATCTTTCACAAGAGATTCCACATTATACCCCTGATAATACAGCTCGCCGTCTATGGATACCTTCACGCCGTTTTCCGCCCTGGTGGACACCACATCGGAAATCTCGGTCAGACCTGTGAGCACACCTTTGCCGTTGGCGTCACGCAGTCCCCGCTTTACGTCATATTCCAGATACAGATTGCTGTCGATCTTGCCGGAAGCCATACAGCTTTCCACCAGTTCGTCGAAGCACTCTTCCATCGCTTCCGTCAGCGCCATCATGGATTCATTGTCACTCAAGCCTGTCACCCTTTCCCATATCAGAATAAAAGGGCCCTGTTGCGATACACCTTCGTAACCGGCCCGATACATTACCCTATCTTTGTACATTGTACACTATGGTACCCGAAAAATCAATACACAAATTGCCGTTCTCCCGCTGTTTCAGCTGTTTTGGCATAGTTCACCGGCTTTTCCGGCCCTTTCCGGCAGATTTTACCGCGCTTCCGGCCATGTGCAGTATGCTTTTATGTGCTGGTACAGCCTGGCCACAGGCAGTCCCACTACATTATTGTAATCGCCCTCAATGGACCGGATCAGGACGGCGGAGAGACCCTGGATGGCATAGGCGCCGGCCTTGTCCATCGGTTCTCCCGTGGCGATATAGGAAATCAGCTCTTCCCGGGAAGCCGGATACATATGCACCTTTGTCTCCTCGGCAAACAGAGCGGTCTGTCTCAATCCGGTTTCCGGCCGCGCCACATATACGGCCACGCCGGTAAATACGCTGTGGGTCCTGCCCTGCAGCAGCGTGAGCATTTCCAGGGCATGGGCTTCGTCCGCAGGTTTTCCCAATATCCTTCCGTCACAGGCCACAATGGTATCGGCGCCTATGACAAGGCATGGCTTCTGCTGCTGCGCCGCCACCTGGCGGGCTTTCTGATCGGCCAGTTCCTTCACGATCTGCTCCGGCCGGGTCCCCGTGATCACTTCCTCCCCCTCTGCCGGCTGCACCGTAAAATCCAGTCCGATCTGCGCCAGGAGCTCCCGGCGGCGGGGCGAAGCAGACGCCAGAACAATAGGAAGCCGTATAGACTCTTCTTGTTGCATGATCCTAGATCCTTTCCCGAATATTCTCTTAGATTATATAAATTTCACCGGATTTTGTAAAGATTTTTCAGATGATCTTTTGATGAAAGAAAAGCTGCGGACAGATCAGATTACAGATTCAGAAGCTCCATCTGCTTCCGTTTGGATTCCAGATTGGAATGCACATAATAATTTAACGTGATAGACGTGTCTGCGTGGCCGAGGATCTCGCTGAGGCTTTTCACATCAAATCCCACTTCCACGCACCGGGAGGCAAATGTATGCCGGAGAATGTGAAATTTCACGTCCCGGATACCTGCTTTCCGCAAAAATCGTTTGAAAAAATACTGATACGTGCGGGGTTCCATTCTCTTCCGGGAGTTGGTCAGGATGTACTCCTCCTCACACCCTTCCTCGTACAGTTCGCTCAGGGCGAACACGACCCGTTTGGGCATGGGGATGCACCGGTTGGAGGCGGAGGACTTGGGCGTGTCGATCACCACCTCCGTCTTTTTGCCCCCGCCCTGGTCAGGAGAATGATAGATCCGCTGAATGGTCCTGCGCACGTACAGCACTTCATGCTCCAGATCCACATCGCTCCACTTGAGGGC
Organism: uncultured Lachnospiraceae bacterium; assembly: GCA_947623905.1. Lineage (GTDB taxonomy): Bacteria > Bacillota > Clostridia > Lachnospirales > Lachnospiraceae > CANQHX01. Next base: position 26,053 of record CANQHX010000010.1, read on the forward strand.
GCAGACTTCTCCGAGGCGCAGTCCCATATACATGCAGATCAGCACCCCTGCACACCGGCTGGCCCAGATGGGAAGATACCGGCAGGCCAGTTCCATTTTTTCCAGTTCTTCCAGTGAAAGTATATCATATTCCTTTTTTTCCGCTTTGGGACAGACCACATTCTGGGGTCTGGTAAGCACCGCGTATTCATTCTGCGCATACAGCATCACTGATTTTACGATACAGCATATGTCCCGGATGGTCTTGCTGCTCAGCCCGCCTGTCTGATCCAGACGTCCGTGCTGCATCTTGTCAAATACAAATTCATTTAATTTTACTGATGTGAGCTCCTTGAGCTTCAGATGGCCCATGGACGGAAGAATATGTTTTTCCATAAGCCTGTAATAATTGGCATATGTAGACTGCTTGATGCACAGCCGCTTCATGCGCAGCCACTCACTGCATACTTCAGAGAAATATTTATCTTGTGCCTGGTCGTTGTTCATGTTTCTCCTTTCCGCGCTTTCTATCCGCGCTTCGGCAGCCAGAACCTGCTGCCCGAAAAACAAAAAAAGTGCAACTCAAATAAATTGAATTGCACTTTTTTTATTGAATTATTTGTTTCAATTACTGTTTACAACGCCACGCAGCTTTTCCTTCTCTTTTGTTATAGCAGTACATGACAGCCGTTGTCAATACGTTTTTACATCATGCCCATGCCGGGGTTGCCGCCTGCGGGCATAGCGGGAGTCTCCTCCTTGATGTTTGCCACAACGGACTCCGTGGTCAGCAGAGTGGATGCTACGCTCACTGCGTTCTGCAGCGCGCTCCTGGTCACCTTGGCAGGATCCAGGATACCCGCTTCAACCATATCTACATACTGATTGGACAGCACATCGTAGCCTACTCCGGTCTTTTCGTTCTTCACGTTGTTGATGATCACAGCGCCTTCCAGACCGGCGTTGGCGGCAATGTGGAACAGGGGAGCCTCCAGTGCCTTCAGCAGCACGTTGGCGCCTGTCTTCTCATCGCCCTCCAGAGTATCAACCAGCTTCTCCACATCCTTGGCGGCATGGATATAAGCGGAGCCGCCGCCTGCGATGATGCCTTCCTCCACTGCCGCTCTTGTGGCAGCCAGAGCATCCTCCATGCGCAGCTTACTCTCCTTCATCTCTGTCTCGGTAGCGGCGCCCACACGGATCACTGCTACGCCGCCTGCCATCTTGGCAAGACGCTCCTGCAGCTTCTCTTTGTCAAAATCAGAGGTGGTCTCCTCCAGCTGCTGCTTGATCTGGTTGATGCGGGCATTGATGGCTTCCTTATCGCCCAGGCCGTCCACGATAACGGTGTTTTCCTTCTGCACCTTTACGGACTTGGCCTGTCCCAGCATATCCAGAGTAGCCTCCTTCAGATCAAGGCCGACCTCCTCGGAGATCACCTGGCCGCCGGTAAGGATGGCGATATCCTCCAGCATAGCCTTTCTCCTGTCGCCGTAGCCGGGAGCCTTCACAGCTACTACGGAGAAAGTGCCGCGCAGCTTATTCACGATGAGAGTGGTAAGGGCCTCGCCCTCTACATCCTCGGCAATGATCAGCAGCTTCTTGCCGGACTGCACGATCTGCTCCAGAATGGGCAGAATCTCCTGGATATTGCTGATCTTCTTGTCCGTGATGAGGATATAAGGATCTTCCAGAACGGCTTCCATCTTGTCCATATCCGTTGCCATATATGCGGAAATATAACCGCGGTCGAACTGCATGCCTTCTACCAGATCCAGCTCTGTCTGCATGGTCTTGGACTCTTCGATCGTGATCACACCGTCATTGCTCACCTTTTCCATGGCGTCGGCAACCATGTTGCCCACTTCCTCGTCGCCGGCGGAGATAGCGGCTACCTTGGCGATATGATCCTTGCCGTTCACCTTGCTGCTCATAGACGCGATAGCGTCCACAGCTACCTTGGTTGCCTTCCGCATACCCTTCCGCAGGATGATGGGATTGGCCCCTGCTGCCAGGTTCTTAATGCCCTCGTTTACCAGAGCCTGTGCCAGCACCGTTGCGGTGGTGGTGCCGTCGCCGGCCACATCGTTGGTCTTTGTGGCTACTTCCTTTACAAGCTGTGCGCCCATATTTTCAAAAGCGTCCTCCAGCTCGATCTCCTTGGCGATGGTCACACCATCGTTGGTGATGAGGGGCGCGCCAAATGATTTATCCAGAACTACGTTTCTGCCCTTGGGGCCTAATGTGACACGCACCGTGTCAGCCAACTGATTTACACCGGATTCCAGAGCCGTTCTGGCTTCTGCTCCGTATTTGATCTCCTTTGCCATAATGACATAACCTCCAAACGTTTTTATTCATTCTTTTCAAAAGCAGCGATTTCATGCAGAACCATTTCCGGCAGTCAGTCTTCCACGATAGCCAGGATGTCGCTCTGCTTCACAACGATATACTCCTCGTCGCCCAGCTTCACTTCCGTGCCGGCATACTTGGAATAGATGACCTGGTCACCCTCCTTCACCTGCATGGTCACTTCCTTGCCGTCCACCATGCCGCCGGGGCCTACTGCGATGACTTCGGCCTGCTGAGGCTTTTCCTGAGACTGGGATGTGAGTACGATACCGGATTTGGTCGTCACTTCTGCTTCTTTCTGTTTGATCACAACGCGATCGCCCAAAGGAACTAACTTCATATTGATCTCCTCCATCATTAAAATTGCTTGTTTTCTCAAGCGCCATGGTATATTTTACCGTTTCCAAATCCTGTTGTCAATACCTTTTAGTATATTTGTTCTATTTATGATATAACTAATGCAATCAAATGCATATATGTCTCTGCGGTGCCGGTACGGGTGCCTGCCGGACCCGCTCCCGCTTCGTGAAAAGCGCAGCGGATACTAAAGTCCGGGGCCCCCTTTGGGAACCCCCGGACTAAGTACCGGCGCTTTTCAAGAGTCCGGACAGACACCCATACCGGCCTTGCGGAGACATATATACCATTTAAATTACTTTAAAAAATTCCTTTCCTGTGCGTATATTCCTGTAAATGCTGTCCATACTATGAACAGAAGCCGATACATCCCACCGGCTTCCGCAAAAGATAAGATAATATACTTATCCTCCCCTTTGCCCCCAGATGCCGGTAAATACGGCGTTTGGGGGTTTTTCAGATTTCCAGGAAATATTTGCTGGATATCTTCTTAAATCCCACTTTTTCATAAATATGCGCTGCAGCCGGCGTGTTTGTTGTCAATGTGATGTCATTAATCAAGTGTTCCCGGATATGATCTTTTGTGATCTCAGAAAACGGACCGGCATACACAGAAAAATCTTTATTTAAAGTACGATTCCAGTCCTCCACCTGCATCTCAACCCTTAAGCTGACAATGTCGTCTATGTTTTCATCCTTTGCGATTATGATCTGCATACCATTTCCCATTTATTAGCAAATCCTTTCATGTATCAAAATGTCCACGGCAGATACGCGGCGATCACAGCAAGTATCACGGCGGGAAGCATGTTCGCGACCCGTATGGTCTTCCCCCACACAAGATTCACGCCCACGCAGAAAATAAGTATGGAACCTATAAGAGAAAGGCTTGCTATTGCCGAATCTGTCATGATCGGGGAAACCAGATGGGCAAGCACTGTAATGACGCCTTCAAAAACGAAGACCGGTATCGCAGAAAAAACACAGCCTTTTCCGAGGGAGGAAGTCATAACGGCTACGATAATGAAATCCAATACCGCTTTTACCGCGAGGGTGGAATAATCGCCCAAGATCCCGTCCTGAATAGCGCCTACGATCGCCATAGCGCCGATGCACACGGTCAGGGAGGCGGTGACAAACGCGGTTACAAACTGCTTATCTCCACTGTTCCCGGTTTTTTCTTTCAGCCATTCTCCAAAACGTTCAAATCCTTTTTCAATCCCGGCCAATTCGCCGATGATCGTGCCCAGCGTAAGGCAAAGTACTACCAGCATGGATCTGCCGCTCACGATCGCATTGCCATCGATCCGCATCATTCCCTGCATGGCGCCTGCAATCGCGATAAACATTACACTGATGCCGCATGTCCGGCTCAGCGCCGCCTGCTGCTCCTGCCGGAACAGTTTTCCGGTAAAATGGCCAACTGCTCCGCCGGCCGCGATAGCCGCGCAATTTATTATCGTTCCCAAACCGATCATGTTCTGTCTCCTCCACAACCTCCGATTTCGCGGCAGGGCTTTCATGATGTATTCTCCCATCCCTGCGCGATAAAGTATAGTTTGCTTTATCATAGCAAAAACAAGCCGCACTTTCAACCGCGCAGATGCAGCCCCCGGCAATGCCATATCTCCCGGTCACCCGGCCTGTTTACCGGTCTTTATCACATCTCGCTCCCAATTGTAAACCTTTGAATTATAAATGGTTGACAATTTTTCTGTTTCATAGTACAATCCATTTCAAAATACGAAAAGGAGTACATATCTATGGAAGCAACCACACATTTTTCCGCCAGGGACCTGGCCTACACCGCTGTGTTCGCGGCTCTGCTGGCCATCTGCTCCTGGATCTCCATTCCCACCGCTGTTCCCTTTACCATGCAGACCTTCGGCGTCTTTCTCACTATGGGGCTTCTGGGAGGCAAAAGGGGCACCGCCGCGGTGGTAGTGTTCCTCCTCATGGCCGCCCTGGGCATTCCCGTGCTGGCCGGATTTACCGGCGGGGTATTCTCTTCGGCCCCACCGGCGGATACATCCTGGGCTTCCTGCTCACCGCCCTTCTCATGTGGGGCATGGAGCGTTTTTTCGGAAAGAGCCTGAAGCTCCTCGCCCTGGGCATGGTCCTGGGGCTGCTGGTGTGCTATCTGTTCGGCACCGTCTGGTATGTGATCACATACAGCGCCGCCAACGGTCCGGTGGGGATCATGACCGCTCTCGCGTGGTGCGTATTTCCCTACATCATACCGGATCTGGCAAAAACAGGCCTGGCCCTTCTGCTCACTGCCCGGCTCCGCCCCTATGTCCGGTAACGTATATTCATTCCGTCCCCACCACGGCATGTGTCTGGCCTATTTCGCCGGCCACGGCTATGACAGCCGCTTTACGGCACATATGGAGCATCTCCTGACCGTCCTCACGCCGGAGACCAGGATCCGCCTTACCATTGGCACAGATATCGTATGCGCCGCCTGTCCCAACAATCTGGACGATGTATGCCACAAGCCCCGGCTGGTGGCCGCTTATGACCGGGCCGTATTGTCCCGCTGCGGACTCTCCGAAGGACAGGTGCTTTCCTTCCGCCGGTTCACTGATCTGGTGGGAGAACACATCCTGGCGCCCGGGCTGCGGGCCACTATCTGTGGCGGGTGCCAGTGGAACGGCATATGCAGCAGCCAGCCCGGCTGGTGGTAAAACAGAAAACAACTGTATCTTTGCTGTACAATTCCCCTCTTTCTGTGGTAAAATGATAAAAAGCGACCCCCGGCAGGCGCCGGACCATCTGGCTGTCCGGCCCGTGCGCTTTCCTGCACAAAACAGGATCTGCCGTCCACGATCCTCTTTACACTACAAAAGAACGTTAGAACGGAGGGAATTCCATGGAAAATGTAACCGTACTGTCTCATCCGCTGATCCAGCACAAAATATCCCGGCTGCGGGATAAGAACACCGGAACCAATGAATTCCGCTCTCTTGTGGAAGAGATCGCCATGCTCATGGCGTATGAAGCGCTGAGCGATCTTCCCACGGAAAATATCGAGGTAGAAACGCCTATTGAGAAATGCATGACGCCGGTGATCGCCGGCCGGAAGCTGGCCATCGTCCCCATTCTCCGGGCAGGACTTGGCATGGTCAGCGGCATCACCGCCCTGGTGCCCACCGCAAAGATCGGGCACATCGGACTGTACCGGGATGAGAAAACATTTGAACCCCACGAATACTACTGTAAGCTGCCAAGCCCCATTGAGGAGCGGACCATCGTCGTGACAGACCCCATGCTGGCCACCGGCGGCTCCGCCATTGCCGCTGTAAATTTCATCAAGCAGCACGGCGGCCGGACCATCAAATTCCTCAGCATCATCGCCGCTCCGGAGGGACTGGAAAAGCTTCACGCCGCCCATCCCGACATACAGATCTATGTGGGACACCTGGACGACGGCCTGACAGAAAAAGCTTACATCCGCCCGGGCCTGGGGGATGCAGGAGATCGGATCTTCGGCACGAAATAACTTCACGGCAGAACACTGCTTATAAAAAATGCCCCGTCATCAGATTTACCGGACCGGTATCCCGGAAGAAGAAATCGGATGATGGGGCTCTTTTTTACATCCAGAACGCTATGAGATGCTGTATGGTATAAAACACCTGCGGATTGGCCGCCTGGATGGCGTCCTCCGTATGGGCGAAAATGCGCAGGAACACAAAGACCAGCGACACAAGTCCCAGAGTGACCGAGACCGCGAGCACTTTTTTCCGCTCCGCTGCCATGTCTTTTTTGTTCTCATACAACGCCAGGACGGTCATGACCGCGGCGAGCAGCAGCAGCCAGACAAAATCCACAAAATACCGGGTGAGAAGTCCTGCCATCTGCGTGTCCGCCACCACAATGACAACGGCCGCCAAAACAGAATATACTGCCATGCGGTGCACTCTTTTTTCTTTAAACAGCCGCCCGCGGCACACGCCGTACAGACCAAACAGCAGCACCGGGAACAGCCAGAACACGCCGCCGATCATTTTTTCCGTGAGGGTCAGGCCCTGATAAACAGTTGACGCGTCAAAGTCATGGAGGAACGGAAACACTCCGTTGACGCTGACCGGCTGAAACAGATAGGAAAAAAGGCCCAGCCCGATCCTTCCGGCCACAAAGCCCCTGTGGGTCATATCGTTGGTGGTCAGGTTGTAGCTGGCGCCGAAATCAAAGGGCGAACCGAACCTGGCAAAATTGTACCACATGATGCCCAGAGCCACGATAAAAAAAGGAAGGCAGACCGCGGTAGTCTGACGGATGCTGTTTTTGGAAAAAAGCTTCCGCTGTCCGAATGCGCTGTTCCAGAACAATATGACGCCCAGGCCGATGGCCAGCAACAGCTGGGGCCGGCAGCCCGCGGTCAGCGCCACGCACAAGGATCCCGCTGCCAGTCTGTGGGATACCAGTCTTGTCTCCCCATCTTTTTTTTCTTCCGCCGACAGCCAGAACGCCAGTCCCCACACGGCAAACATCACACCCGACAGGATAGGTACGATATAAAGATCCGGCTTATTGATGGCGTAGCCTATGGCCGCCACGGGAGGAAATACCGCCGCCAGAAGCAGATACAGCAAAAACGGCGTGTGGGCAAACCATTTTTTTATCATCTGCCAGAGCAGATAAAATACGCCGGCCATAAGCAGCAGCGCCAGTACATATACTGCGATGTAGTTGGGCAGGTCGCCGCCGGTGACCAGATTGTAGGGGAGATACAGCAGCAGGGCCGGCACTACGCCGAAATATACGTAAAATCTGCCGTTGAAATAACTGTGATCCCAGTAATCTGCGGAACTTACGTCGTTATAATACCGTGCGGCAAAATCATAGGGATTGTCCATTTCCGAAAGTCCCCGGGGCACCTCCTGGTCCAGATACAGATGGCCCTCCCGGAACGCATCCACCAGCTTATAATACTGCTGCTGATAGCCTGCGAACTTGTACAGTTCTATATTGGTGGTGTTCCACTGGATCATGCCCCACAAAAGGAGCGCTTCCAGCACAAACAGTCCCACAACGATCCCCTTCTGGGCGGGGACCGACAGATCGGTCCGGTACCGGTAGCATTCTGACCCGGGCCGGAGAATATACAGCAGCATCAGGCCAAGAGCCACTATGAGGAACCGGCCGGCAGAAAACATCAGGGGCGCCTTCCCGTTGAGCGTCAGATCCTCCGGCGCAATGGTCACGCCGTTGAGCCCGCTGACGGTAATGGTCATATTTTTAACCTGTCCGCTGAAATGGAGCCGGATATACTGCGACTGCTTTACAGCTGTCAGCACCGTTCTGGTGGGAGCCGTCAGCGGATTGGCGTTGGCTTCATCTGTGGCCGCCACGGTAATGTCGGCCCTGCTCCCCAGCAGACTGCCGGGACAAAAATGAAGAAATTTTACTTTTTCATTGATGTCATCTATACGAATGACAGCCGTGTCCTCCGTAAATGTTACAGAGCCGTCGGGGGCCGTAATACCGCCCTCCACCTGCAGCTGCACATCCAGCGGCCTGTCAAACGCGGAAACCACCCACTTATAATTGAATACAAACACTTCCAGCAGCAGGGCGATCAGCAGGACGATCCCTGCCAGCACGCCGTAAGAGCGCGGCGTTTTCTCCGCAAAGAAATGGTTCCATGACCTGCGCAAATTACTCAGCACGCTCATCTTTCACCTTTCCTTTATTACGGCCGGATCTGTCCCTGGCCGTTGATCAGATACTTGATAGTGGTCAGCGCCGTCAGGCCCATAGGTCCTCTGGCGTGAAGCTTCTGGGTGGAAATGCCGATCTCCGCCCCCAGCCCGAATTCATTGCCATCGGTAAAACGGGTGGAACAGTTGACATATACCGCCGCGGCGTCCACCTGCTTCTGGAACCTTTCCGCCGCGTCAAGACTCTTTGTGACGATGCACTCGGAATGACCCGTGGAGTAAGTACGGATGTGCTCCAGCGCTTCGTCCAGACTGTCCACCACCTTCACCGCCAGGATATAGTCCAGGAATTCCGTGGCGTAATCCTCCTCTGTGGCAGGCGTCACGCAGTCCCCCAGTATCTCTTTTGTGCGGGGACAGCCCCGGAGCTCCACCTGATGCGCATCCAGCCGCGCCTTCATCATGGGCAGGAACTTCCCGGCCACATCCCTGTGGACCAGGCAGCTCTCAATGGCGTTGCACACGCTGGGTCGCTGGGTCTTGCCGTTGTCCACGATATTTACCGCCATATCCAGATCCGCCGTAGCGTCCACATATACATGACAATTGCCCGTACCGGTCTCGATCACCGGCACCGACGCCTGCTCCACCACTGTCCGGATGAGCCCTGCTCCTCCTCTGGGGATAAGCACGTCCAGATATCCGTTTGCCTTCATCATCATCACGGCCGTCTCTCTGGACGTATCCTCCACAAGGGCTATGGCGTCCTCCGGCAGTCCCGTATCCGCAAGCGCCTGCCGCATAATGCCCGCCAGGCACTGATTGGAATGGAAGGCTTCTTTTCCCCCTCTTAAAATGGCCGCGTTGCCGCTCTTTAAGCAGAGGATCGCCGCGTCCACCGTCACATTGGGCCGGGCCTCATAGATCATGCCTGCTACGCCCAGGGGTACCCTTACTTTCGTGATGCGCATGCCGTTGGGGCGCACCCCGCCGCCTTCAATGACTCCCACCGGATCCTCCAGCATAGCCAGATGACGGCACGCTTCTGCCATGGAGGCGATCCTGTCTTCCGTCAGCCGCAGCCGGTCCTGAAGAGACTGGCTCATGCCCTTTTCCCGGGCTTCCTCCAGGTCCCTCTCGTTGGCCGTCAGAATGTCCTGCTCTTTTTCCAGCAGCATCCTGCCGATCTGCTCAAGAGCCCTGTTCTTTTCTCCTGTGGACAGGCCGGCCAGCACTGCCGCGGCCGCTCTGGCCTTTGTCCCAAGCTGTTCGATATAATTCATATCCGTTCAATTCCTTTCCGCCAGAAACGCGGTGCCCCTGACCTGGTTGTCCTCCAGCAGGTCGTAAAGCACCTCCGGATCCATGCCGTTCATGATCACCGTATCGATACCTGCTTTCGCGGCGATCTCCGCCGCTATTACCTTTGTGTGCATGCCTCCGGTCCCAAGACGGGAGCCCGCGCCCCCTGCCGCCGCCCATATGGCGTCGTCTATCTTCTCCACCACCGGGATCAGCTTCGCGTCCTCATGCTCCCGCGGATCCTTGTCATATAAACCGTCGATATCCGACAGGATCACCAGCAGTTCCGCGTCGGCGATATCCGCCACAGTAGCCGCAAGAGAATCATTTTCCCCGATCTCCAGCTCCAGTTCATCGATGGCTACCGTATCATTTTCATTGACAATGGGAATGGTTCCCAGCTCCAGAAGCCGTTTCACCGCATTTTCTACATTGATCCGCCGGTCCTCCAGGATCACATATTTGGTCACCAGAAGCTGGGCCACGGAAATGCTGTACTCGGAAAACAGATTGTCATACATGTACATCAGCTCACACTGCCCCACCGCCGCGCAGGCCTGCCGCGTGGGAATATCCTTCGGGCGCTGCCGGATGCCCAGCTCCGACATGCCCAGGCCGATGGAGCCGCTGGACACCAGTATGATCTCTCTGCCGCTGTTGTGCAGATCCGCCAGCGTCTTTACCAGCTTTTCCACCCGGCGGATGTTGATCCGTCCCGTCTTGTGGGTAAGAGTGGAGGTGCCTACCTTGATGACGATCCGTTTTTTTGTAGTCATATCCATATGTGTATCGTTCCTTTTACCGTTTACTGATATTTCTCATAGAGGAACCGCTCCGGCAGCTCCACATGGAATCCTTCCGCTACCTGCCGCAGATCGCTCGCGGTAATGGTCTGGAGCTTGTCCGGGCGGACAGCCAGTACTTTCATGAGGATCTCCGCCGACTTCTCTACCGTATGCATAAGTCCGAATGTCAGATCAAAATCCGCGCCGGAGCAGAACATGCCGTGATGGGCCCAGATGGCCACATCATAATTCTCCATGAGCTTGCTGGTGGCCACGGCGATCTCCCTTCCGCCGGGCACCATCCAGGGCACCACGCCTACGCCGGAAGGAAATACTACCGGGCACTCCGTGGCGGACTCCCACAGTTCCCGCGTAAACACTTCATCACTTAAGGGAAGCACAAAGGTCAGGGCAATGATGTTCGTGGTGTGCGCGTGATAGATCACCCGGTGCTTGCCCCCTGTCACCCGCTTTTTCACCTCATGGTTCATCAGGTGAGCCGGCAGCTCGCTGGTAGGCTTGCCGCCTTCCACGAGGCCCCAGCGGATCCGGTAATTCTCCCCTTTGTCGTCCAGTTCGATGATGGCGA
>CANQHX010000011.1 GCA_947623905.1 uncultured Lachnospiraceae bacterium
CCCGCGATGGTTATGTAGGGATTTTTGATAGTAAGGAAATCCTTCAGTTCAATGACGCCGGACACCTTAAATACAACGGTCCTGGGCCCTTCCGCTTCCACGGCGGCCCGCAGGGAGCCCTCGCCGCTGTCGTTTAGATTGGTCACTTCTATCACTCTGCCGCCCCGGCCGCCGTTTGTGTATTTGCCCCAGCCGTCGGCTCCGGGGAAAGCCAGAAGTTCTTCGCCCTCCTCCGGCTCCTCAAACCCGTATTCCTGCAGAGTTTCATCGGAAAGAGCGCTGCTGCCGCAGCCGGACAGCAGGCCGGCCGTCAGGCACAGGACAGTGAGACAGATAATTTTTTTCACGCAGATCCCTCCTTCGGTGTTATTCTTCCGGACCATATTCCTTTGCCGGAAAAACCGGCGCGTCCGGGTATCATCCTTTGCTCATATTGGAATTGTGATAGGCGGGATCGCAGGTGACGTCCCTGCCGAACCAGGCGGGAGGCCGGAAAGCCAGAGCGGCCTTTTCCGTGGGAAATTCCACCTCTGCCATCTGCAGGGGCGCCAGATCTCCGTGAAATACGTCCAGTTCAATGGTCAGATCCGCCCCGTCCAGGTAGGGGATGCATTCCCGGTTGGGCGTGCAGGGGATCCGGTAGCGGGTCTTGGTGATGATCCGCCCGTCTGCCTTTTTGAGCAGATGGCGGTAGGAAGCCTCGTCCAGAGGCAGGTTGTATTCTTCGTGGGCCATCAGGCCGTCAGATTTGTAGGTGAGCACATAATCGTCTCCCTCCCGCCGTACCCGCACCACCGGACTGGTGCACAGATATCCCTGTTCCAGCTCCATGGAAGGGCAGGAGGACAGGTTCTCGGGCAGGGTGGGGATGAGAAATTTTCGTTCGATTTCCATAAAAGAACCGCCTTTCCGGGGCCGTCGGAGCGTGGGCGCCGCCCGCTGCCGGCCCGTTTTCTGTTATCATCCTATCATTTCCCATATATTTTTTCAATAATCTTCCCTAAAACGCGAGAAAAATACTGGTAATTTAAAAAACGGTGTGTTATACTGGGTGAATGACTGATAGTGGGGGTTTATGCCACTCAGTGATTGGGCAGGCCCAAAGAGACGGCCGCCAGATATTGAAAGGAGCAGTTTTTTTAAGATGAGTACACAGGTAGAAACATTAGAGCACAACATGGTCAAGGTGACCATTGAAGCCACGGCCAAGGAGCTGGACGCAGCGCTGGACAGAGCATATCAGAAGACCAGGAACCAGATCACCATTCCCGGCTTCCGCAAGGGCAAAGCTACCAGAAAGATGGTGGAAAAGCTCTACGGCGCCCAGGTATTTTACGAGGACGCCGCCAATGATCTGATCCCCGCGAAATATGAGGAGTTTATGAATGAAACGGAGCTGGATATCGTCAGCCAGCCCAAGATCGACGTGGTGACACTGGAGGAAGGACAGCCCTTCGTGTTCACGGCAGAAGTGGCCGTGAAGCCGGAGGTGACCCTTGGCGCGTATATGGGCGTTGAGGTGGCAAAGGCCGATGTGAAGGTGACCGACGAGGAAGTCCAGGCGGAGATCGACAGGGAGCGGGAGAATCAGTCCCGCACCATCACCGTGGAGGACCGTCCTGTAGAGGATCAGGATATCGTTACCATTGATTTTGAAGGCTATGTGGACGGCGAGACGTTTGAAGGCGGCAGCGCGAAGGATCATTCCCTGACCATCGGTTCCCATTCCTTTATCGATAATTTTGAGGAGCAGCTCATCGGCGTGAGCATCGGCGAGGAGAAGGATGTTCATGTGACCTTCCCGGAGGAATACCATGCCAAAGAACTGGCAGGCAAGCCTGCCCTGTTCAAGGTGACGGTAAAGGGCATCAAGTACAAGGAGCTGCCGGAAGTGGACGACGAGTTCGCTCAGGAGGTATCCGAGTTTGATACCCTGGAGGAATATAAGGAAGACGTGAAGAGGAACCTGCTGGAGAGAAAGCAGGAGCAGGCAAAGGTTGAGAAGCAGGACGCCGTAGTGGAGAAGATCATCGAGGGCGCGGAGATGGACATTCCCCAGCCTATGATCGATTTCCAGGCCCGCAATATGATGGACGATATGGCAAGCCGCATGCAGCAGCAGGGCATTACCATGGAGCAGTATCTGCAGATGATGGGCCAGACCCCTGCCCAGATGCTGGAGCAGATGCAGCCCCAGGCTTTAAAGCGCATTCAGAGCAGACTGGTGCTGGAGCAGATCGTAAAGCAGGAGAATATCGAGGTCTCCGACGAGCGGTTTGAGGAGGAAGTGGAAAAGCTGGGCAAGACCTACAATATCGAGCCCGACAAGGTGAAGGAGCTCATGGGCGAGGAGCAGCTGGACCAGATGAAGAAGGATATCGCCATCCAGCTCGCCGTGGAAAAGGTGGCAGACGCCGCCAAGGAAGTAGAGTAAAAGAGTTCTCATGGATAACGCCGGCCTTTTTGGCGAGGCGGGCAGAAAAAGGAGTGAGGAAAAATGCTGAACGGTATGGATATGAGTCTTGTGCCTACTGTCATCGAGCAGACCAGCAGAGGAGAGCGGGCCTACGATATTTATTCCCGGCTGCTGAAGGACCGGATCATTTTTCTCAACGATCAGGTGGATGATGTGACGTCCGGCCTTGTGGTGGCGCAGCTCTTGTTCCTGGAGTCGGAAGACCCCGGAAGGGACATTCATTTTTACATCAACAGCCCCGGCGGTTCCGTGACGGCGGGCATGGCGATCTATGACACGATGCAGTATGTGAAGTGCGACGTATCCACCATGTGTCTCGGCATGGCGGCCAGCATGGGGGCGTTCCTTCTGGCCGGCGGCGCCAAGGGCAAACGGTTTGCCCTGCCAAATGCCGAGGTGATGATCCATCAGCCCTCCGGCGGCGCCCAGGGACAGGCGACGGATATCAAGATCGTGGCGGAGCATATCAGCCGCACGAAAGAGAAGCTCAACCAGATACTGGCGGCCAATACCGGCCAGCCTCTGGATGTGATCCGGCGGGATACGGAGCGGGACAATTATATGTCCGCCGAGGAGGCCATGGCCTACGGCCTTATCGATAAAGTGGTTTCCGCCAGACAGTAACGAAAAAGCCGGGACGACGCCGGCCATCATGCCAAAGAATAGCAAAGGGCTGCTGCAGACGCAGCAGCCCTTTGGACAATGATAATAAATGGGAGAATCTGACAGCTATGAAAAATAATCAGGACAACGTGCGCTGTTCCTTCTGCGGAAAGCTGCAGTCACAGGTGAGGAAACTGATCTCCGGCCCTATGGGCGTGTATATCTGCGACGACTGCGTGGACGTATGCAGCGAGATCATTGACGAGGAGCTGGGCAGAAACGAAGAATCTGATTTTTCCTATGAGGAGATCAATCTGCTGAAGCCGGAAGAGATCAAGGCGTTTCTGGATGAGTACGTAGTGGGGCAGGAGGAAGCCAAAAAAGTGCTGGCCGTGTCCGTGTACAACCATTACAAGCGGATCCTTGCCCAGAGAGACTTGTCTGTGGAGCTGCAGAAGAGCAACATCCTCATGCTGGGACCTACCGGATCGGGTAAGACCTACCTGGCCCAGACGCTGGCAAAGCTGCTCAACGTGCCGTTCGCCATCGCGGACGCCACTTCTCTTACGGAAGCCGGGTATGTGGGCGAGGATGTAGAGAACATCCTGCTGAAGATCATACAGGCGGCGGATTATGACATTGAGCGGGCCCAGTACGGTATTATCTACATTGACGAGATCGACAAGATCACCAGAAAGTCGGAAAACCCGTCCATCACCCGGGATGTCTCCGGGGAGGGCGTGCAGCAGGCGCTGTTAAAGATCGTGGAGGGAACCATGGCCAGCGTGCCGCCCCAGGGAGGCCGCAAGCATCCCAACCAGGAGATGATCCCTATTGATACCACAAATATCCTGTTTATCTGCGGCGGGGCTTTCGAGGGGCTGGACAACATCATTGACAGCCGCCTGGACCAGAAGGCCATCGGCTTCCAGGCCAATGTGGCCACCAAAGAGGAACGGGACATCGGGGAGCTGTACCGCCAGGTGCTGCCCCAGGATCTGATCAAATACGGCCTGATCCCGGAATTTGTAGGCCGCGTGCCGGTGACGGTGGCGCTGGACCAGCTGGATAAGGATTCCATGGTGCGCATCCTGAAGGAGCCGAAAAATTCCATTGTGAAGCAGTATCAGAAGCTGTTTGAGCTGGATCATGTGAAGCTTGTCTTTCAGGAGGACGCGCTGGAGGCCATCGCCGACAGGACGATCCGCCACAAGATGGGCGCCAGGGGACTGCGTTCCATTATGGAGAAGACGATGATGGATCTTATGTACCGGATCCCCTCCGACGAGACCATTGATACCTGCACCATCACGAAGGAAATGGTGGAGGGCGCGGGAGAGGCCCTTCTGACCCGGAAGGAGTCGGAGGAAAAGAGGACCCTGCGCCGCAGGAAACAGGAGGCGGAGACTGCCTGATCCGGAAATGGGAAACTGATTTTTTTCTGGAATGGTGAAAGATATGGAACTGACGATCAAACTGCCTGCCATCGCCCTGCGGGACCAGTCGGTGCTGCCGGATACGTCCGCCCAGCTGGATGTGAGCAGGGCCGCGTCGAGAAAGGCGCTGGAAAAGGCAATGTTAAAAAGCCAGAAGATTTTTCTTGTGGCGCAGAAAAACGGAAAAACCGACGCTCCCGGACTGGATCAGCTGCACAGCGTGGGCTGTATCGCCCGCATCCGGCAGATCGTAAAGCTTCATGACAAGATGGTCCGGGTGCTGGTGGAAGGAACGGATAAGGGGCGTCTTGTGTCGGTCAGCCGGGAGGAAGGATTCCTGGAGGCCGACGTGATCCCCTACGGCCCGCTGCAGCAGGCCGGCGACGACGGAGAAGACCCCGAAACGGAAGAACTGGCCCGGAAGCGAACCCTGCTGGAGTCATTCGCCAGCTTCATGGCGGAGCGCAGGATCAATAAGCTGGAGCTGCTGCGGCACCTGGCGGACCGCCCTCTTTCCGTGGTGTGCAATGTGCTCATGGAGGAGCTGGCGCCGGATTATCGGGTGAAGCAGGAGTATCTGGAGTGCGACGACCCGGAGGACGCCTTTACCCAGGTGGCGGTGCTGCTGGAAAACGAGCGCCGGATCTACAAGATCCGGGAGGAGCTGCGGGAGCGGCTGCAGCAGCGGGTCAACGACAATCAGAAGGAATATGTGCTGCGGGAGCAGCTGAAGGTGATCCAGGAGGAGTTGGGAGAGGATCCCATGACCCAGGACGCCAATAAATTTACGGAGCTGACAGAAGCGCTGGCCGCGCCGGAAAAGGTAAAGGAGACGCTGCGCAAGGAGATCAGCCGGTACGCGGCCGCCGGGCAGCATTCCCCGGACGCCAGCGTGGAGCGGGTGTACATCGAGACGCTGCTCAATGTGCCGTGGGAAACCGTTTCGGAGGAAAAAACGGATCTGGAGGAAGCGGAAAGCATCCTCAACCGGGACCATTACGGTCTGGAGAAGATCAAGGAGCGGATACTGGAGTACATGGCGGTCCGGCTGATGACAGGCGGGGACAACAGCCCCATCCTTTGTCTGGTGGGCCCTCCCGGCACGGGCAAGACCTCTATCGCGAAGAGCATCGCCGAAGCCCTGGGAAGGAAGTATGTGCGCATCTGCCTGGGCGGCCTCAGGGACGAGGCCGAGATCCGCGGTCACAGAAAGACGTATGTGGGAGCCATGCCCGGCCGCATCGTCCGGGGCCTGGAGGAAGCGGGAACATGCAATCCCGTCATGCTGCTGGACGAGCTGGACAAGATGAGCAGCGACTACAAGGGAGATCCGTCCTCGGCCATGCTGGAGGTGCTGGACAGCGAGCAGAACAGCCATTTTACCGACCATTATCTGGAGCTGCCCCTGGATCTGTCCAAGGTGGTGTTCATCGCCACGGCCAACGACACCGCGGCCATTCCCCGGCCACTTCTGGACCGCATGGAGGTCATAGAGCTGTCGGGCTATACGGCCAATGAAAAATTTCATATCGGCAGAGAGCATCTGCTGCCGAAGCAGCTGAAAAATCACGGGCTGACAAAAAAGATCTGCCACGTGAGCGACGGCGCCATAAGAGAGCTTATAAGCCTTTATACAAGAGAAGCGGGGGTCCGCCAGCTGGAGCGGTGCCTGGGCAAGGTGTGCCGCAGGGCCGTGAAGGAATATATGACCGGCGACAGCAGGGAGGCCATCCGGATCACGAAAAAAAGCCTGGAGCAGTACGCGGGCAAGCCCCTGTACCGCCCCGAGCGGCATAACAAAAAGCCGGAGATCGGCATGGTCACCGGCCTGGCGTGGACCAGCGTGGGCGGCGCCATACTGGGTATAGAAGTCAATACCATGGCAGGGAAGGGCGAGCTGAAGCTCACCGGCCAGATGGGCGATGTGATGCAGGAATCCGCTCAGGCGGGGTACACCTACGTGCGGTCCGTGGGACCGGAGTACGGTCTGGCGGAGGAACAGTTTAAGGAGACGGATATCCATATCCACATCCCCGAGGGGGCAGTGCCCAAGGACGGCCCCTCCGCCGGCATTACCATGGCCACTGCCATGCTGTCCGCTTTCGCGCGGATCCCTGTGCGGGCGGACGTGGCCATGACGGGAGAGATCACCCTGCGGGGCAGAGTGTTGCCGGTGGGCGGGCTGAAGGAGAAGCTGCTGGCCGCGAAGATGGCAGGCATCCGGACCGCCATTGTTCCCGCGGACAATCGCCGGGACGTGGAAGAATTATCAGAGGAGATCCGGGACGGCATGCATTTCGTGTACGCCGAGACCATGGAACAGGTCTTAAAGACAGCCCTGGCGAGGTAGGCGGGAGCGGGTCCGAGGGTCCCCGCTGCCGGGCAGACCGAAACAGGCTGTATTTTGCAGATGAAAGGAGGAAGGCTGCATGATCATAAAAAGCGCGGAGCTGGAGACGGTGTGCGGTGTCACCAGCACCCTGCCGGACAACCGGCTGCCGGAGATCGCGTTCGCGGGCAGATCCAATGTGGGCAAATCCTCCCTCATCAACGGACTGCTGAACCGCAAAGCCCTGGCGCGGACGTCCTCCCAGCCGGGGAAGACCCAGACCATCAATTTTTATAACGTGAACAATGCCCTGTATTTCGTGGACCTGCCGGGATACGGCTACGCGAAGGTATCCGTGGAGGCCAAGGCAAAATGGGGCAAAATGATAGAGCGGTATCTGCTGCGCTCCCGCCAGCTGAAAGCGATCTTTTTGCTGGTGGATATCCGGCATGAGCCGTCGGCCAATGATGTGCAGATGTATCAGTGGATCCTGGAGCGGGGGCATGTGCCAGTCATTATCGCTACCAAGGCGGACAAGCTGAAGAGAAGCCAGGTAGCGAAGCATATGAAAATGATCCGGGACGGCCTGAAGGTACGGCCGGGCACCCCGGTATTTGCGTACTCCGCCCTGACCAAAGCGGGCAGGGAGGAGCTCTGGGACTATATTGACGCATTGACAGGAAAGGACGAAGAAGAACATGGCGAAACAACTGGAAAAGACATATGATCCGGCGGGACTGGAAGACCGCCTGTATAAGCAGTGGGAGGAGAGACGGTATTTCCACGCCGAGCCCGACCCGGAAAAGAGACCGTTTACCATCGTGATCCCCCCTCCCAATATCACCGGACAGCTTCACATGGGGCACGCTCTGGACAATACCCTGCAGGATATCCTCATCCGGTTCAAGCGGATGCAGGGCTACAATACCCTCTGGCAGCCCGGCACGGACCACGCCAGCATTGCCACGGAGGTAAAGATCATCGAGGCCTTGAAGGAGCAGGGCATCGACAAGGCGGACCTGGGCCGGGAAAAGTTCCTGGAGCGGGCATGGCAGTGGAAGGAAGAGTACGGCGGCCGGATCATCGGCCAGTTAAAGAAGCTGGGCTCCTCCTGCGACTGGGAGCGGGAGCGCTTTACCATGGACAAGGGCTGCAACCGGGCCGTGGAGGAAGTGTTTGTCAAGCTCTATGAAAAAGGCTATATCTATAAGGGCAACCGCATCATCAACTGGTGTCCTGTGTGCAGGACGACCATATCCGACGCGGAGGTGGAGTACGAGGAGCAGGCAGGCCATTTCTGGCATATCAATTATCCCGTAGTGGGTTCTGATGAGATGGTGGAGATCGCCACCACCCGCCCCGAGACCATGCTGGGAGATACGGCGGTGGCCGTGCATCCCGATGATAAAAGGTACCAGCATCTCATCGGCAAAAAGGTGCTCCTTCCCCTTGTGAACAAGGAGATCCCCGTGGTGGCCGACAGCTATGTGGACATGGAGTTCGGTACCGGCGTGGTAAAGATCACTCCCGCCCACGACCCCAACGACTTTGAAGTAGGCAGGCGGCACGGCCTGGAGCAGATCAACATCATGAACGACGACGCCACCATCAATGAGAACGGCGGCAAATACGCCGGCATGGACCGGTATGAGGCGCGGAAGGCCATTGTGGAGGATCTGGACGCCCTGGGCCTGCTGGCAGGCATCGAGGACCACGTGCACAACGTGGGCACTCACGACAGGTGCAAGACCACGGTGGAGCCTCTCATCAAGCAGCAGTGGTTCGTAAAGATGGAGGAGATGGCAAAGCCTGCCATCGACGCCTTAAAGAACGGGGATCTGAAATTTGTCCCCGAGCGGTTTGACAAGACCTACCTTCACTGGCTGGAGAACATCCGCGACTGGTGCATTTCCCGGCAGCTCTGGTGGGGACACAGGATCCCGGCCTATTACTGCCGGGACTGCGGTAAGATCGTGGTGGCAAGGACGGCCGACGCGCCTTCCTGCTGTCCGGACTGCGGCAGCGCCAATATGAAGCAGGATGAAGATACGCTGGATACCTGGTTCTCGTCCGCTCTGTGGCCCTTCTCCACCCTGGGCTGGCCGGAAGAGACGGAGGATCTGAAATATTTCTACCCCACAGACGTACTGGTGACCGGCTACGACATTATCTTTTTCTGGGTCATCCGCATGGTATTCTCCGGTCTGGAGCAGACCGGAAAAACGCCCTTCCACACCGTGCTGATCCACGGCCTTGTGCGGGATTCTCTGGGACGGAAGATGAGCAAGTCCCTGGGCAATGGCATCGATCCCCTGGAGGTCATCGACAAGTATGGCGCCGACGCCCTGCGGCTCACCCTTGTGACGGGCAACGCGCCGGGCAACGACATGCGGTTCTACTGGGAGCGGGTAGAGGCCAGCCGGAACTTTGCCAATAAGGTGTGGAACGCCTCTCGGTTCATCATGATGCATCTGGGGGACAGGAAGATCACCACGCCCGCGCCGGAGGAACTGCGCCCCGAGGACAGGTGGATCCTGGACAAGCTCAATACGGTAGTAAAAGAAGTCACGGACAATATGGAAAAATATGAGCTGGGCATCGCCGTGCAGAAGGTGTACGATTTCATCTGGGAAGAATTCTGCGACTGGTACATCGAGATGGCAAAGCCCCGGCTGTACAATAAAGAGGCGGAGCCCGTCTCTGCCAACAGCGCCCTGTGGACGCTGAAGACGGCGCTCATCGACGCCCTGAAGCTGCTGCATCCCTACATGCCCTTTATCACCGAGGAGATCTTCTGTACTCTCCAGAGCGAGGAGGAATCCATTATGATCTCTTCCTGGCCGGTGTACAGGGAGGAACGGAAGGATCCTCAGGCAAGAAAACAGGTGGAGCAGGCAAAGGACCTGGTGCGGGCCATCCGCAATATGCGCTCGGAAATGAATGTGCCCCCCAGCCGGAAGGCACACGTGTACGTGGTATCGGAGAGCGAAGACGTACGGGCATCCATGGAGAGCCTGAAGGCTGTGTACGCGGGACTGATCTATGCCAGTGATGTGACGGTGCAGGGCGACAAGTCCGGTATCTCTTCCGACGCGGTATCTGCCGTGATCCATGGAGCGGTCGCCTATATCCCCTTCGAAGATCTGGTGGACGTGGCCAAAGAGCGGGAGCGGCTCACAAAGGAGCGGGAGCGGCTTACAAAGGAGCTGGCCCGTGTCAACGGCATGCTGAGCAACGAGCGGTTTTTGAGCAGGGCGCCGGAGGCCAAGGTCAACGAGGAGAAGGCCAAGCTGGTGAAATATACGGAGATGATGGAGCAGGTGGAGGCCAGACTGAAGGCACTCTGATCCTGCCCGGAATAGGGATTGGTATGATCAATTTTGACGAA
Organism: uncultured Lachnospiraceae bacterium; assembly: GCA_947623905.1. Classification (GTDB taxonomy): domain Bacteria; phylum Bacillota; class Clostridia; order Lachnospirales; family Lachnospiraceae; genus CANQHX01. The sequence goes on from CANQHX010000011.1 coordinate 10,233, forward strand.
GAACTGAAAAAATTCCATCCGGTCACGGAGATCACGGATCTGGAGGAAGTGGTCCGACAGCAGGATCTGACGGACATGACGGACATTATGCGGGAACTGATGCGGGACGGGCGGGAGCCCGGCAGGGACGGTCAGGATTCCTGAGAACAGGATGCCGGATGGCGGAGGAAACCATATGCGGTGTTATCAGTGCGGCGCGCAGCTGACCCGCTCCAACCGGTGCAGACAGTGCGGCGCGGATGTAACGGTCTATAAAAAGATCATCAGTCTGTCCAATTTCTATTACAATGACGGACTGGAACAGGCTTCCGTGCGCAATCTCACCGGGGCGAGGGTCAGCCTGAAGCGGAGCGTAAAATACAATAAGAACAATACGGACGCGAGAAACCTCCTGGGCCTGATCTATTATGAGACAGGAGATGTGACCATGGCCGTGGCCCAGTGGGCCATCAGCCAGACGCTCCAGCCGGACGACAATCCCGCGTCCCGGTATCTGGACGACGTCATGGGCACGAAGGCGTCCATTGCTTCGGAAAACCGGGCGCTGCAGAAATACAACCAGGCGGTCACCTACATCGGGCAGGGCAGCCAGGATATGGCGGTCATTCAGCTGAAAAAGGTAGTATCTCTCAATCCCCGCATGCTGCCCGCCTATCAGATGCTGGCCCTTCTGTACATGAAAACAAAGCAGTACGGCAAGGCCCGCAGGGCGCTCATCGCGGCAAAGAACATTGATACCAATGATACTACGACCCTGCGCTATATCAAGGAGTGGAAACGAAATACGGGAAAAGGCATGAACCGTCAGGAACGGCTGCGCACCGTCACCCCCAGCAGAGACCGCAAGGTAGTGGGGGAAGGGGGCCGCAAACGGGTCATCCCCGTAAAACGATTTGAAAACAGAGGCTTCTGGACATTTGTCAATGTGTGTACCGGCGTGCTCCTTGGCGCTGCCATTATCTGGTTTCTCGTGCTGCCGGGCAGGCTGCACCAGCAGGAGGAGGAATATTACCGGCAGTTGAGAGACATGTACCGGCAGCAGGAGACGGCGCAGGTATTTGTGACGGAAGCGCCGGAAGAAACGCCCGCCCCGCGGCAGACGGAAACGCCGGACACGGCATCTCCCGTGCCGGCAGAGACAGAAGGACCGGACACGGCATCCTCCGTGCCCGAGGAGGAAGACGCGCCTGTGCCGGAAGAGGAATAAACAGAATAATTTGATAAAAAAAGCCGGCGCGCTGCGGGATGCAGTCTGCCGGCTTTCGCTGTAGTATGCTTTTTTACAGAAGGCGCAGTTATCTTCGGTATTCCCGCATCGTATCCGTCTCCTCCATAGATACAAAAGTGCCGTTTCCGTCGAAGTGGTACCGGAACACATAGCTGGCGCCGCCGATGGTAAAGGAGCTGGTGGCAGGCGAGTAGTAGGTGCCGGCCACTTCTTCTATGTTCCATGTGATGCCGTCGCCGGATCCGTCAAGCTCCGCCCCGAGAGCGCCGTCTACCGTGTACATGGCGTCAATGTCGCCGTCCGCGGGATCGCACTGAATGAGAAAGGCGGTATAATTATCTCTTACCATCCGGGTCAGCTGTTCATCGGGACCATGGTCTGTCAGGTCGGTGCCGGAAGTATGCTCGTATGCCGCCAGTACCCCGTCGATCTCCGGCCTGCCGTAGGATTCTGCCGGAGTGGGCACATAGTAGCCGCTGATGTACAGCTTTTTGTTTACTTCCTTCATATCGCTGTAATATAAGGTGTTCTTTCCGGACAGGTAGGTAAATGCCCCGCAGGGGTCCCCGGAATCGTCCAGCTTCTGCAGGAACCGGACGTCCGCCGTGTTCAGGATCCCTTCGCAGTGAAGGATATGGCCGCCGTTAATGGGCGCGCCGCCCCAGACGCCCCAGTCGCCGATGCTGCTCCTGTTCCGGAATATCTCCTGTCCGTTTTTGTCATAGATCATGGTGATCAGATACATAGAAGTCTGTACAGGATCGTAATCGCTGCGATCGTAGTTGTCCTCGCGGCTGATGACCGTCAGCCTGTCGTCCTTTTCCGCGGCGTATACGGCTTCTTCATAACCGGTGGTACCGTTGCTGCACGTGACGTCCCACAGGGGGCTGCCGTCCTTTGCCGTCAGGGCAATGCGGGTGGCCTGGGGACAGTTATCACCGAGATCCTGGCGGAGATGGCCGTAGATGGCCGTGTCTTCGCCCCATTGCAGGGTGCCGTCGATCTCCATGTCCTCGGGAACGCCTCCCGGTTTCTCCGCTGCGGGATAGATGAGTTCATTCATCAGACCGGGGCCGCCTCCCGATCCCCACGCCTCCCGCAGCTGCCTGTCATGCTCCGGGGAGATGACGGCTGCCGGAAGCGCTCTGGCGGAGATATTATCTGTTGCTATTTTTCTGACGGCTGTTTCGTAGTGGCGCGCTGCCATCTGCCGGGCGTCCATGGCTGCCGCGGCATCCTCAGACGGCCAGGGATATGGCGTTTCGTCCAGGACAGGAACATCCCTGGCGGAGGAAATATCCGGTTCCGGCGTTTCTGCTTCCGTTTCCGGCTCCGGCGTTTCTGTTTCCGGCGTGTTCACTTCTGTTTCCGGTGCCGGCCGGGGCGCGCTGCCGCCGCATCCCCATAGCAGGGCGCAGACCAGTACGGTCCACAGAATGGCAATTTCTTTTTTCATAAGAATCCCTCCGCTTCTTTTTCGGTAGTGCCAGATCCTACCGGTTAGTGTCTGACATTTTTCTGGTAATAAACTGCTTCCCCGGATGTGTTATTTTGAATATCATTCACCACTTCGACCATAGCATCGTTGCCTTCGTCTGCATATACGTCTTTGATGGCTTCATACATTTTGTCCGTATTGCCCACATACTTGTATCCGTTTACATATACTTCTCCGGTCTCCCTGATACACAGGGGACACAATCTCCCCATAAAGCGGGTGCCTGCCTGCCGGTCACTGTCCCAATCAGCAAAGGCAAGGCAGTAGTATGCCCCTCGCATTTCCGGAGCGTAATCTTCAAGGGCTGTTGAAAACATCTCCTCGCGCAGATCCAGGCTGTCAAGAACCTTTTTTACATCAGCCCCGTCCCAATATTCGCTCATCCCGGTTTCCCAACCATAGGCAGCCCAGTAGAATATTCCGTTATCCCATCTGAGTTCCTGCTGGGTAAAGGACACAAAGTACGTTCCATCGCTGAGATTCTCCAAGGGCAGAGTGATGGGCCCGGCAGGAAGGTGGGTTGGATCGATGGTCGCCTGAGGCCGCGGGGTTTCGGTCGCTCTTGCAGGGGTTTGGGCAGGTTCCGACGTCATGGTTCCGGCAGGTTCTGTTGCGACGGGCTTTTCGGACTCCGGAGCGACGGTTTCTTCTGGCCCCGGCCGGGATGTCTGTTCCCGTTCTTTCAGATCGTTCTTCCCACAGCCGGACAAGGCGATCATCACAATAAATATGGCGAAACAAATTCGGTTTTTCATAGGCTGTTTCATATTCCCTTCCGGCAGCGCAAAATGGTCCCGGCGGGTTCAGCGGTAAAATTTCCGCAGCGCGTCGGTTTTTTCCTGGCCGGTCAGCTGTCCTTCCTCGTCAAAGGTATAGTGATACACATAACTGACGCCGCCGATGTGGAAGGCCGTGGTATAAGGAGAATAGAATGTATCGGCGATGGTCTCCACCTCCCACAGCAGCCGGCCCTGATCGTCTGTGGACAGACCGCTGCTGACGGAGCCTTTTACGGAATAAAATGTCTCTGGCATGCCGGTGGCGGGATCGCACCGCAGCAGCACGGCGGTAAAATTGTCTTTCACGATCTGGTTGAATTTATCCATGGGCAGTTTTTTGTTTTCATAGTCGTAGATCTCCCGTACCCCGCCCAGGATGCCGGCAATCTCCTTTATGCCGTAGGGGTATTTTTTTTCATCGGGAGTGGGAACGATGTAGGCGCTCAGATACACGCAGCCGTTGTATTCCGTCATGTCGGTAATGTAATATTGCTCCTCCTGGGAATCATAGGTGATGGAATCCCCCAGGGATCCGTCGGGATGTACTTTCTGCAGATACTCCACGGTGGACGCGTAATTTAACAGCCGGGTGGAGCCTGTCATCTGCAGCAGATAGCCGTCGTCTACCGGTACTACATTGCGGATCTCAAATCTTCCGATGGGGTGCTTCGCGATCTTTTCACAGTTTCCGTCCCGGTCATAGCGGGCCATGCACAGGGTGCTGCCGTCTCCGTAGCTGAACAGGACGAACGCATCTTCTTCCGGAATGGCGGCGGCGATGACTTCACTCTTATTAAAACCGTGCCGCGGGATCATATCCCACAGTACATCACCGCTCTTGTCCTGCAGCGCCACGTGGCCGGAATGGCTGCTGTACAATATCTGTTTGTCTCCCCAGGGCACCGCGTGTTCGTAGGTCCGGCCGCCTGCGGTGATCGTATCAGGGGCGAGCTCTTGGGGCAGGTCTTCTTCCGGCCACAGGTCTGCCGCGGCGGCCTGGTCCTCAGGGGCAGGAGATTCCTGCAGGATCTCATAGCCCATGACGCTGTTGCGGATCACCTGGGACGTCTTGTCATAAGAAAAGCTTCCGGTGATGATGTCCCGGTATACCCGGGTGATCTCCTCCCTGGTCAGGCCATCCACGGACAGTTCATTTTGCGAAAAATAGGACAGCGCCCGATAATACGTCTCGTTTTGGGAATACAGGGACAAGCCCGGCGGCCAGCAGGAGCACTGCCAGAAGGGCGAAGACGGGACGCGGCCGCAGGCCGTGCCGTGCCGGGAGCCCTGCTCCTCCCGGGGCGCGGCCGGATTGGGGTTCGGAGACCTCCGCGGCGCGGCCGGATTGGGGCTCGGAGACTTCTGCGGCGTGACCGGATTGGAGCCCGAGCGCTTCGCAGGCAGACAATATTTTTTCTTTGTCCGGCAGAGGCATGTCGTCCAGCTGCCGTAATTTGGTTTTCAATTCTTTTTTATTCAATCCGATCCCTCATTTACTTGTCATTTTTTTCAGTTTCCCTATGGCTCTCTGGTATCGTTTCTGGGCGGCCGCCACCGACAGTTCCGTTATGGCGCTGATCTCCCGGTAGGAAAGGCCGCCGTACAGGCGATACAGGATCAGTTGTCTTTCGTCCTCCTCCAGATGGTCCAGCAGCTCCAGTATCTCCAGCCGGTCAAAGGCGGGGTGCGGGGTGGGAGCCGGTTCCGGCGGATGTTCCATGGGGACCGCGCGCTGCCGTCTGCGGAGCAGGTCAATGGACAGGTGCCGGGTGATCGCCAGGATCCAGGCAACGGCCTTCGCCCCCTTTTGATAGGAACCGGCGTACCGGACGATCTCCAGAAAGGTGTCCTGGAGCACGTCCTCCGCGTCCTGGTAATTTCCGGTGACAGAGCGGGCCGTGGCGAAGATGAGCCGCGCCATGATGTCATATAGATCGCGGAGGGCGTCTGTATCTCCCCGGGCGCAGGCGAGGAGCGCCCTGCTGCATGCCTGCTCTCTTTCCCTGTGGGTCACCGGTCTGTCACATCCTTTCTTTTTGCTTCTATTTATACAGCGTTTGAAAAACCTGTCTGCGGACAAAAATATTATAGCATAATTATTTTTTGCGGGGCATATATTTGTACTGTAGCAGTATGGCCAGGGATTTCGGAGAACAGGGAATCATATGGAAGACAAAACAAAGGAACTGATGGAACTGCAGAAAAGTAGGCTGATCATTCACGTACCAAGAGAGCTGGACGACCACCATGCCAGGGAGATCATACAGAAGGCGGACAATCTGCTGGAGACCCACTGGATCCGCACCATTGTATTTGACTTTGAAGAGACCGGCTTCATGGACAGCGCAGGGGTGGGCATGATACTGGGACGGTACAAGAAAATGCAGTATATGGGCGGCAAGGTAGAGGCGTGCGCCATGAATGACAGGATCTACGGCATGCTGAAGCTGTCGGGTCTTGCCGGCATCATTACCATGAAACGGAGGGCCGGCCGATGACAGAAGAAAACCACATGGAGATGACCATTGACAGCCGTTCCGCCAACGAGCGGTTTGCAAGAGTGGCGGTAGGGGCGTTTATGACCCAGCTGAATCCTACGGTGGAGGAAGTGGAGGATGTGAAGACCGCGGTGTCGGAGGCGGTGACCAACTGTATCATTCACGGTTATGAAGGGGCGGTGGAGGATATTGTCATAAGGTGCTGCATCCGGGAAAAGGAGCTGGAGCTGTGGATCAGCGACAGGGGCCGGGGCATTCCGGACATCGCGAAAGCCATGGAGCCCATGTTTTCCACCAAGCCGGAGCAGGAACGGTCCGGCATGGGATTTGCCTTTATGGAAGCCTTTATGGACACGCTGGAGGTAACTTCCGCGGTGGGAAAGGGTACTACGGTACATATGACAAAGAAAATCGGACAGGGAAACGCGTGGGAGGACTGATTGGACAGTGTGCAGCAGCTCATTGCCCTGGCACAGGCGGGGGACGCGGAGGCAAAGACCCGGCTGGTGGAGAGCAATATGGGCCTGGTACGCAGTATTGTCCGGCGGTTTCGGGGCCGGGGCACGGAAGAGGAGGATCTGCTGCAGATCGGCAGCATGGGACTATTGAAAGCCATCGACAAATTTGATCTGGCGTATGACGTAAAGTTCAGCACCTACGCGGTGCCGGTGATCACGGGAGAGATCAAGCGTTTCCTGCGGGACGACGGCATGATCAAGGTGAGCCGTTCCCTGAAGGAGACGGCCGGCAGGGCGAGACTGGCGCGGGACAGCCTGTGGAAGCAGACGGGAGCAGAGCCCACTCTGGAGCAGGTGGCCGGGGAACTGGGGATCTCCCCGGAAGATCTGGTGGAAGCGCTGGATGCGGTGGAGCAGGTGGATTCCCTGCAGAAGATCGTGTATGAGGGGGAAGGCCATGAGATCTCCGTCCTGGACAGGCTGGAGGATGACGACGATCCCCAGGAGCGGCTGCTGGACCGCATGGTGCTCTCGGAGCTGCTCTCCACCTTAAAGGAGCAGGAAAAGGATCTTATCTGCCTGCGGTACTTTCGGGACAGGACCCAGAAGGACGTGGCAAAGATGCTGGGCATTTCCCAGGTGCAGGTGTCCAGGCTGGAGAAGAAGATATTGAGGAAGCTGAGGGACAGGCTGTAGCCTGTCCCTGTATTTTATAATATGTTCCGGGCGCAGCGCCCGGAACGTATTGCAAAACGCAGGGACGCGTCTATTTCTTCATCTTGGGTGAGAAGATCACGGCGGCCAGCCATCCGAAGATCAGCGCGGCGCTGATGCCCGCGGCGGACGCTTTCAGGCCGCCGGAGAACAGGCCGAAGATACCGTCCTGGTCGACGGCTTCCTTTACGCCTTTGTACAGCACGTTTCCGAAGCCCAGCAGGGGCACGCTGGCTCCGGCTCCGGCAAATTCCACCAGCTGGGGATAGATGCCCACCGCGCCCAGGACAGCGCCCGCGCACACCAGAAGCACCATGATCCGGCCGGGCATGAGTTTTGTCTTGTCCATGAGTATCTGTACCAGGGCGCAGATGACGCCGCCTGTAAGAAATGCGATTACGTAATCCATATTTTCCTCCGATCTGCTGCGTTAAAGATCCCCATGCCTGAGGGATCTTTCGCAATAGTTCTCTGATTAACTGTGATGCTCCAGCACTATTCCGTGGGCGATGGCGGGCACGCTGCGGCCTTCGTTGAAGCTGACGGTGGAAAGCAGCGCTCCGGTGGGAACGAACAGCACCCGTTTCCAGACGCCTTTTTCCAGCTGCTCCAGTATGTGGGAGGCCAGCAGGACGGCGCTGCAGGCGCAGCCGCTGCCTCCGGCGTGGGTGTCCTGGGCATCCGGGTCGAAGATCTCCTTCCCGCAGTCCATGTGCTGTCCGGAAATATCGATATCTTTTTCCTTCAGCATCTTGACGAGCAGTTCGCTGCCGATGGAGCCCAGGTCTCCTGTGATGATCCGGTCATAATCTGCGGGTTTTCGCAGGAAGTCCGACAGATTGGCGTAGATGGTCTCGCAGGCGGCGGGCGCCATGGCGGCGCCCATGTTCATGGAGTCCTTTACGCCGTAATCTACCACGCATCCGGGGGTGACGGCCGTGATCCGCACATGGCTCCGCGCCGGTTCCTCCGCAGGCGGCTCCGCGGCTCCGACGGCTCCCGCCGTACCGGCTTTGCCGGCATCCTCCGCCCGGTCCGACGGGCCCACCACAAAGGCGCCGCTGCCGGTCACCGTCCAGGTGGCGGACAAAGGCCGCTGATTGCCGTATTCCAGGGGGAAACGGAACTGTTTTTCCGCGCTGCCGAAATGGCTGGAGGTGACGCAAAGGCTGTAATCGCTCTGGCCGGCGGCCACGGCCATGGCGCCCAGGGCAAGGGATTCCCCGCAGGTGGAGCAGGCGCCGAACAGGCCGAACAGGGGCCGGTGGAAGGTCGCCAGCCCGAAGCTGGTGGCAATGCCCTGGGCCAGAAGGTCCCCCGCAAAAATATAAGAGATCTGCCGGGGCTGCACGCCGGCCTTTTTCATGGCGATCACCGCCGCCCGGCGCTGCAGTTCGCTTTCTGCCTCTTCCCACGTGTTCTTTCCGGCGTAGGGCTCCGGCTCTACCTGATCAAATTTGCTGCCGTAGGGTCCCTGCCCTTCCTTTTCTCCCACTACGCTCCCCGCGCCCAGGATGTAAGGGGCGTTGGGGAACTGGATGCTCTGTTCTCCCAGTCTGTAACTCATAGCTTACCTCTTTTCCCAAAAAAATCTTGTCCCGGGTAGTATTTGAGAAAAGAAGCATTTTATGCAAAAAAATACAGCCGCGCGCACAGATTTTTCCCGGCAGGCCCTCATAAGGCGCGGCCGCCGGGGAAGTCTGTGTGTACGGCTGTTTTTTTGCATAAAATGCGTTATACCATATCCTCCGCCTGCACCAGCAAAGTGAAATGGTTCTGGCTGTAGGTGAGGATGCCTTCCTTCTGCAGCTTGGACAGCTCCGCGGACATGGCGCTTCTGTCTACCGCCAGATAATCCGCCAGCTGCTGGCGGTTAAAGGCGATGTCAAAGGTGGCGGAGCCGCATTTTCCCGCCTCGTCCGTCAGGAAGGAGAGCAGCTTTTCCCGGGTGTTCTTTTTGGTGATGTGGTTGATCTTCCGGGTGAGATTGATGTTCTGCCGGGCGATGCAGCCGGTGAGATTGTGGATGAGCCGCATATGGGTCTCGCATGTGTTGGCGCACACCTCCAGCAGATGGTTGATGTCCACGAACAGCACCTGTGTCTTTTCGGCGGCAATGACGCTGACGTTCAGCACCTCATCGTTCAGGCAGGCGTAGCTTTCCCCGAAGGTCTGCCCGGCGGTGAGGGATTCCAGGATGCGGCGGTTGCCCCACATATCCTCCTGGGTCACCAGCAGCTTTCCCGACAGGATGATCAGGATCTCATTGACCGATTCTCCCACCCGGAACACAAAATCATTTCGGTTATACGTCTTTGGCGCGGCGCGGAAGCAGGCCAGCATCCGGCGGACCTCCGAGTCCGTGATCCCGGAAAATAAAGGGGATAAGGGCATTTGTATGGCGGCAAGGTTCATAAGGCTCTCCTCGATTCTTTTCTTATTATTTCCGCTGTTGAAATTTATCTGGAAAAAAATATAAAAAAATGTTCAAATGTTGTAATTCCAACAGACACGTTGCAAAAATTATAGTATACTTTTCTCACAAAGTCAAAGAGAAAAGAATGACGAAAACTTGAAAAAATGTTCACAAACCCGTTACATTACCACTTGAAAAAAAAAGGAACCATGCTATAATCAATGGTAGGGCAGTGCCCCCATGGGCAATGCCGGAAAGCAGAACAGTTTTATAAATTTTTTCAACAATATATAGGAGGAGTTTATTATGAAACAGTATGAACAGTGGGATGGATTCAAGGGCAGAAAATGGAAAGAAGAAGTCAATGTCCGTGATTTCATTCAGAACAACTACACACCTTATTATGGTGATGAGTCCTTCCTGGCAGGACCTACGGAAGCGACTGATAAGCTGTGGGGTGAGCTGCAGTCTCTGCAGAAGCAGGCAAGAGCTAAGAACGGCGTGCTGGACATGGATACCGATATCGTATCTTCCATCACTTCCCATGGCCCCGGCTACATCAATGAAGATATGAAGGAGCTGGAGCAGATCGTAGGCCTGCAGACAGATAAGCCTTTAAAGAGAGCGTTCATGCCGTTTGGCGGCATCCGCATGGCAGAGCAGTCCTGCGAGACTTACGGATATACTCCCAGCCCCGAGCTGCACAAGATCTTCACAGAGTATCACACCACGCACAGTGACGCTGTATTCTCCGTATACACTCCTGAGATCCGCCTGGCCCGTAAGAACAAGATCATCACCGGTCTTCCCGACACATATGGCCGCGGCCGTATCGTAGGCGACTATCGTCGTGTGGCTCTGTACGGTATCGATTTCCTGATCGAGGAGAAGCAGGCAGACTTCGCGAACTGCGGATGCGGTGTTATGACCGATGACGTGATCCGTCTTCGTGAAGAGCTGGCTAAGCAGATCAAGAGCCTGGGCGAGATGAAGGTAATGGCACAGTCCTATGGCTATGACATTTCCCAGCCCGCAAAGACCGCTAAGGAAGCTGTACAGTGGCTGTACTTCGGCTACCTGGCAGCCATCAAGACGCAGAACGGCGCCGCTATGTCCGTTGGCCGTGTATCCACCTTCCTGGATATCTATATCCAGAGAGACCTGGACAAGGGCCTGATCACCGAGACCGAGGCACAGGAGCTCATCGACCACTTCGTAATGAAGCTGAGAATGGTAAAATTCGCCCGTATCCCTTCTTACAACGAGCTGTTCTCCGGCGATCCCGTATGGGCTACCCTGGAGGTTGCAGGCGTTGGCGTGGACGGACGTTCCATGGTAACAAAGAACTGCTTCCGTTTCCTCCATACTCTGGAGAATATGGGACCCGCTCCCGAGCCCAACCTGACCGTGCTGTACACAGAAGCGCTGCCTGAGACATTCAGAAAGTACGCTGCAAACGTGTCCATCAACACCAGCTCCGTACAGTATGAGAATGATGATGTAATGCGTCCTGTATGGGGCGATGACTACAGCATCTGCTGCTGCGTATCCGCTACCCAGACCGGTAAGGAAATGCAGTTCTTCGGCGCCCGCGCAAACCTGGCCAAGTGCCTTCTGTACGCTATCAACGGCGGTATCGATGAGAAGACAAAGATGCAGGTAGGTCCCAAGTACCGTCCCATCACCGCAGATGTTCTCGATTACGACGAAGTGATGGAGAAGTACGACGACATGATGGAATGGCTGGCAGGTCTGTATGTAAATACCCTGAACCTGATCCAGTATATGCATGATAAGTACTACTATGAGGCAGCAGAGATGGCCCTCATCGATACCGATGTGCGCCGTACCTTTGCAACCGGTATCGCCGGCTTCTCACATGTAGTTGACTCCCTGAGCGCTATCAAGTACGCGAAGGTAAGCGTTGTCCGCGATGAGGACGGCGTGGCTGTGGATTACAATATCGACGGTGAGTTCCCTCGCTACGGCAATGACGACGACAAGGCTGACGAGATCGCTGTATGGCTGCTGAAGACCTTCATCGACAAGGTGAAGAAGCATCACACCTACAGAGATTCCGAGCCTACCACCTCCATCCTGACCATTACCTCCAACGTGGTATATGGCAAGGCTACCGGTTCCCTGCCTGATGGACGTAAGGCCGGCGAGCCTCTGTCTCCTGGTGCGAACCCTGCATACGGCGCTGAGAAGAACGGCCTTCTGGCTTCCCTCAACTCCGTTGCCAAGCTTCCTTACGAGTGGGCACTGGATGGTATCTCCAATACCCAGACCATGAACCCCAACGCTCTTGGCCATGACCATGACGAGCGGGTGAAGAACCTGGTAATGGCAATGGACGGCTACTTCAAGAAGGGCGCTCATCATCTGAACGTAAACGTGTTCGGTACCGAGAAGCTCATCGACTGCATGAACCATCCTGAGAAGGAAGAGTACGCAAACTTCACCATCCGCGTATCCGGTTACGCAGTGAAGTTCATCGACCTGACCAAGGAGCAGCAGCTGGACGTTATCGCAAGAACCTGCCATGACAGACTGTGATCTCCGGCGGCAGAGCGAAACTGAATGATCAGAAAGGAAAGTAGGCTTTCCTTTTGTAAGGCAGTCTTATCTTACGGTAAGGCTGCCTTACCTTATTTCAAATGACAGAAAGGAAACAAAGACTATGGCAGAAGCGCTGAAAGGAAAAATACACTCTCTGGAAACCATGGGGTCCGTGGACGGACCGGGCATCCGGTACCTGATCTTTTTGAAGGGATGCCCCATGCGCTGCCAGTATTGCCACAATCCGGACACGTGGGCCAGAGACGACTATGATATCTATACGGCGGACGAACTGCTGGATAGGGCGGAGCGATACCGGGAATACTGGGGATCGGAAGGCGGCATCACGGTCAGCGGCGGCGAGCCCCTGGTGCAGATGGATTTTCTCACGGAACTGCTGCGGAAGGCCAAAGAGCGGGGCATGAACACGACCATTGATACGGCGGGCAGCCTGTTTACGAGGGAAGAGCCGTTTTTCGGCAGATTTCAGGAGCTGATGAAATATACGGATCTGCTGCTGCTGGACATCAAGCACATTGACAGCGAGCGGCATAAGATCCTTACGGGCAGGGACAATGAAAACATACTGGATCTGTTCCGGTATCTGGATGAGACCGGCAAGCCCATCTGGATCCGCCATGTGCTGGTGCCCGGCGTCAACGACGCCGACGAGTATCTGGAGCGGACCGACGCGTTTATCCGTTCCCTCCACAATGTGAAGCGGGTGGAGATCCTGCCCTACCATACCCTCGGCACGTTCAAGTGGAAGGAGCTGGGACTGGATTACGCCCTGGAAGGGGTGGAACCGCCCACAAAGGAGCTGCTGGCTCATGCCAATGAGATGCTCCACACACAGGAATATAAGGGGTATCTGGAGAAATAGCTCTGATGACAGACGCGAACTGGATGTGCGCAAAGAAAGCATAGCTTTCTTTTGCCCCGTTGCGTAAACGCTCCGGGAATAGTATGATAACAGGAGGGGAATCTTATGGCGATCAAAAACATCATCGCAGGCATAGGCGGAAACCGGTACGTGCCTTATGAGGAGCGCACCGGAAACGAATCAATTGTGTATTTTACAAGGGATCTGAGCCCGGAAGGACTGCGGAAGATCTACCGCCGGGTCAGCGGCAATATTTCCGGCCGGGTGGCGGTAAAGCTGCACACCGGGGAGCAGAACGGCCCCAACATCATTCCCCGGCCCTGGGTGAAGGAGCTGGTGGATCAGGATATTCCCGGCGGGACCATCGTGGAGACAAACACTTACTATGACGGGGACCGGTATACCACCGAGCTGCATCGCAGGACGCTGGAGGTCAACGGCTGGACCTTCTGCCCGGTGGACATTTTGGATGAAGAGGGTACGGTGATGCTGCCGGTTCATGGCGGCAAGTGGTTCCGGGAGATGTCCATGGGCAGCCACATCACGGACTATGATTCCATGGTAGCCCTCACTCATTTTAAGGGCCACACAAAGGGCGGCTTCGGCGGCTCCAACAAAAATCTCGGCATCGGCTGCGCCGACGGCCGGATCGGTAAGGCCATGATCCACACTACCCCCGGCTCCGACGATCTGTGGGATATCGGAGAGGAAGAATTTATGGAGCGCATGACGGAGTCCACAAAGGCGGTGACAGATCATTTCGGCAGGCATATCACTTACGTGAACGTACTGCGGAACATGTCCGTCTCCTGTGACTGCGAGGGCTGCGCCGCCATGCCGGTGGTGACGCCTAATATCGGTATCGTGGCCTCCACGGATATTCTGGCGGCCGATCAGGCGTCGGTGGACCTTGTCTACGCGCTGGACGAGAAGGATCACGCCGATCTGGTGGAGCGTATCCAGAGCCGTCACGGCCATCGCCAGCTCTCCTACATGAAGGAGCTGGGCATGGGCAACGACCGGTACGTGCTCATCGACATGGATAACGGAGATGTGCGCAGCTGTCCAAAGGAAGCAGTGAAGGATGTTGTGCCTTTTGAAGCATAAACGCGCTGTGATAGAAAAATAAAAACTCCGTCTGCGGAAACAATTCCACAGTCGGAGTTTTTTGCGCTGTAAAATGTTTACTGAGCGGCTTTTTTGTCCAGAACCGCTTTCTTTGCCACCTCTGCAGCGGTAGCCGCGTCGGGAGTGTAGTAGTCTGCGCCGATCTGGTTGGAAAAGCTCTCGTTGACGGGAGCGCCGCCGACCATGACAATGTATTTGTCGCGCAGGCCCTGTTCCTTCAGGGCATTGATCACGGTCTCCATGTTGGGCATGGTAGTGGTGAGCAGCGCGGACATACAGATCACATCCGCGTTGACCTCTTCCGCCTTTTCGATAAATGCTTCCGCGGGCACATCCACGCCGATGTCATGGATCTCAAAGCCTGCGCCCTTGAGCATCATGGTGACAAGGTTCTTACCGATGTCGTGGAGATCACCCTTTACGGTACCGATGACGGCTACGCCTACCGGTTCATTGCCTACCTTCACCAGCTCCGGCTCCAGCACTTCCAGTCCCTTGTTCATGGCTCTGGCGGCCACCAGCACCTCCGGTACGAACACTTCATTGTTCTTGAAGCGCTCACCGATGGACATCATGCCGCTCAGAAGGCCGTCGTTCAGGATCTCCTTGGGGTCGATCCCTTCGTCCAGCGCCTGCTGTACCAGCGCCTTTACATTTTTTGCACGTCCCTTTTGCAGGAATTCGGAAATCTCGTTGATAACTGACATATTATCCTCCTTTTTATGTACTTCTGCGGTCTTTGATGTTATTATACTGAAAGTTTGTCCCGTATTTTTGTATTTTTTTTGGAAAATAGATGTTTTTTTTACAATAACATGGTATAATTTTTTTGCGATTTCTAAAATTTGATATAATTTGTCCGGAGGAGTTATGGGAATTACTATAGCATCGCCGCTGTACGCGTTTGTAGAAAAAAATCAGCTGCGGGAAATGCTGTGCACGTTTGAGGCGTGCATCGGCCTTCCCGTCCAGATCATCGATCAGGAGGGCAATATACTGGAATCGGTGGGAAACGCCCCGAAATTCTGCCGTGAGTTCAGCCGGTTCTTCCCCAAAGGAGAGACCTGCGAGGGCATCCATACCGCCGCGGGCAAGCGGGCGGTGGAGATGGGAGAATCCTATCTGTTTTCCTGCCATACCAACCTGAACCACATCGTGTTTCCCCTGATCAGCCAGAACTGTTTTCTGGGGTCCGTACTGGTCGGGCCGTTTCTTCTGGAGGAACCGGATCCCGAGTTTATGGTAGACATCGACAGCCGGTATCACCTGCCCACCCATTCTCTGCTGGAGCTGTATCATGAGCTGGAGGACCTGCCGGTGATCCAGCCGGGAAAGGCGGGACAGATCAGCAAGCTGCTTCATTATCTGTTTTCCAATCTCATAACGGATACCCGCCAGCAGTATATCATCAATCAGGGCAAACTGCACCAGCAGTCCAGGATCAACGAGTCCATTCAGCGGTACAAGATACTGGAGACGAGCCAGAAGCCGGGCTATCCCTTTGAGAAGGAGAAGGATCTGATCACAAAGGTGAAGACCGGAAACGTCCAGGAGGCCAAGGGCATACTGAACGACCTGCTGGGCTATGTGCTGTTTTCCGAGGGCAACAGCCTGGATGTGGTAAAATCCAGAGCCATGGAGCTGTGCTCTCTGCTGTCTCGGGCGGCCATCGAAGGCGGCGCCGCTACGGACAACATACTGAAGATCAACAATCAGTTCTTAAAGTCCATGCAGCAGATCAATTCTCTGGACGATCTGTGTTTTAAACTGCAGGAGACGGTGGAAGTGTTTACCGACAGCATGTTCAACAACATTCCCGTGAAAAATCAGGAAGTAGTGCGGCGGGCCATAGGGTACATATCGAAAAACTACGCGGCGAACATGACGCTGGAAGACGTGGCAAATCACGTGCACTTGAACCCGGCCTATTTTTCCACGGTGTTCAAGCAGTCCTGCGGTTCGTCCTTTAAGGAATATCTGAACATGGTGCGCATCGAGGAGAGCAAACGGCTGCTGGCCAACACGGATTACTCCGTGATCGACATTGCCATAGCGTCCGGTTTTGAGGACCAGAGCTATTTTTCCAAAGTATTTAAAAAATATACCGGGCTGACGCCCAAGCAGTATCAGAGACAATAGGAACGGCGCCGCGGGCGCGGCGCGGGAACAGGTTAGGAACAAGACGGGAACAGAGCAAAAAGAACGGGAGGCTTTTGGATGCGTATCACGATTACGGGAAATACAAGGAAAACACTGGAATGGACGCCGGGGGAGACTTTGCTGGAGGGGCTCCATAAGGCAGGCGTTTATGTGAACGCGGCCTGCGGCGGCAGCGGACGGTGCGGAAAATGCCGCGTTCGCGTAGTCAGCGGACAGCTGGCTGTCACAGCGGAGGATAAGGCCATATTCTCGGAAGAAGAACTGGCGGCTGGCTGGCGGCTGGCATGCCGGGCCGTACCTGCGGGAGACTGCGTCATAGCGCTTTATCAGGACGATGAAGACAGCTTCCTTGTAGAGAGCCATTTTGAAGGCGAACAGCGGGGCGGGCAGGAGCCTGCCGGGAAAGAGGCCGCCGGAAGACAGGAAACGCAGACGAAATACTTTTTTGCCATCGATATCGGTACGACTACCATCGCCGTGGGACTGGCGGAGGCGGACACGGGCCGTCTGGCGGACGTGCATACAAGCGTCAATCACCAGAGGGCATGGGGCGCCGATGTGATCGCCCGCATCCAGGCCGCTGTCGGCGGTCAGGGAGACGCCCTGCGCCGGTCCATACAGCACGATCTTGTGACGGCCATGAATATACTGATGAAAAAACACGGCCTGGAGGAGAAACAGATCACAAAAGTGGTGATCGCGGGCAATACGACCATGGGCCATCTGCTCATGGGATATGACTGCTCCGGCCTTGGCGTGGTGCCGTTTACCCCCGTGAACATAAATACCATCCGCGGATTGTCCCGGGAGATACTGGGGGGCAGGCGGTCCGATATCCCCGTGGTCCTCATACCGGGCGTTTCCGCCTATGTGGGCGGCGATATCGTGTCCGGCCTGTACCATTGTGGATTTGACCGCCGGGAAAAGCCCAGTCTGTTTCTGGACCTGGGCACCAACGGGGAAATGGCCCTGGGCAATCAGGACAAGCTGCTGGTGACGTCCACCGCCGCCGGGCCGGCCTTTGAGGGAGGAAATATTTCCTGCGGCATGGGCAGCGTGGCGGGGGCCATCTCCGGCGTGACCATTGACGGCGGAAGGGTTTCCTTTGCTACCATCGGCGGCAATCCCCCGGTGGGTCTTTGCGGTACCGGCGTGATCGAGACGGCGGCGGAGCTGGTGAAGGCGGATCTGGTGGACGAGACGGGGCTTTTGGACGACGATTATTTTGACGACGGATTTCTCATTGCCAGAGGCCCTGACGGATCGGAGATCTCCTTTACCCAGAAGGACGTGCGGGAGATCCAGCTGGCCAAGGCAGCCGTGCGGGCCGGGCTGGAGACGCTGCTGGCGCGGTTTGGTGTCGGCTATGACGATCTGGAGGATGTGCTGGTAGCCGGCGGCTTCGGCGTGAAGCTGGATATGAAAAAGGCGGCGGTCCTGGGCCTGCTGCCGGAGGAACTGCTGCCCAAAGTAAAGGCGGTAGGCAACACTTCGCTGGCGGGAGCGGTAGACTACGGCGTGCATAAGGACGGAGACGGGATCTGCCACAGCCTCATCGGCAGGGCGGAAGAGATCGATCTGTCTACGGACAAGGATTTTAAAGAATTTTACATGGATTACATGATGTTTGAATAAAAGGGAGCGGTGACGGCGGATGGATGTCCCGCCTGTAAACGCTCCGGGATAGAAAGTATTATGAAAAAAGAACTGAGGCTTTTTCCCGTGGGGAATGCCTGGGGCGGGGATCAGGAATGGTTTACCGATCCCTGGATGAAGATCGGCGGATGCGGCGCGGTGACGGCCTGCGACCTGTGTATCTATCTTGCCAGGGAATATGGATGGAAACAGCTGTATCCCTATGATCCGGAGCATGTTTCCCGGGAGGATTATATCGCGTTTTCCAGGATCATGAAGCCTTATCTGCGGCCCCGCATGAGCGGTATCGATACGCTGGAGATCTATATGGATGGGCTGGGGGAGTATCTTCGGGACGTCGGCATGCCGCCGCTGGCCATGGAAGGGCTTTACGGCGACTGTTCCTATGAAACCTACAAAAAAGCGGTAAAAGGGCAGATCGACGGCGGCTGGCCGGTGCCCTGTCTTGTGCTGAAGCATAAGAGCCCCGCCATGAAGGACTATGTGTGGCACTGGTTCTGGTTTGCCGGCTATGAGGACCGGGAAGAAGCATGTATGGTGAAGGTCATGTCCTATGGTTACGGCGTCTGGATGTCTCTTCGGGACATCTGGGACAGCGGGTATGAGAGAAAGGGCGGCATAGTGCTGCTCAGGCGGATTCCAGCTTCCGGAACAGCACGGTGAGCACTGCCGCTGCGGCAATGGCGAGGATCAGCTCCGCTGCCGGCTGGGCGTAGGCCAGGCCGTACAGAGGGAACAGGGCATTTAAGAGAAACAGGGCGGGGATCTCCAGGACGATCTTTCGCAAAATGGCGAACAGCAGGGCTTTTTTGCCCATGCCGCATGCCTGGAACACGCCCACGGCCAGAAAATCCATGCACAAAAAGGGCAGCGCCAGGCACAGGCCCTTCAGGAAAGCCCCGCCGTAGGAGATGATGGCGGGATTGTCCATAAACAGCCGGATCAGGGGACCGGCGCTGAAATAAAAGGCGGCAGACATACATACGAGAAAAGAGAGAGAGACCTTTGCGGAAAACGCAACGGTCTTTTTCATTCTCCGGATATTTCCGCTGGCATAGTTGTAGCTGATCAGGGGCATGATGCCCTGGGAGACGCCCATGGCAATGTACATGGGCACCATGTTGATCTTCTGGGCGATCCCCATGGCCGCCACGGGATCGGAGCCGAAGGCGGAGGTGAAATTGTTCAGCACCGTCATTCCGGTCACGTTCAGCAGGTTCTGGATGGAGGCGGGAATGCCCACGCCGCACACTCCGGCCACAATGGGCCGCTTCAGGCCGAACATGGACGGACGGATGCACACGCAGGTGCGGCCCCGCTTCACAAACAGCAGGATAAAGAAATAAACACACGCCGCGCAGTTGGACAAAAACGTGGCAAGGCCGGCGCCCGCGGCACCCATATTCAGACCCTGGGGCAAGATAAAGACAGGATCCAGGACGATGTTCAGCAGGCAGCCGCTCATCGTGCCGATGCTGGCGTGAAGGGATGCCCCCTCAGAGCGTACCAGATAGGCCAGCACCACGTTGAGGATGGCCGGGGCCGCGCCGCACGTCACCGTCCAGAGCGTATAGCTGCCGGTGGCAGCATACGTTTCCGGCGTGGCGCCCAGAAGATTCAGAAGAGGAGCGCGGAAGAGAGTAAAGAGCAGGGAAAACAGCAGGCCGCACCCGAAAGAGCAGTAAAAGCCAAAAGCAGAGCTGCGGTATACCGTATCATAGTCCTTCCGTCCCAGGGCCCGGCTCATCATGCTGGAGGTGCCCACGCCGAACAGATTGTTGATGGCGTTGAAGGCAAGCAGCACCGGCGCCGCCAGCGTTACGGCGGCGTTCTGCACGGGATCGTTGAGCATGCCCACAAAATAGGTGTCGGCAAGGTTGTAGATCACCATGACCAGCGAGCTGACAATGGTCGGAATGGAAAGCTGCGCGACTGCTTTCGGGATAGGCGTCTGTTCAAAAAGCCGGATCTTCGTCTGATCTTCCATGATAAAATTCCTTTATGTTCCGCAGATAATGATTTACTTTTTGCAAAAAGAGTGCTATAATTAAAAAGAGATAACTGAAATGCAATATGAAAACGACCACAATATGAGAACTGAAAAACAGGCAAAGCCCTGAACAGGGATAAACAGTCAGGGCTTTGGAAGCGTGTTATTCTGCATCTGCTCCGGGAGGCGTACCGCCTATCTTCCCGCCCGCTTCCGCAGGGTGGAGTCCAGGATCTTCTTCCGGAGCCGCATGTGCTCCGGCGTGACCTCCAGCAGTTCGTCCGTATCCACAAATTCCAGATACTGCTCCAGACTGAGGTTTCTCGGGGGCGTCAGCTTCAGCGCCTCGTCGGAGCCGGAGGCGCGGGTATTGGTCAGCTGCTTGCGCTTGCACACGTTCACCTCGATGTCCTCCGCCTTGCCGTTCTGGCCGATGACCATGCCGGCGTACACCTTTTCTCCCGGGCCGATGAACAGCGCGCCCCGCTCCTGGGCGTTGAACAGGCCGTAAGTGATGGACTCCCCGGTCTCAAAGGCGATGAGAGAGCCCTGCTTCCGGTACTGGATATCTCCTTTATAAGGGCCGTAGCCTTCAAATATAGTATTCAGCACGCCGGTGCCCTTGGTGTCGGTGAGAAATTCTCCCCTGTAGCCGATGAGCCCCCGGGCGGGAATGAGAAATTCCAGCCGGGTCTGTCCGCTGCCCGCCGTGGACATGCCCTGCAGCTCGCCCTTCCGCTGGCTGAGTTTTTCGATGACGATGCCGGAATATTCCTCCGCGATGTCGATATAGGCCCGCTCCATGGGCTCCGTCACCTTGCCGTTCTCATCCTGCCGGTAGAGCACCTGGGCTTTGCTCACGGCAAATTCATATCCTTCCCGGCGCATATTTTCAATGAGCACCGACAGATGCAGTTCCCCTCGGCCGGACACCTTGAAGCAGTCGGGGCTGTCTGTCTCCTCCACCCGCAGGCTTACGTCGGTGTTCAGCTCCCGGAACAGCCGGTCCCTTAAGTGCCGGGACGTGACATATTTGCCTTCCTGCCCCGCAAAGGGACTGTCGTTGACCATGAAATCCATGGCGATGGTAGGCTCCGAGATCTTCTGGAACGGAATGGCCACCGGGTCCTCCGGGGCGCACAGCGTATCACCGATATGAATGTCGGCGATGCCGGAAATGGCCACGATGGAGCCGATGGTGGCGCTGGGCACATCCACCTTGCTGAGCCCCTCAAATTCATACAGCTTGCTGATCTTTACCTTTGTGTGCTTTTCCGGGTCGTGGGCGTTGACGATGACCATCTCGTCGTTGACATGGACGGCGCCGTTGTCCACTTTGCCCACGCCGATACGACCCACATATTCATTGTAATCAATGGTGCTGATGAGCACCTGGGTGTTGGCGTCGGGGTCCCCTTCGGGGGCGGGAATGCTGCTGACGATAGTCTCAAACAAAGGCTCCATATTTACCGGCGTGTCCGCCAGGTCTTTTACCGCGTAGCCGCCCTTGGCGGAGGCAAACACAAAGGGGCAGTCCAGCTGTTCATCGCTGGCGTCCAGCTCCAGCAGCAGCTCCAGCACCTCATCGATGACCTCATCGGGTCGCGCCTCGGGCCGGTCGATCTTGTTGACGCACACGATCACCGGCAGGTCAAGGGCCAGCGCCTTCTGCAGCACGAACCGGGTCTGGGGCATAGGCCCTTCAAAGGCGTCCACCACCAGGATGACGCCGTTTACCATTTTCAGCACCCGCTCCACTTCGCCGCCGAAATCCGCGTGTCCCGGCGTATCTACAATGTTGATTTTGATATCTTTATAAAAAACGGCGGTGTTCTTGGACAGTATGGTAATGCCCCGTTCCCGCTCCAGGTCGTTGGAATCCATCACCCGTTCCGCAACCTCCTGATTGGCCCGGAACACGCCGCTCTGTTTCAGCATCTCATCCACAAGGGTGGTCTTGCCGTGATCCACGTGAGCGATGATGGCAATGTTTCTGACGTCTTCTCTTTTCATAGACAGTTCCCGCTTTCTGTAATCTGCTGTTTTTACCGTTCGGACTCCGACAATCTTCCGGCCGGAAGGCCGCCGGAGCCCGGACGGCAAAATCCAGTCCGCATAACAGTTTATCACATATTTTACGGAAAACAAGAGGCATTTTATTGATATATGGATATTTCACCTGCCGGAATACGGCAAAATGTTCTAAAAAGCGATAAGCGGCCGCGGTTTTTGTCGATAAAAACTTGTCGCCGCGGCTTAAAAATTTGGTATAAACGGACCGGCCCGCACATAAACATTATCGTAGATAAAATTTAAAAACACTCATGTAGAGAAAGGAAGAATTACATAATGATGGATAAGGTCATTGAAAACAATCAGGTGTCAATTGTAGGTGTGATCAGCAGCCAGTTTCAGTTCAGCCATGAGATATTCGGGGAAGGATTTTATATGGTGGATATCGTGGTGAAACGGCTCAGCGATTCTTCTGATATTATACCGCTGATGGTGTCGGACCGTCTGCTGGATGTGACAGAAGATATGGAGGGACGGCAGATTCGGGTTATGGGGCAGTTCCGTTCCTATAACCGCCATGAAGAAAAACGCAACCGTCTTGTATTGTCTGTATTTGCCAGGGAAGTGGAATTTCTGGACGAGGAAGAGGACGGGGTCAAGACCAATCAGATCTTTCTGGACGGGTACGTGTGCAAGGAGCCTATTTACCGCAAGACCCCTCTGGGCAGGGAGATCGCGGACCTGCTCATCGCCGTCAACCGGCCCTATGGGAAATCGGACTACATCCCCTGTATCTGCTGGGGGCGCAATGCCCGGTTCGCGGCAAATTTCCAGGTGGGCGGACACACCCGCATCTGGGGGCGCATCCAGAGCCGGGAATACATGAAGAAGCTTACGGAAGAAGAGTCCGAGCGGCGCATCGCCTACGAGGTGTCGGTGAGCAAGCTGGAATACGTGGAGGAAGATGACTGACATGACTGACAGAGCAGGCGGCCGGGCAATGGGATTGTTTGGCTGGCCTGCTTGATTTTGTCCGGGGGATACCGTATAATAAATCTATACTGCGGTCTGAAATGGACCGGCAGGCTGCCGACGGAAGCGCTGAAAGGGCAGTGTAAAGAATGGCAGGCGCAGGAGGTCCCCGTGAATATTTTGCAGAAAACGCTCCACTTGTTAAAAAAGGAAGGCATATCCTCTTTTTTTTATGTGGCAGGACAAAAACTGAAAAACAGACGGCCTGACAATGAGAAGTATGCCCTGTGGCAGAAGGTCCGCCGCCGGGAGCGTGAAGATCTTGGGCAGGTGCAGCAGCGGACCGTTGCCCGCCTGCAATGGGACGAAAGCCTGGCAGACAGGGCGAAGACCTGTCAGGCTTCTTTGGCGTGGATCTATACGGAAGGGTATGAACCGGAAGAACTGCCGGAGATATTCTGGAACTATATGGAGGAGCATCCCGCGTGGAAGTTTGTTTACGGGGACGAGGATTATCCGGGAGCGGATGGACGGGAGCCCTACTTCAAGCCGGATTGGTCGCCGGACACGTACCGTTCTTTTGATTATATCGGACCGTGCTTTCTGGTGAAAACGGCTCTTTTGCGGAAAGCTCTGGACCGGGAGCCCGGACTGGCCGGGCAGGGCCTTTATGCCCTTGGGCGGTATATCACAGAGCAGCTTGCCCCGGAAGAGATCGGCCATGTGCCGGAGATATTGAGCCACAGAAAAACCAACCGGTGGCAGGAGACTGTGTCGGGGGACCCCCACGGGAGCGGCCCGGTCTTTTCCACAGGACACAATGCGGTCCGGTCCGTCGGACAGGCATGGACCTGTCCGGTGTATCCTCTGCCGGAGGATAAGCCTCTCGTGACCATTGTGATACCTTCAAAGGATCATGCCGAGCTGCTGGAGCAGTGCGTTCGTTCTGTGGAAGCGCACACCACATACCCCGCCTATGAGTGGGTGGTGGTGGACAATGGCAGCGGCGCCGCCCAGAAGGCGCGGTATGAACAGCTTTGCGGAAGCACAAAACAGCCCTGTCACTATGTGTATGCCCCCGCGCCCTTTAATTTCTCCGCCATGTGCAACGCGGGAGCGGCGGCGGGAAACGGGACGCTGTATCTGTTTTTAAACGACGACATGGAACTGCCGGAGGAATCCGCCGGCTGGCTGGAGATCCTGGCGGGACAGGCCCTGCAGGCCCATACCGGAGCAGTGGGCGCGCGGCTTCGCTATCCCGGCTCTGCGATGATACAGCACGTGGGCGTGGTCAACTATACGTCCGGCGCGGCCCACATACTGTGGCAGGCGGACGATAGCGGCGTACTGCCGGAGTACCGCAACCGGGCGGTGTATGATTACCTGATCGTCACCGGCGCCTGTATGATGGTGGAAAAGGAGAAATTCCGCCAGGCGGGAGGGTTTGACGAGGCTCTGGCCGTGACGTTCAACGATGTGGATCTCTGTCTGAAGCTGTGGGAAAACGGATATTATCAGGTGGTGCGAAACGATGTGCTGCTGTACCACCATGAGTCGCTGTCCAGAGGGCAGGATGTGCTGGACGAGGAAAAATTCCTGCGGGGATTAAAGGAACGGGAAGTGCTGTTTGACCGTCATCCCGCGTGGATCGGAATCGATCCCTTTTACAGTCCCCACCGCACACAGAAGCGGCTGGACAACGGGCTGGACCCGGCGGCCTATCTGCCCTTGTCCCGTCTGCGTGCCACGGGGGTACTGGGGGCGCCTGCCGGAGAAGGGCAGGTGCGGTATCGTATCCTGCGGGTCCGCCGGGCCGGCGGCGAGGTGCGCATAGAAGGCTGGGCCTACGCCGCTCATAAAAGGCGGGCGGGAAAGGTCACGCTGGTATTGACGGACGGCAAAGGGCGCCGGTACCTGTGCGCCACTGAGCGGGTGTACGATCCCACTGTCACCACAGAAGCCGCCACCGGCCAGAAGCTGAACTTTGCGGGATTTACCTGCCGGGTGGCGGAGACTGAACTGCAGGCGGCGGGAGGCGGTCCATGGACGCTGGGCATTTCCGTGTCCGGTCTGTACGCGGCGGACGTGGGCGAACTGCCCATAGATTAAAGTTGCAGAGCCCTATTGCTCCGGATGGTCTATGGCGTATATGACGCAGGCGATGCCGGCGATCATGGAAAACAGGATGGCGCCGCCCATGGGATCGGCTATGGCTGCTCCGATAAAAAAGCCGGCAGCGGCGGCCACGATCATAATGATAACAGCTGCGAATGTCTTAAATTTTATCATATCTCTCTTCCTTTCTTCCTGCTGGGATCGATCCTGTCAGAAACGCGCTCAGCGCAGCTTCTTTTTTCTGACCAGGTACACGATGCCTGTGATGACGGCTGTCAGGGGATAGGCTGCCAGCCATATCATATGAAAGGCGATTTTTCTCAGAAGACCGTACATCAGGTCGTCCCGGTCATAGGTGGTGACGGAGGACAGAGTATTGCCGTCCCAGGAAAACCGGACGTTTATCACCTTTCCGTTTCTGTGGACATAGGTCAGCACCGGGCTCCCGTCGGGAGCGCAGACCGTTTCCGCCTCATAATCCAGATGGAACGTGCTTTCCAGGCGTTTATCCGACAGGGTGACGTCAGGGGTGTCAAAGGTCTCTATATATTTGGTAAAGGCTGTCGTGTCCGTGAAGGTCTGCCCGGCGTCCGGGGGAAGGAGGGACCAGGGGGAGACGAAGCAGTGAAACAAAAGCTGCGTGATGAGAAGGACGCCCACAATGGTCCCGAAAGCGATCCCGCATTTTTTCTGAAGGCTGTGCAGGCGCAGAGCCTTGTCTCCTTTGAGGACAGGCAGGCTGTACAGTCCTTTTTTTACGGCCAGCTTTTCCGCCAGCCACAGAAGGACAAGCCCCAGGAGCGTCACCACCAGGCAGCCGTTTATATTGACCAGCAGATAAACGACTGCGGGCGGGTCTACAAAGCGGGAGCTGACGATGTACCCGGGCAGGTCAAATACCCAGAGCGCAACGATGGCGATGATGGTATAGCCTGTGCCGCGGAACAGGTTCCTCTTGCACCGGACTGTTTTTTCTCCTTCCTGCGTTTTTTCAATCGTCGTCTTTCTCGCTGAAAATTTCCGGTGTTAGCGCTCGGGGGCGGGCAATGCCCGCAGATGGGCAACGAAAATGAAATGATTGCGAAAAAACACCCTCGCGCACTTCGTTGGCACACAGTCTTTTGTGCGGAAAAGAAAATCCCACAGAGTTTTCTCTGTGGGAGGAGAACCAACTTGCCTGCGCGGTTGCCGACCGAGCACCAAAGACGGTTCCTCGCTGCGAGTGCCAGCGATTAAATTCCAAGGAGGCGCAGGATCTCTGACTTGGGGATGACGCCCACAGAGTTCTTGACGACCTCGCCGTTTTGGAACACCAGCAGCGTGGGCACGCTCATGATGCCGTAGCGGACGGCCAGATCCTCGGCCTCGTCGATGTCGATCTTCGCGATGGTGGCGCCGGTTTCGCCGGCGACCTCCTCCAGCACCGGCGCCAGCGCCTTGCAGGGGCCGCACCAGG